>CASFRN010000178.1 GCA_949296855.1 uncultured Bacteroides sp. | reverse complement strand
CAGGCTTTTGCCGTATGGGATAGACGCCTGGTGGCAAGATGCAACCGAACCGGAAAACGATGATTTGTACGGACGAAAAATAATGAACGGCAAAGTGCCCGGAGAAATATGCCGCAATGTATATCCGCTACTGGTCAACCGGACCGTATACGAAGGTTTACGTCATGATGACCCCGACAAACGGACGATGATTCTTACCCGTAGCTCGTTCCCAGGCGCGCAACGTTATGCTACGGTGACCTGGTCGGGCGATGTAGGAAACGACTGGAACACGCTAAGAAGGCAAATCACAGGCGGATTGAGCATGTCGGTATCCGGACAGCCGTGGTGGACTTATGATGCGGGAGGTTTCTTCCGGCCGGGAAACCAGTACACTGACCCCGCTTACCAGGAATGCATGATGCGCTGGATACAGACAAGCGTGTTTTTGCCGTTGATGCGTGTACACGGATATATGAGCAATACGGAGTTCTGGAATTATAGTCCCGAAACATTTGCCCTTGCACGCAAATCGCTGGCAGACCGTTACCGTCTGGCACCGTATATTTACTCGGAAAACGCAAATATCTGTTTCAATAACGGCACTTTGCTGCGCCCCTTGTTCATGGATTTTGCCAACGACCCGACGGCATCCTGCCAAAAATACCAATATATGTTTGGCCCGTCTTTGCTCGTGGCACCCGTTGTGGAAAGTGGCGTGAAAGAGTGGGATGTATATTTCCCTCAAACCGAAGGCGGATGGTATGACTATTGGAACGACCATCCTGTCGCTCATCAAGGATGGATAAAAGTTCCGTGCTCGATGGAACATATTCCTGTATATGTAAAAGCTGGCTCCATTTTGCCATTGGCAGACGGCAATCCACAAACAATGAAAGAAGCGTATACTGCCGACTGGACCATAAAGATATTTACAGGCGCAAACGGTTCGTACGTGCTGTATGAAGACGAAGGGACAAACTATAATTACGAGAAGGGGGTGTTTTCAAAAATCCAATTAATTTGGAATGACCAGACAGGAGAATTGACCATCGGGCAACGGGAAGGCAAGTTCCCGGGCATGATAACGAACCGCCGTATCCGTTTAGTAAAAGTTTCGGCTACATCAACAGATGTACACGACATTTTTTATAAAGGTGAACGAATGAACGTAAAATTATGAAATTCCCTCAAAGAATGAGGTAATGGCGACTTGCCAACGGTCACAAATTTTGTGATATGTAGTGCATTTCTGCCAAACAATTCTTATTCAATGCAAATGAGCACAAATAAAGCGGACGAAAAGAAAAAATTGTGCATTTCCCTTTCGTCCGCTTTGCTTTTATTCTATGATTTCGAAGCGTACCAGCATGGAGTAGTTTTTCTTGATGGTGCGGAAGCTGTCGAATGAGGCAGCATCGGATGACAGGACGTTGCTTTGCGCAAACGGGAAAATATTACTGTTCCCTTCCTCCACAATACGTATCACATCACCCAGTTTCTTGCCCAATGCCTCCACCAGATAGGTTGCTTTCTTTTGGGCGGCTTTCAGTGCTTCTATCTTCCCCTTTTGGTGATAGGCAAGCATGTCTTTGTTTTCCAGTTCGCCGATGCGCATGGAGTGGATGCCTTTCGTATCAATGCGTTTGATGATTTCGTTTATCTGATTGAAGTCGGTCAAGGTGATGTCGAATTTCTTGGAAACTAAGAAGTCCTGCCCCTGCTGCCGCCAATAGTCGCCGATTTCCTGCGTGCGTATGGCATTCTGCGGAATACCTGCTTGGGCAAGAGCTTCCCTTAATCCTTGTTCTATTTCAGCCAAAGGCACTTTGGTGCAGTATTCTTCGGGTTTCGACTTTCCGTCAAATTCTTCTTCGAAGTATTCTTGGATTTCAATCAGATAATGAATCTTGTCGGGCACGATTTCTATTTCCGATGTGCCTGTCACCTCGATGTAACGCTCGTTGACCTGTGCGTTTGTTTGCGCTTGTAGTGAAAGAACAGCCCATAGGCTGATTACGAATGCGAATAATTTTGTTTTCATATCTTTTGATTTTAACTATTTTACTTCAAATATTCTTGATAATCGAAATACCACCAATAGGTATCGCCAAACTCCCTGCGCATTCTGTTTCTTTCTTCTACAACCGAAGAAAACTCGGCCTGCCGCTTCCGATAGTCAGCATAACGCTTTATGATGACGCTATCGTTTACTTGAACCGGGTATTCAGGATGCGAATCGCGGTAAAGCAGAAGCGCTTCGCTAAAATAACGGGGCAACGTATCTTCCGTCTCATATAAATCCGTCAAAGCTATACCAAAATCATCCAAACGCTTTTCAAGCAACAAAGCCGACAAATAATAATCGAGAGCGGTGTATTTGGCTGTTCCTTTGTAGCAAATATTCCGTAAGAACAGCAAGCGGTCCTCTCCCTGATAAGGCCGCATTCCCAATAAATAATAAATAGAATCGTTGGTATATCGGCAAGTCTGAGTAGAATCGTCGGCAAAGAACAAACCGCTTGAGCGGTAATATTGCGGATAAGCGAACAGCTTTCCGCCTAATTGCCCCGAATGTGACATGGCTATCGACCGGAGTACGGTCAAGGTACGCGAAGCTTCGAGCGAATACTTCCCTACTTCCAAAACTTCTTCGTATTGATGTGCACGCAAGTACCGCTCGGCTTCCAGCTCGTGATGAAAACTACGGCTGGTGTTGCCTAACATAGTTGCCATTAGGCACAACGCGGCAAGGATAAGCAAATTGTAATTCATCAACAGGATAGGGCTTCCTTCACTATTCAACTGTTTACGGAATACCCGGCGCAGGAAGTATGCCAAAACGATGTAAACCAATAAAATTAGCGGCAGCATCCATCCCCACGGCGTATGGTAACCGTCCATATAAACATTTTTTCCGACATCGGTCAATACTCCTAAAAGAAGGCAGGAAGGAAAGTAAGAAAGTGCACGCACGTTGCCTTTCAAACCTAACAGGCTATTGACTCCCCAGCGGAGCAATAATAAGATAACGGTTATGATAAGGGCACTAACCAGCGGCGCGAAATGCGTTTTCCCATGCGCTAACGAGTAATGCAGGGCTTCTAATACATCGCGTTGGAAAACATAAAGATAGGTAAAACTGAAGACCGCAAAAAGAAAGCCGCACACAACGGTTTGTATGCGAGCGGCTTTCCGGTATGCAGCATGAATGTATTCACTCATTGTCAAGTTGGTAAGTTTTAGTGAACAAGCTTCGCTTGGTAAGCCGGCAAGGTCCCGGTTTCTTTTTCATGACCGTTCACGACTCCGTTCCCTTGCCGGCTTATTTTCTTGTTTGCTTCGTTATTTTTGGCGTTTCAACACTACAGCCGAACGTGCCGGAATGTAGAGCTTGAGCCATTCTTTCTTCTCTTTCGCATAAAGCGGATCGGCACACGTAAAGTGGGCAATGGAATCATCTGAGAAACCGAATCCGCCGAACTGCTTACTGTCTGTATTCAATACCACACGGTATTCGCCGCGCGGAACCAAGAATCCGTAATCGGTAAACGAACGGGTGGGGTTGAAATTGAATACAAATACCAAGTCTTTCCGACGGTATGCCAACACTTGGTCGCCGTCATTATGCCAAACTTCTATCACATCGGTCTTTTGGATATTTTTCACGCTCTCCAACAGGTGAACCATCGCCGAATCGAAATCACCCAAATAGTGATAGCACAAGGCGGGATCGTCTACCAAATGCCACTGGCGGCGTGCATATTTGTACGACCAGCCGTTGCCTTCACGCGGGAAGTCAATCCATTCGGGATGGCCGAACTCGTTACCCATGAAATTCAGATAACCGCCGTTGATTGTAGAAGCCGTAAGCAAACGAATCATCTTGTGCAACGCGATGCCGCGTTCCACCGTTCCGTTTTCGTCACCAATGCGGAAATGCCAATACATATCGGCATCAATCAGACGGAAGATGATGGTCTTATCGCCCACCAATGCCTGGTCGTGGCTCTCGCAATACGAAATGGTCTTTTCATCTTTCCGCCGGTTAGTCACTTCCCAATACATACTAGACGGTTTCCAGTCTTCATCACGGCGTTCCTTGATAATCTTAATCCAGTAATCCGGAATATTCATCGCCATACGGTAATCGAAACCGTATCCGCCGTCGTTGAAAGGAGCCGCCAATCCCGGCATACCCGACACTTCTTCGGCAATAGTGATGGCACGCGGATTTACTTGATGTATCAGCTTGTTCGCCAAAGTCAGGTAGCAAATGGCATTGTCATCTTGATGTCCGTTGAAATAATCTTCGTAACTGCAGAACGCTTCGCCCAAGCCATGGCTATAATACAACATGGAAGTCACGCCATCGAAACGGAAACCGTCGAACCGGAACTCTTCCAGCCAATATTTGCAATTAGAGAGCAAGAAATGAAGCACTTCGTTCTTTCCGTAATCGAAACAGAGGGAATCCCACGCCGGATGCTCACGCCGGTCGCCCTGATAGAAATACTGGCAAGGGTCGCCCGCAAAGTTACCCAATCCTTCCATTTCATTCTTCACCGCATGTGAATGTACAATATCCATAATAACGGCTATCCCCATCTGATGCGCCGCATCAATAAGCTGCTTCAGCTCGTCGGGCGTACCGAAACGCGATGACGGAGCAAAGAAGCTGGATACGTGATAACCGAAACTTCCATAGTAGGGATGTTCCTGAATAGCCATAATCTGGATGCAGTTATAGCCATCCTTCGCCACGCGCGGCAGGACGTTTTCGCGGAATTCATTATAAGTCCCTACCTTCTCGGCATCCTGTGACATACCGATGTGGCATTCGTAAATCATCAGCGGCCCTACATTAGGGTTAAATACTTTTTTCTTAAACTTATACGGT
>CASFRN010000177.1 GCA_949296855.1 uncultured Bacteroides sp. | reverse complement strand
GCGGACGAGTTCCACTTTTCCGACCCCAGCCATCTGATGCGTTTCTTCAAGCAACAGACGGGAAAGACGTTTACGCAATATATCACGGACTACCAAAAGGGGATTTACGAGTAATCCGTCCCGATAAGCATTGGAAACTGCGTCGACAGCATCAATCCGTCAGGATAAGCACCGTCGACGGGTGACGAAACCATTAATCGGCACGGATAAGCACTAAATACGGCGACGATAGTCCTCGCGAACTTGGAGAACCGCTGTCGTCGCTGACGACAACGCCAATCGGCGCGGATTGAAAGAAATTTCGAGTTGAACAAATTCCTATTTATTCCCCTATTGCATTCTTTGCCGCACTTTGGCCCATGCCGGAGTATTAAAAAGGCAACACTCGCACATTGTCCGGAGCATTTCGGCAAAACGGCAAGCAGGGATGACAAAACTCAATTCGTTGGCTTCCACGTAAGGACGTACCGAAGGGTCGAAGAGCCCGATAAATGTCCGCCGACCGCCCAAACGGTTTTCACGCACCGCATGGCTGATGACCGATGCGCATCCTGCACCGAAAGGAGCAGACACGGCATCTTCGGCGTTGTTGTCGAAGTACGCCCATGTCGCCAAACCTGAAAGCATATCAGGTGTGGCGAAGAAAAGCAAACCTTCCATCCCCTCAAAAGAAACCGCCCGGTCGATGCGGACAAAGTTCAGGTATTTCCGGTCGGTCAGCTTTACGTCAAGTTGCTCCACATATTCCTTTACGTCCAGCGGCGTTTGTTTGTACCGTTCCTTTTCGGAAACAAACGTATAAACACATTCTGGCAACGGGGCAAAGCCTGCATAGTGTTTGCCACCACCGCAAGTAACTGTATCGGCACCGAGGGTGACGTCTTGCCCCTCTTTGGCTTTCGCCAATAACTTGAATATGCAACCATTGGTTTTCTCAAGAAAAGAGACTGGAGTATCGCTGTAATAAAACAGGATGGGAAGCGTGGCTTTTTCGCCGAACGCCTCACGGAAATCTTGAATAAAAGTACTAATGTCAGTCATTGTCCTACCGTTAATAATCAGCAGTTGCAAATGTATGAAAAATCCGGAGACGAATCGAATGTCGGCACGGATTTAAGCAAGCAAGCGTTACTTCCGTATTGTATCCGAATTTTGGTTGTACGCCTTTGCCACGCACCGCCACTCGCCGTCCATCTTCATCAGCAGCAGGTAGTCGGTGAAGTCGATACGCCCGCCCCATTTCTCTTCCAGCACGCGGACCACGGCAAGTGTCTCTTCCACGTCCACCACATCGACACGCGCCTTGAAGTCATTGCCCGCACCGACCGTATCTACATTCTGATAAAATTGCTCGATGCCGCTGTGCTCCAACTTCCCGTCCAGATAGCCGAACAATACGGCCTCATCGATGAACAACTCCTTGGCATATGCGCTATTGCCTTCCGCCACGCTTTTCACAAACTTCATCGCAGCCGCTTCCACTGCCTTGTACTCTTCGATACTTGCTCTCATAAACTGTCTTTTTTATGGGTTTAACATGCCACAAAGCTACAAGCAAGCTGCTGCACAGGCAAGTACCGAAAATTTATTCCTATACTGAAAAAATATTCGGTATAGGCGGCTTTGTATATCATCAAAGGCGGCAGTTGGGATTCCAAACGTGACGATTGCCGCAGCGAAAAATCAGATGACGTGAGGAATGGTGCGCAGGGTTATGCTAATGTCGGTTTCAGGGTAGTAAGAGTGAACGGCCATTGAAGTATCGTGTATATTCCCATATAGTAAGACTGGAGAAAAGGATGGTTTTTCTTTTCTCCAGTCTTTTACCTGTAAGGGTTACCACAATAAGTAAAGCGATGCAGACAGCGGCAATTAGTAAAACTATTCTATGCTGGTACGTTTTGAAATCAGGGATTATATGCAAAACATATGAAAGAAAAAAATGCTGTATTCTTCTTTTCGTCCGCTTTATTTGTGTACATTTGCATCAGATAAGAGTTGTTTGACAGAAATACACCGCAAATCACAGAATTTGCGACCGTTGCCAAGTCATTACCTCACTCTTTG
>CASFRN010000176.1 GCA_949296855.1 uncultured Bacteroides sp. | reverse complement strand
TCAATCCGGGTGACCAAGTATTGGTTCCTAACCCGGGATATCCTACTTACACATCGCTAAATAAAATATTAGGAAGCGAAATCATTAACTACACGCTAAGAGAAGATAACCATTGGCAACCCGACTTCGATGAACTGGAACAAATGGACCTAAGCCGCGTGAAAATCATGTGGACCAACTATCCGAACATGCCTACCGGAGCCAATGCTACGCTGGAACTGTACCAAAAGTTGGTGGACTTTGCCCGCCGGCACAACATCGTGATAGTAAACGATAACCCGTACAGCTTCATCTTGAACCGCAAGCCTATCAGCATCCTGAACATCGAAGGAGCGAAAGAGTGCTGCATCGAATTCAACTCGATGAGCAAGAGCCACAATATGCCGGGCTGGCGTGTGGGCATGATTGCCACGAATGCTACCTTTATCCAATGGATATTGAAGATAAAGAGCAACATTGACTCTGGCACATTCCGTCCTCTGCAACTTGCCGCCGCACAAGCCTATCAGAATAGTGCAGAATGGCATGAAGAAGCCAACTTTAATGTATATAGCCGACGCCGGAAACTGGCTGAGGAAATTATGCGCACCTTAGGATGTACGTTCGACCCTGAACAAGTGGGCATGTTCCTGTGGGGCAAGATACCCGACACGTATGCCGACGTAGAAGACCTGACCGAAAAGGTCTTGCACGAAGCCCGTGTCTTCATCACACCCGGTTTCATCTTCGGAAGCAACGGAAAGCGGTATATCCGCATCTCGCTCTGCGCCAAAGACGAAAAATTAGCGGAAGCCCTGAAACGCATCCAAACAATGAACAATTGATTAAATACTCAACAATATGGAACTCGAATTACAACCCATCGAACTGGAAGGCGTATCAAAGGAACGCCCAGTTGTCATTGCAGGACCTTGCAGTGCTGAGACCGAAGAACAAGTGATGTCAACCGCTACCCAACTTGCCAACAAAGGAATCAAAATCTTCCGCGCAGGCATTTGGAAACCGCGTACCAAACCCGGAGGCTTCGAAGGTATCGGTGTAGAAGGACTGGCATGGATGAAAAATGTGAAGAAAGAAACCGGCATGTATGTAGCAACCGAAGTGGCTACGGCTAAACACGTGTACGAATGTTTGAAAGCAGGAATTGATATCCTTTGGATAGGCGCACGCACTTCTGCCAACCCCTTTGCCGTACAAGAAATCGCCGATGCACTGAAAGGTGTGGATGTCCCCGTATTGGTCAAGAATCCGGTTAATCCTGACTTGGAATTGTGGATAGGCGCCTTGGAACGCATCAATGCAGCCGGATTGAAACGGTTGGCTGCTATTCATCGCGGATTTTCTTCTTACGACAAGAAAATCTACCGCAACCTGCCCCAATGGCACATCCCTATCGAATTGCGCCGCCGCATCCCGAACCTGCCTATCCTTTGCGATCCAAGCCATATCGGAGGCAAACGCGAACTCATCGCCCCGCTTTGCCAACAAGCTATGGACTTAGGTTTCGACGGATTAATCGTAGAGTCGCATTGCAACCCGGACAGTGCTTGGAGTGACGCTTCGCAACAAGTGACCCCTGATGTGCTCGACTACATCTTGAACCTGCTGGTCATCCGCAAGGAGCATCAGACTACCGAAAGCCTGCACGAATTGCGCCAGCAAATAGACGAATGCGACAATAACTTGATGGAAATCCTCGCCAAACGTATGCGCGTATGCCGCGAAATCGGTACGTTCAAGAAAGAGCACAACATGACCGTCCTCCAAACCGGACGTTACAACGAAATCCTCGACAAGCGCGGAGCACAAGGAAGCCTCTGCGGCATGGATCCCGAATTTGTAAAAACCGTATTCGAAGCCATACACGAAGAAAGCGTGCGCCAGCAATTAGAAATCATTAATAAATGATGTATTTAGTGAATAATGAATAGTGAATAATGAACAACGAAGATATCGTTAGCCACTATTAATCATTCACTTTTAATTATTAACTGAAAAAAGATGAAGATTCTGATATTAGGAGCCGGCAAAATGGGCTCCTTCTTTACCGATGTATTGAGTTTTGAACACGAAGTGGCTGTATTCGAGACAGACCCTAAGCGGTTGCGGTTCATGTACAATTGCTACCGGTTTACAAAAGAAGAGGAAATCGAAGCGTTTCGTCCCGAACTGGTCATCAATGCCGTGACGGTGAAATACACGCTTCAGGCGTTCAACCAAGTCATGCCATTCTTGCCTAAGGATTGCATCATCAGCGATATCGCTTCGGTAAAGACCGACCTGTTGACGTTTTACGAACAATGCGGATTCCGCTATGTATCCACCCACCCCATGTTCGGACCGACTTTCGCCAACTTAGACCAACTGAGTTCGGAGAATGCCATCATCATCAAAGAAGGCGACCATTTGGGAAAGATATTCTTTAAAGACCTGTACCAACGCTTGGGCTTGAACATCTTCGAATATACTTTCGATGAACACGACGAGACCATGGCTTACTCGCTCTCCATTCCATTTGTTTCCACTTTCGCCTTTGCGGCAGTGATGAAGCATCAGGACGCACCGGGTACGACCTTCAAGCGCCACATGGCAATAGCCAAAGGCGTATTGAACGAAGACGATTACCTCTTGCAGGAAATTCTGTTCAACCCGCGCACACCTGCTCATGTGGAAGGCATCCGCACCGAACTGAACGAGCTATTGGATATCATCAACCAAAAAGACGCTACCCGGATGCGTGCCTATCTGGAGAAGATTCGAGGACATATAAAATAAATGTACTAATAAACAATGTGCTAATGTGGGTTTCCATCTTCCGATACGGTGTTCGTTCCGGCATCATGGAAACCCATAACACATTATTCTTGGATTAATTCAAAACAATTTTTTAAAATGAAAATAATACCTCGTATAATATGGAAAGGATGTTCACACAAACCGTATAAAGCCCCTGATGAACCGCTTCCGCCTGAAGCCGTCAAATTAGAAATCCCGCAAGATAACTTTTGGATGCGTGCGATATTCATAGCTTCTCCTTTATTTCTACCTGTAATCGCCTCACTTTATTTAAAAAACTACATAGCTGGATATGCAGTTACTAATAAACTTTGGATTGCCATCGGCTTACTGACCGCTTTATCTCTAAGCATCGTTCATGAATGGCTGCATTGCCTTCCATATCCTCGGACAGCTACTGCATACATCGGCATCCTCCCCGCACGATTTATGGCATACATGACCTGTAATTCTCCTATCAGCCGAACAAACGATATCATTTCTTCGCTACTCCCTACCCTTTTAGGTATCATTCCATGGATTATATTCCTTTTTTGCCCCACCGGTCAAAAGGAATTTGCATCTTTCTGCTGGGGACTTGCCATTATGGGAGTCACATCACCGTGTCCCGATTATCTTCGTACGTATTATGTATGGAAATGCGTTCCTAAACACGCCTTCGTCCAAACTACGAGCCATGGAATTTATTGGTTTAAACAGACTTCAAAACAACTTCTTAATTGATGCTTCAAAAACAAACCAGCATGAAGCAGTTCTTCTTAATTAAATATTTCCAAGGTATTTGAACTCACAATTGAATTGCATTACCGGTTCAAACGGTATCCTTTTATGGTTTCCGTCCCAAGAACGTACGGTTTTGGTTCGGAAACCGTATGTTTTTGGTTCGGAAACCGTACGGTTTTGGGACGGAGAACGTAAAAGTAAGACTGCCTGAAACAGATTCTAAACCTTTCAATCACACATTGGTTCATATCTCGCTTAACAATTTCAGCGGATAAAATCAAAACAGTTTTAATTTCACTAGATTTAAAATGTACCAATGCGACAATGAGGCTGTCTCAAAATGAGAATTGCCGATGCAGCATATTATTGATATTGATAGCCAATAAGTTACGATTTAAACGGTAGAATGAGAAATTTGCAAAATGTCTTCACTTGTCAAAGCGCTCATATTTAACGTATTTAACTTTCATTTGCTCGAAATTCGGGAAGGATGCGGAAATCTGTGGCGATTGCCGCATCTGTTTCTCGGCTGCAAAGATAAGGTTTATTTGTGATAATATATGTTTCTTTTGGCCAGCAAGTATTCTCGGAAGTAAACCATTATTTTTGATGTAACCTATCATTAAATAAATAAAAAGCATAATCTTTGCATATTATATGATGAGTTATGGCTAAGAATACAATGGGCACCAAGTTGCCACGGAAATTGGAACGAAAGATGCAAGTGGTGGGAGAGCAGATAAAGTTGGCTCGGCTGCGCAGGAATCTGAGCGTGGCTCAGGTGGCGGAACGGGCAACCTGTTCTCCACTAACCGTGTCACGCATAGAGAAAGGTGCCCCAACGGTGGCGATAGGCATTTATCTCCGGGTGCTTTACGCCCTGCAATTGGATGATGACATCCTGTGGCTAGCCAAGGAAGATAAGCTGGGAAGGTCTTTGCAGGATTTGAGCCTGAAGACAAGGGAACGGGCATCTAAAAAGGAATAGGCGATGAAGAAACTTTATGTATATGCCGATTTTGACTGGCTCAAGGAAATTGAGCTTATCGGAGAGTTAGGGTATGAATCGCTCCGTGGTTCCGACAGCTATAGCTTCTCGTTCCATGATGAGTGGTTGAGGAGGCACGGCGATTTGTTCCTGAGTGAAGACTTGAACAATTATCCAGGGATGCAATATACGCAGCCGGGAAAAGATATATTCGGGTGTTTTTCGGATGCTTTGCCTGACCGTTGGGGCGTACCTTGCTTTTGCGACGGGAGCAGATAGCCGCATCAGAAGAAGGCAGGCCGATACGTCGGTTGTCATCGTTTGACTTTCTGACGGGTATAGACGATTTCTCACGCATGGGAGGTTTCCGTTTCAAGGAAGAGAAGAACGGGGATTTCATCAACGTGGACGAATCTTTGAAGATTCCCCCTTTGGCGGATGTGCGGAAACTGATAGCGGCCAGCATGGAGATTGAGAAAAGCGAGGAAGAAAACCTGCTGCCAGCCAAGAAATGGATAAACCAGCTTGTGATTTCATCTAACACACTTTTCCGCCTCTTAAATTCATCGAATTCACGTTACTTATAAACTTCTCCCTAATTGATAGGCTTGCTACGGATAATCCGTATTCCTGACGCTGCCTGCCGTCCATACGCCCGAAGCCACCACTTCGCCCACGCTTGTCCAGCCGAGATAATCCATCAGCGTATGGTAATGCACCAGCATCGGCTCCGCTTCCTTCTTGGCGGTATCAGCGTAGGTCATCAGGAAAGCGGCCTTCTTCGACGCTCCCTTTATCTGCCCGTTGATGGCATAGAAACGGTCGATAACCCGTTTCATCTGTGCCGAGATGCTGAAATAATACATCGGCGTAGCGAACACCACCATGTCCGCTTCTATCAGGTGCGGACGGAGTTCCTGAAAGTCGTCGTTGAAAATACATGGCCCGTCCATGCCGCAACGGTTGCAGGCGCGGCACGGCTCCACCTGCTTGAAAGCACAGTCGAAACGGAACACGTCGTGCCCTTTTTCTTCCGCGCCTTTGATGAACTGTTCCGCCAAATAAGCAGAATTTCCGTTCTTACGGGGACTGCCCGTCAATACTACTATCTTCATTTGGTCTGTATTTGATTCATTATCGTTTACGAGGTTGAAAGCCTGCACCAGCCCCGTTCCGGCTACGGCTGTACCCAAGGCAGCGAGTGCAGACTTCTTCAGAAATTCTCGTCGTTCCATAGGTGTCCGGGATTAAAGTCCTGTCATCTTCTCTTGATCTTCGGGATAACGTCCTCCGATTATCTCTATGTTGTCCAAATGCCGACGGATGTCCGCCAAATCTTCGGGCGTAAACTGTATGTCCGCACCACCTATGTTCTCCTCGATACGCTCAATGCGCTTGGTTCCCGGAATGGGGACTATCCACGTTCTCTGCGCCAGCAGCCAGCCGAGGGCGATACGGGCAGGAGTGGTTTCTTTCTTCTTGGCAAGCTCTTCCACATATTCTACCAATTCCATATTGTGCTTCAGGTTCTCGCCTTGAAAACGGGGAATGGCGGAGCGGAAATCGGTCTTGTCAAACTTCGTGTCCTTGTTGAAACGCCCAGTCAGCATCGCCTTGCCCAGCGGACTGAACGGCACGAAGCCGATGCCCAATTCCTCCAACGTAGGCAATAATTCCGCTTCGGGTTTCCTGTACCACAGAGAGTATTCGCTCTGCACGGCAGTCAGCGGACAGACGGCGTGGGCACGGCGCACGGTGGCAGGAGCGGCTTCCGACAATCCCCAATGCAGCACCTTGCCTTCCTTTATCAGTTCGCCTACGGTCTCGGCTACTGTTTCGATAGGCACATTCGGGTCAACTCTGTGTTGATAGTAAAGGTCGATATGGTCGGTACGCAGACGGCGCAGCGAACCTTCCACCGCCTTACGGATGGTTTCCGGACGACTCGAAAGCGAAACAGGACGTGCCGATGTGGTCAAGTCTGGCGTTTCGGACAGGTCGTAACCGAACTTGGTGGCAATGACCACCCGGTCGCGCACAGGCCGCAACGCTTCACCTATCAAGTCCTCGTTTTGGCCGTAGCTGTACACTTCGGCGGTGTCGAAGAAAGTAACGCCCAAATCCACCGCCTTGCGTATTGTCTCTATCGCATCCTTGCGGTCGGGATACGGGGGATAGCTTTGCGTGAAGCCCATGCAACCCAATCCAATGGCGGATACTTCCAGTTTGTCTTTTCCTAAGAATCTTGTTTTCATCGCATTTCCTCCTTCTTATTATATGCCTTGCCGAAGCTGGTGCACTTACCGATGGTCTCGCCCGTGCGCAGGTAGGTGTAGTTCGGCATCTCAAAGAGCACGGGTTTCAGCTTGTCATAGTCGGGCTTGCCCTTTTCGTTCAGACAATCCTCGTCCACATAGGTGTTCGTTATCTTGCAGATGAAGTTGTCGAAAGTTTCCGTCTCGTAGTTGTCCACCACCTCGCACTCCATCACCAGCGGACTTTCGTCAATGACGGGCGTTCCGGCTTCGCCCTTGTGATAGACGAACACATCAGACTTGTCCACTTTCGCTCCGCTTGTGCAACCCACATAGTCGGCTCGTTCCAGCATCGTCTCGTTCACCATATTGACGGACACCTTTCCCGTCTGCTTGACTCCCTCGTTAGAGTAATGCTTCTTGAATAAGCTCAACATGATTTGGTCATGCCCGATGATACCCACGTGGGCGACCAGCAGCCAGTTCACTTTTCCGTTCACTTCCGTACCCACGACAACTGCGGGCGTGGGATACAATGCCAATACATTTCCGATGTTCTTCTTCATTGTTATCTTGTTTTTATGTTCGTAATCCTATCATCTTTGACCTGCTCGGACAATCCTTTCAGTATCTCCACTTCGTTATCCTCCAAGACTATGGATGCCTCTCCGCAAAGGAAATGGCGCAAGAGCTGTTGCGGTGTGACGTGGTGACGGTATGCGATGAAGCACACCGCCTCGTCCACGCACAATTCTTCAGGTAATTCTGTTTTCTGTTCCATTCTATTCTTGTTTTTATCTGATGCAAAATTACACCGGAACAAGGAGGAACACCGTAACCATAAGTGGGGGAAGCGTACCATTTTTACGGAAATTGGGACGGGAGCTGCATCGGGAAATAAAAAAGGTGTGCCATGTATCTGTTACGGCACACCCTGCATGTAGGCTTTTCTTTCGGTAATCCCGCAGAATTTGCCCCGAAAATGCC
>CASFRN010000175.1 GCA_949296855.1 uncultured Bacteroides sp. | reverse complement strand
GATATTGAAGGGCATTTTACATTGAATATCGGCGAAAATTGTAAAGAACTGGAAGTTTCTTACTTAGGCTACAAGACATTGGATGTCAATGTCGGGAGCCGTTCAACCTTACGGATTTTATTGGATGAGAACAGCGAATTGCTTGGGGAAGTGGTTGTGACCGGTGTCCAAACGATAGAAAAAGGGCGTGCTACGGGCGCTTACAATATCGTAACTCCCGATGACATGAAATATATCTATTCTACCAATGTAAGCGAAAAGCTGGAAGGAGCCGTGCCGGGACTTTACGTAGACAGGGACAACGAGATAACCATCCGCGGCTTGAGTTCATTGAATGCCACCACAAAGCCCTTGATTGTTGTAGACGGTTTCCCTTTGGAAAGTTCTGAATTGAATCTGAACCCTAATGACATCGCCCAGATTACGGTATTGAAAGACGCGGCTTCCGCTTCCATTTGGGGTATCCGTGCGGCTAACGGAGTGATAGTCATCACCACAAAACGCGGGAATCAAGGGAAAATAAACGTAAGCTATTCGGGGACGGTGACTTCAAGCGGGAAAGTGGATTGGGACGATTTGCATTTCTTGTCTTCCGGCCAATATGTGCAGGCTCAGTTTGACTGCATTCTTGACCAAGGGATAAGCACTACCGCCTATGGCGGATTGAATGAGCTTGAAAAAATTTACAATCAGTACAATCAAGGCAACATCACGCTGGACAACGCCTGGGGGCAAGTGACTGAACTGGGCAGGTTCAATAACGCCCGGCAGATAACGGATAATTTCTATCGCCGTGCTTTTACCCAACAGCACAATATCTCCATATCAAGGGGTGGTGAACGCTCGTCTACTTATTTGTCTTTGAGTTATGACCAGAGCAAGGCGCGTGAAGTAGGCAATGAATACAATAAGTTCAATCTGTTGTTGAACAATGATTTCAAATTGCACCGCACATTTACCGTCTCTATCGGATTGAGAGGCACATACCGTAAAGCCAAGAATAACGGCATGGACATGACCAGTTATGAACCATGGAAACGCATTTTGAATGATGACGGCTCTTATTATAATGAATATAATGGAGTGTCTGAAGAATGGGCATCGGAATGTGAGGTATTGGGCATGCGTGACTGGCATAAGAATTCGCTCGAAATGTTACGGATGAACGACAAGCAGACAGAAGATTATAATTTATCGACCACATTACGCTTGAACTGGACTCCCGTAAAGGGCTTGGAAATCACCTCGCAAGGAAGTTACGAGTTCGGGCAAACCCAAGACACCCAATTCTATTCGCAAGACCATTATACGACACGTAACCTGACAAACCAGTTTACCGAAGTAGAAGTAGCTGACGGACATCCCGTAGCCATCATCGAGAACCATTTGCCTGCCAGCGGAGGCATTAAGAACCTAGGGGATACGCATCTGCATTCGTACTCGATACGCAATACGGTTTCTTATTCGAATACGTTCCGGGATTTTGCTTATAAAGTATTGGCAGGGAATGAGGTCTATTCGTTGGAAGGCAATACCTATTCTAACTGGTTATGGGGTTTTGACCCGGAATTGTTGACCTCTCAAAGCGTTAATCTTGCAGCATTACAAAGCGGAGTAAACGGCTATAACGGGCGTGTCCAGAATTTGGACGAAAGCTATGCTCCTTCTTATGCCGAGACGCTGGAGCGTTATGTTTCTTATTTTGGTACCGCGAATATCAGTTATCAAGACAAGTATGATGTTTTTGCCAGCGTCCGCCTTGACCAGACCAATTTGCTGACCAACGCAAGCAAGTTCCGTAATAACCCTTCATGGTCTGTCGGCGCTAAATGGGACATCAACAAGGAAAAATTTTTCCATGCCGATTTTGTAAACGCCCTATCGTTGCGTGCATCTTATGGCTTGACGGGAAACATTGATAAGAGTACCGGACCGGATATTGTGGCGGAAGCGGTGTCTGACGGTTCTATTCCTTCTTTAAACTATTTAATGGTAACGAATCCGGCTAACCCTCAATTGGGTTGGGAAAAAACATACAATTGGAATCTGGGCATTGATTACAGGTTGCTCAATAACCGGATTTCCGGAAGCTTTGATTTCTATCACCGCTTGTCAAAAGGCTTGTTGGCGGACGTGGATATAGACCCGACTACAGGCTGGAGTACAATCTTCAAAAATTCCGCAACAGTCCGCAATGTGGGATTAGACTTGTCTTTGAACGCTAAAATACTGGCTCATACTCCAGTGAAGTGGGATATGACATTGAATTTGTCGTACAATAAGAACCGGGTGACGGAAATGAATTATGCGCCAAGCCGCAGGGGGGCATCTAAGGGCAATCCGATGAAAGGGCAACCGATTGGCTATATAGCGGTACACCGTTATGGAGGATTGGACGAAAACGGCGAACCGACATTTATGAAGAAAGGCGATGACACCAAATATTCGTATATGGATATGGGGTTGCTGGAACTGGAAGATTTGGATTTTGTCGGTACAACTAACCCGCCGGTATTTGGCAGCCTTTCCAGCAATTTGACTTATAAAGATTTCACTTTAAGTTTCATGATAACGTATAGGTTTGGGAATAAGATGCGCTTGCCGACCCCATATTCATCTATGACGGGATTGTATAGCGAATGGTTCGGAGAAGAATACCGCTGGATTGAAGGTGAAGATAATTCTGGTAAATGGGTCCCAAAATTATATACAGCCGGATATGCGCCGACTAACCGTGATGACTGCTTGTTATTTAGTGACCAGATGATAGATAAAGGCGATGTGATTTACTTCAAAAGCATAAACTTGACCTATAATGCTACACGTTTGTTGAACCGCATAGGTTTGAGAGGCGGCTCTATCAGCGTCGGCGGCGAAAACTTAGGATTTTGGGCTGCCAATAAATACCATTTAGACCCTGACCAGCTGATAAGCGGCGTTAATCCGTGGGAAATGAGTTGCGGATTGGGTAAAACGCCTCGTCTGGTTGTAGGATTAAACATTAACTTTTAATATTGTCGATTATGAGAAAATACATATTCTTACTTGCCGCCCTGCTTAGCTTGAACTCTTGTCAGGACTTTTTGGATGAAACTCCTAAAGGAACGCTTATCCCTGAAACCGTAAATGATTTCGGTATGATATTGGATAATTATAGTTACGATAACTATATATCTTACGGACAATGCCTGACCCTGATAATGTCCGACGACTTTACCATACCCGATGACAAGGCGTATAAATATGCTTCATGGGGGATAAATGCCTATACATGGGCCGACCATCTTTTCAGCGTCAATGATGATGAAGATTGTTATACCAATTTTTATCATGTCATTTATTTATGTAATTATATTCTGAATAATTTGGCAAATGCTCCCGAAGGGACTGAATTTACCCGCTCTTACGTGGAAGGAGCCGCAAGATTCCATCGTGCTTACGCTTATTTTAATTTAGTGAATCTGTATGCAAAACATTATGACAAAAATACGGCGGGAACAGATTTGGGAGTCCCTTTGATGTTGGAGGCAGACCCTAACATTACAATCGAAAGGGCAACCGTCCAGCAAGTGTACGACCAGATTTTTATCGACCTCAACGCGGCAAAAGATTTGCTTACTGAAGAAAAGCCTGAATATTCTTTCCGACCCAGCCAGACTGCTGTATATGCTTTATTGGCAAGAATTTATTTGTATCAGGGCGAATATGAACAATGCCGGGAAGCCGCCCGTGCCGCAAGAGAACAATGGGACGAACCTTTTGACTACAATCAATATGAACTGGAAGATGTCAATCCGGATTTTGGCATAAGCGGATATTCGTATAACCGTTGGGAAGAAGCGGATATTATATGTTACAAGGGTGAAGGGTATGGACCCAATGAAGACGCCGATTACAATTTATCCGATGAACTGATTGCTTTATTTGATAAAGAGACAGATTTGCGGTGGAAACTCTTCATTACTTCCTATCCGCTGTTTTCGGGGGATGATCCCAATGGGGACACTCCTCGAACCGCTTTTTGGTTTCCAAATAATCGTGGACTAAATGTAGGGGAACTTTACTTGACAGAGGCGGAAGCGTGCGCACGCATAAATGAAACAGATGACGCTTTGCGTCTTCTGAACGGAGTGGCAAGAAAACGCCATGTGGCAGGCACCTATACAGATATAACTGAAAGAGACCCGGAAAAGTTATTGAATTTAATTCTGGATGAACGCCGCAGGGAGTGTATTTGTGAAGGAACTCGTTGGTTCGATTTGAAACGCTTGAATAAAGACCCCCGTTTTGCTAAAACCATTACCCACACGCTTTATGGTGAAACATATACTTTAGAGCCGGATGATAATCATTATGTATTACCTATACCGCTTATTGTGATGAATCAAAATCCTCTGATAGAACAAAATCCACGTTAACTATATTCTAGGATGAGGGTTGACAGGCTTATCTGCCAACTCTCATTCTATTTATAATCTCTGCCTTCAAGCAAGAAGTTGTTGTTTATCAATATGATTCCAATTAGTTTTAAAGTCGCCACGGATAATACCATTAGTATTGACGGATTAAAATATTTCTTCTTTATACGTACAAATAACCCTAGAATTGTTCCGAGGCTAATGTTGAAAATGATTATTTCATTTTCGTTTCAAATCAAAATACAATAAGCGGGTTTTCAAATGCTCGCCTTGCGGAATATCATAATACAGCTTTTCTAACTCTTCCGTCTTGTATAGAGGAACAAAACCGTTTTTTTCATAATATCGAAGCACCTTTTCATCATTGTAGGCATCTACCACGATAAAACGGCATCCCGTTTTGTTGTCCTCATGCCGGAACCAATCTTTTATAAAGGACATCAATTGCCGTCCGATATGGCTCGGTGTATTTTGAAATTCACGGTTGACCCCTAATCTTCCAATCAGCACAGCCGGGTAACTGCGCCCCCTTTTAGGATTTACGATATTGCGCTGGAAGCGGTTTTTATCATTAGAGGACATCAGTTTGATCTTGACGCTGTCATTCGACAATGTGAACAATGCTACAATGCGGTGTGGGGCTTCTATCGTTATCCAACAATAAGTCTTCCCCAACAATTCTTCTGCATACAAATCGGCATCATTGAGGAAAAAATCGTCAAGGTCATTCACGCCACAACTAAATGGAAGACAATTTTCACGTACTTCCTTGTTGTAAGCGAGCATGACGCAATCATCATACAAGGAAATCTCGTTCATGCTTAATTGAAACGGAATGAACGGGATTTCTCCAACACTTTCTGCAACCGTTTCTTGGCTGAAGCCGACAAACGGGGTGTTGCTTTTATTGCGTTCTTGTCAGCACTTCGTACAAAATCTTCTGCCGTAGCACCTTCCAAAACCGGGATGTTCTTAATCGTTATGGCCATAATCGTAATTTTTATGCAAATGTACTACTTTATTATTACACAGCAAAATAGTGCGCAACTTTTTACCGTTTCAGACAATACCAATCCATTAAGCCAATCCATTAACATTTCCGCATTATTTGGAAAAATAGTTTGAAATCCGACTGATGGCTTCGACCTTTGTTTCCATCACTACATCCGCATAAACCTGCGTTGAGTTAATGCTCGTATGTCCGAGCAACTTGCCCACCGTATAAATATCTCCGCCTGCGGCCAGTGCCAAGACTGCGAATGTATGGCGGCTTGTGTGAAAGCTGATATTCTTTGCCACCTTTGCGGCAGTAGCCATCTTTTTCAGGCAACGGTCGCAGGCACTAAGGCAAGTCATGTCAAATACCTTTTGGCTCGATTTGCATCCGTTTCTGTCCGGCAGTAGGCTCATTGCTGATTGGCTCAGAGGTATTACCACCTGTTTCCCTGTCTTTTGCATGGCCTTTACCGACACCATCCAACCATTATCTCCCTGCCTGATGTCACGCCATGTCAATACGCTCACATCACTGTATCGTAATCCGGTAAAGCAGCAAAACAGGAAAGCCCGTTTGGTCGTTTCATTGACGGTGGGAGCTTCGGCAAACGCTTTCAGTTCTTCTTTGGTCAGGTATTCTTTTTCGGCCTGTTGCTTGCCGATTCGGTCTTTCCGTTCCAACGAATAGAACGGGTTTCTATCCAATACGCCCTCTTTTACAGCCGCATTGAGCATACGCACCAACGTGGACTGATAGAGATGCAGCGTATGGGACGACATTTCCTTTGGATTGCCGGGCGATTTGGTATTGCGGTAGGTATGCTCTATAAAGTCAATAAAGCCGAGGACAAAGCCCTTGTCTATATTCGACATCAGCAACCGTGGCCTGTGCAGGTGCTGCAAATACGCCTTTATCACAT
>CASFRN010000174.1 GCA_949296855.1 uncultured Bacteroides sp. | reverse complement strand
TAAAGAAACTGCTTTTCTTGGGTAGTACTTGCATCTATCCGCGCGAAGCCCCGCAACCAATGAAAGAAGAAGTGCTGCTGACTTCACCCATGGAATACACCAACGAGCCGTATGCTATCGCCAAGATAGCCGGTCTGAAGATGTGCGAAAGCTTTAACCTGCAATACGGCACAAACTACATAGCCGTGATGCCGACCAATCTATACGGACCCAACGACAACTTCCATTTGGAAAACAGCCACGTACTTCCAGCTATAATACGCAAGGTATATTTGGCGAAATGCCTGAACGAAGGGGATTGGGAAGCCGTGCGCAAAGACATCAGCCTGCGTCCGGTAGAAGGCGTGAACGGCAATAACACGGACGAAGAAATACTGGCAAAGTTGGCAAAGTTCGGCATCACTCCAGAAGCCGTAACGCTTTGGGGTACAGGCAAGCCGCTGCGTGAATTCCTGTGGAGTGAAGAAATGGCGGATGCCAGCGTGCACGTGTTATTGAATGTGGACTTTAAAGACACCTACAAAGAAGATGATAAGGAAATCCGTAACTGCCACATCAATGTAGGGACAGGCAAAGAATTAAGTATCAAGGAACTTGCAGAAAAGATTGTAAAGGAAATCGGATTCAAAGGGGAACTGCGCTGGGACACCTCGAAGCCGGACGGCACGATGCGCAAACTGACCGATGTGACCAAACTGCATAACTTAGGTTGGCATCACCAAGTGGAGATTGATGAAGGCATTCATCGGTTGTATGAATGGTATTTGAAAGGAATTTGCATCAATCATCAAACAGACAATTAAGCAAATAAAATTATTTCGGTTTAAACACTTGATTACAAACGTCCAATTCTGACATACTGCCTGGAAACAGGGATGTCGGAATTGGACGTTTGTGTTGTAGTTTTGATACACAAATCCTTTTCCCGCACTTTGATTTTCCTAAGAGCCTGTTTAAATTTTACTCAGGTTTATTTTGAGGATTGTTTTCGAGGATGTTTTTCTGATTTTGTAAGGAGGATAGCGGGCTATCTGACGAAAAACAGAAACGGAAAGGGCCAAAAAATCGCCCAAAGCACATATGAAAATGAATACATCAAGCCCAGAAAAACCTTTTGTAGAAATTCAAAACAGTTTCTAAATTTGTTCGGTTATTCCAAGTAATTGTGTAACTTTGCACATTGATTCATCAGAAAATACATTTTTAATCCAAACAAGCGTATGATTCTATTTTTCAGAACACCCAATCAAAGTGTGATTGCTACCCAATGCAACAAGGAAATGAATGCAGACGACATCCAAAAGCTGAGTTGGCTGTATAGCAATGCTACGGTAGAAAAGGAAGAGAATTTACAAGGTTGGTTCATCGGTCCGCGACGCGAAATGATTACGCCGTGGAGTACGAACGCGGTAGAGATTACCCAAAACATGGGGCTTACAGGCATCCGCCGTATCGAGGAATACTTCCCCGTAAAAGACGAGAACGCGGAACACGACCCGATGCTGCAACGTATGTACCACGGACTCAACCAACAGATATTTGACGTGAACATCAAGCCTCAACCCATCATTTACATCGAAGACTTAGAGGCTTACAACGAACAGGAAGGGCTGGCTCTTTCACGCGAGGAGATGGACTACCTGTTGAAAGTAGAGAAAGACTTGGGACGCAAGCTGACCGACTCGGAAGTGTTCGGCTTCGCTCAAATCAATTCGGAACATTGCCGCCATAAAATCTTCGGAGGGACTTTCATCATCGACGGGAAGGAAATGGAATCGTCCTTGTTCCAGATGATTAAGAAGACTACACAGGAAAACCCGAACAAGATTATCTCGGCTTATAAAGACAATGTAGCTTTCGCCGAAGGTCCCGTAGTAGAGCAATTCGCTCCAGCCGACCATTCTACATCCGATTACTTCATCATTAAAGACATAAAGACCGTTATCTCCCTGAAGGCGGAAACCCATAATTTCCCAACCACGGTAGAGCCGTTCAACGGTGCGTCTACAGGTACAGGAGGTGAAATCCGCGACCGTATGGGCGGAGGTAAAGGTTCGTGGCCGATAGCAGGTACAGCTGTCTATATGACTTCTTATCCGCGTACCGATGAAGGACGTGAATGGGAAGACATCCTGCCCGTGCGCAAATGGTTGTATCAGACTCCCGAACAGATTCTTATCAAAGCATCAAACGGTGCTTCCGACTTCGGAAACAAGTTCGGCCAACCATTGATTTGCGGTTCGGTATTGACGTTCGAACACCAAGAGAACAACGAGAAATATGCCTACGATAAGGTAATCATGCTTGCCGGAGGTGTGGGCTACGGAACAAAACGCGACTGCTTGAAAGGCACTCCCGAAGCCGGTGATGAAATCGTAGTAGTAGGAGGCGATAACTACCGCATCGGACTGGGAGGAGGCTCGGTATCTTCGGTAGAAACCGGACGTTATTCATCGGGCATTGAGCTGAACGCCGTGCAACGTGCCAATGCAGAAATGCAGAAACGTGCTTATAATGTGGTACGCGCCTTGTGCGAAGAAGACACCAACCCCATTGTTTCCATCCACGACCACGGTTCGGCAGGTCACGTAAACTGCTTGTCGGAATTGGTGGAAGAATGCGGCGGTCTGATTCACATGGACAAACTTCCTATCGGAGACGAAACGCTTTCCGCAAAGGAAATCATCGCCAATGAATCACAGGAACGTATGGGATTGCTGATTGAAGAAGAATCTATCGAACACGTAAAGAAGATTGCCGAACGCGAACGTGCTCCGATGTATGTAGTAGGAGAAACTACAGGAGACCATCGTTTCGCATTCGAGCAAGCCGACGGTGTACGTCCGTTCGACCTTGCCGTAGACCAGATGTTCGGTTCTTCTCCTAAGACTTATATGGTAGACAAGACCGTAGAGCGTCATTATGAAAACGTGACCTACGATGTAGCCAAATTAAACGAATATGTGCGCCGTGTGCTCCAACTGGAAGCCGTAGCCTGCAAAGACTGGTTGACCAATAAGGTAGACCGTTCGGTTACAGGTAAAATCGCACGCCAACAATGTCAAGGCGAACTCCAGTTGCCTTTGAGCGATTGCGGTGTGGTAGCACTTGATTATCGCGGTGAAAAAGGTATCGCCACAGCTCTCGGACATGCTCCGCAAGCTGGCCTTGCCAATCCGGCATACGGCTCGGTATTGTCTGTAGCCGAAGCCTTGACCAACATTGTATGGGCACCTTTAGCTGACGGCATGGACAGCCTTTCGCTTTCTGCCAACTGGATGTGGCCCTGCCGTTCGCAAGAAGGCGAAGACGCACGTCTTTATACAGCGGTGAAAGCCTTGTCCGACTTCTGCTGCGCATTGCAAATCAACGTTCCTACAGGCAAGGATTCGCTTTCGATGACCCAGAAATATCCGAACGGCGAAAAGATTATCAGCCCGGGAACCGTAATCGTATCTGCCGGAGGCGAAGTATCGGATATCAAGAAAGTAGTTTCTCCGGTCATGGTGAACGACCCGAAGACAACTTTCTATCACATCGATTTCAGCTTCGACCAGCTTCGCTTGGGAAGCTCGGCTTTTGCCCAATCGTTGAATAAGATAGGCGATGATGTACCCACCGTGCAGAATCCCGAATACTTCCGCGACGCATTCCTCGCCGTTCAAGAACTGGTAAATAAAGGATTGGTTTTGGCAGGACACGACATCTCAGCCGGAGGTCTCATTACCACTTTGCTTGAAATGTGCTTCGCCAATACAGAAGGAGGTATGGAAATCAGCCTCAACAAGTTCAAACATGAAGACATCGTGAAGATTCTCTTCGCCGAAAATCCGGGTGTGGTTATCCAAGTAGCCGACAAGCACAAGCACGAAGTGAAGAAGATATTGGAAGAAGCAGGTGTAGGTTTCGTAAAATTAGGTACGCCTACAGAAGAACGTCATATACTTGTCACACTCGATGAAGCTACTTATCAGTTCGGTATTGATTATCTGCGTGACGTATGGTATTCTACTTCTTACCTGCTCGACCGCAAACAGAGCATGAACGGATGTGCCAAGAAACGTTTCGAAAACTACAAGAAGCAACCGCTTGAAATCGTATTCGACCCTTCATTCAAAGGCAAACTTTCCCAATTCGGACTTAATCCCGACCGCCGTACACCAAGCGGCATCAAGGCTGCTATCATCCGTGAGAAAGGAACCAATGGCGAACGTGAAATGGCATACATGCTTTACTTGGCAGGTTTCGATGTGAAAGACGTGACAATGACCGACTTGGTAAGCGGGCGCGAGACCTTGGAAGACATCAACATGATTGTGTTCTGCGGAGGATTCTCTAATTCAGACGTATTAGGCTCTGCTAAAGGATGGGCAGGAACCTTCCTGTTCAACCCGAAAGCCAAAACAGCGCTCGATAACTTCTACGCACGCAAAGACACGCTTTCATTGGGCGTATGCAACGGATGCCAGCTGATGATGGAATTGGGCTTGATTACTCCCGAAGACAAGAAGCAAGGCAAGATGCTCCACAACGATTCGCACAAGTTCGAATCGGCATTCGTAGGCGTGACCGTTCCGATGAACCGGAGCGTAATGTTCGGTTCACTGAGCGGTTCGAAGTTGGGTATCTGGGTGGCTCACGGCGAAGGCAAGTTCTCTCTGCCTTATCCCGAAGACCATTACAACGTAGTGCTGAAGTATTCGTATGATGAATATCCGGGCAACCCGAACGGGTCGGATTACAGCGTAGCAGGTATTGCCAGCCAAGACGGACGCCACTTAGCGATGATGCCCCACTTGGAACGTGCTTGCTTCCCGTGGGAAAACGCTTACTATCCGGCTAACCGCATTCATGAAGACCAAATCACTCCGTGGATGGAAGCCTTCGTCAATGCACGCAAATGGGTAGAAACGCATAAGTAATATACTTTTTAATTAAAAAGGAAACGCGGATTAACGCAGATTTTCGCAGATGTTATTTCAATAATCTGCGTTAATCCGCGTTAATCTGCATTGAAAAACAAACTCATAAAACCTGCCATTTATGCTACACAAGTTCTTTATCCTAATGGGGCTGATATTAGCATCCTTACTCCCTGCAAAAGCCCAGATATTCGAATACATCGACATGGATAACGGACTTAGCAGCAGACGGGTACTCTCTATCGGACAAGGGAAACAATATTACATCTGGGTACTTACCCACAAGGGCGTGGACCGCTACGACGGGAAACGGTTCACTCATTACAACCTCTATCACAAAGGGAAAGCCCTCAATTTCTATCCCAACCTAAACATCCTCCATACAGACCACAATGGGAAAGTATATGAAATAGGGAAAGACGGTTTCCTTTTTCATTACGATGAGCGAAAAGACTCGTTCCAGCTTACGTTCGACCTAAAGCAGCGTTATCCCGAATTAAAGAAACGTCCTGTATCTGCCGTTTATATGGACGATACAAACCGCGTATGGTTTTGTGTAGACCAACATATCATTTTATATGATATAAAAGGGAAACAGGTTTACAAGTCAACGAATCCTCTTCAAGGGAAAATCACCTGTATCACACAAGCCAATGACACGGAGTTCTATCTTGCCACCGAAAGACAAGTCTGCCGAATCCAATTCAAAGAAGGCAAAATTACAAATGCCCGTCCGATTGTCTTGCCTTCCCTTCAATTGATAGACTATATCTATTATCACCGCCCTACAAAAAAGTTGGTTATCAACAGCCTGCTTGATAAACTTTTTATCTACAACCCACAAGACGGTAAACTCGTCTCGATGGGCGAATCAATGAAAGACATCGGCATCAACAAGATTATCCCCGACCGTCAACGTCCCGATACACTTTACATCGCCACCGACGGAAAAGGCATTTATCGGTTAGAGGTAAGCCGTGGATATCTCGCGCCTTTCTTGCGTGAAGACCCGCATACTCCCAACAAGATGAACGGAAACATCATCAAAGACATTTACCAAGACTTGTCTGGAAGACTTTGGAGCGTGGTCTACCCCACCGGCATTACCATTTACTCGGAACATTATCCCAGCTATAAGTGGGTTAAGCATTCGCCCAATAATCCTCACTCACTTGCCAACAATTGTGTGAACGCCATCTTAGAAGACGCGGAAGGCGACATTTGGTATGCCACCAGCAACGGAATAAGCTGCTATGAAAAAGCCAAAGACCAATGGATAAACTTCCTCACCGATGAATCCGGAACGAATAACGAAAGCGAAAACCGCATTTTCGCCTCGCTTTGTGAAGTAAAGCCCGGGCTCCTCCTTGCCGGAGGCTACATGTCAGGCGTTTACATGATAAACAAACATACGCGGAAAACCACGTTTTACCAACAACATAGCGTCACTCCCGATGAAGGTCCAGACAAATACATCCGATGCATTTACCGTGATGAAGACGGACTGGTATGGACAGGAGGCTTTTACCGCTTAAAAGCCCACAATCCACGTACCAACCTTACTATCGAATACAACATCGGTTACCCTGTGACTACTATCCAACAAAGAGACGCACATTCTTTATGGATAGGAACCATCAACGGCATTTACATATTCGACAAAACAAACCAAGATTTCCGCCCACTGGAAAATGAGCAGATGGGATGTATCAACGTAATCTACACAGATTCGGCACAAAACACCTATATCGGCACATACGGGAACGGATTATTTGTTTTGCCTAATGGCAAGACTGAATTCATCCATTACCATACCGAAAATAGTGGCATAGGAAGCAATAATATCTATAGTATTATCCCTGACCGAAACAAAAACCTTTACATCGGTACCGAAAACGGTTTGTCCTTCTTCGACCGCACGGATAAGTCCTTCACCAACTGGACTAAAGAGCAAGGCCTCCTTGCCGCCAGCTTCAACCCGAATGCTGCCATCCATACCCACGACGGCACACTGATATTCGGAAGCAACGAAGGCGCTATCATCTTACCCGATAACGTCAAACTTCCTAACGAATTTTATAGCCACATTGTATTTACTGACTTAAAAATCATGTACCGCACAGTACATCCTGACGGGAAAGACTCGCCACTTTCACAGCCGATTGACCAAACGAATCAAATCAAGTTGAGATATGACCAAAATACGTTTTCACTCAATGTATCGTCCATCAATTTCGACAATCCTTCAGACATTGCCTATACATGGAAATTAGAAGGATTCTATGACCAATGGTCACCTCTCACTACTGACGGACTTATCCAGTACACCAATCTTTCGCCTGGCAACTATACGCTGCGTGTACAGGCTGTATTGACCGACAACCATCAACCTATAGAAGAACGAAGCATCCGCATCTTGATAGGACGTCCGGCATGGCTTACCTTTTGGGCGTTCTTAGGTTATGCACTCATCATTATCGGCATCACGTGGCTCATCGTGCGCGTTAAAATCATCCGCCACGAAAAACAAGTGTCGCAAGAAAAAATCAATTTCTTCATCCATACGGCACACGACATCCGTACCCCGCTTACTCTTATCAAAGCACCCTTGGGCGAAATACTGAAAGATGAGCAACTAAGTGAAAAAGGGACAAGAAACCTCAACCTTGCTCTACAGAACACGGAAAACTTGTCCGACTTGGCTAATAACCTCATTAATTTCCAAAAAGAGAACTATTACGGTTCGCAATCCCTTGTATCGCGTTACGAACTGAATCAATATCTGCAAACCTATCTGAAACAATTCGAAGCATACGCAGAACAAAAAGGCATACACTTCTATTATAAAGGTACGCCTGGACAACTTGAGGTATGGATAGACCGCAACAAGATGGACTCTATCCTACGCAACCTTATCAGTAATGCCTTAAAATATACGCAACAAGGAGGAGAAGTACGAATAGAAGCCGGACAAATTAAAAACCGTTGGACACTGAGCATACAAGACACCGGCATAGGTATTCCCAAAGAAGACCAAAAGAAATTATTCCGCCTTCTCTTCCGCGGACGGAATGCCACCAATCAGCTCATCACGGGTTCGGGCATCGGAATGTTATTGACCTATCGCCTCATTCAAAACCACGAAGGAAAGATAAGTTATAGCAGTGCAGAAGGTGTAGGAACTACCTTCACGCTAAATTTCCCCATCTGGAGCGAACACTATCAACGCCACACCGAAGATACCCCTGACGAAGTCTTATCCGAAGAAAAGAAACAGGCAGAAGTGTTTACCAATGTTCCACGTCCGGAATTAAAAAAGACTGCAACGAATCTGCCTCTTATCTTAATCGTAGAAGACAATACCAGCCTACGCACTTTCCTAACAGAAAGCCTGGCTGATACCTATCGCACTGAAGAAGCAGGAAACGGACAAGAAGCCCTTGACAAAATACACACCACGCCGCCAGACCTCATTATTTCTGATGTCATGATGCCCATAATGAACGGAGAAGAAATGTGTGGCATTCTGAAAAGCGACATTGAGACCAGCCATATTCCGGTTATCCTGCTAACCGCTCTTGGCACACGCGAAGACATCTTGCGGGGATTGCAGACTAAAGCAGATATGCACATTGTGAAACCTTTCGACCTCACCGTACTGAAAGCAAATATCAGCAATCTGTTAGAGAACCGCGAATTTATCCGTAAGAAACTGAAACAAGCTTCGATGGAAATGGAACCTCCCGCTGAGGATATCCTTCTTCCATCGGGATTGGACAAAGAATTTATACAAAAGGTCACTGCTTTTATTAAAGAAAACCTGAAAGGAGACCTTACCGTAGATACCCTTTGTGCAGAAATGAATATGAGCCGCACCAGTTTTTACAACAAGATAAAAGCCCTCACCGGCATTCCGCCTAACGAGTTCATCCGCAACATCCGTATGCAAGAGGCAGCCATCTTGTTAAAAACCCAACAATACACCGTGGCAGAAGTTTCCGACCGCATGGGATTCGCCGACCCGAAATACTTTGCAGATACATTCAAGAAGTTTTACGGTGTCCCGCCCAGTGTATATAAGAAAAACGAATAATAAACCTCATAACGATATGAACTTTTACATCAAATCTTTCCTCATTTTCACCCGCATCGGGATGTTCACCATCGGCGGAGGATATGCCATGGTTCCACTCATCGAAGATGAATTAGTCGATAAACGGAAATGGATTACCAAAGAAGATTTCCTCGACTTAATGGCACTGGCACAAACTGTGCCCGGCATCTTTGCGGTCAACATTGCCATTTTCATCGGCTATAAGCTCCGCCGCTTTTGGGGAGCCTTCTGGATGGCGTTAGGCACTATCCTGCCCTCGTTTCTCGTCATTCTTGCCATTGCACTCTTCTTCCAGCAATTCAAACACTATTCGGCGGTAGAAAGTGTATTCAAAGGCATCCGACCTGCCGTAGTGGCATTGATAGCTGCCCCAACATTTAAAATGGCTAAATCCGCCCGCATCAACCGCTATAACGCATGGATACCAGTAGTCTCCGCACTTCTTATCTGGCTCTTAGGCTTCTCGCCTATCTATGTCATTATCCTAAGCGGATTAGGAGGGTACATATACGGGAAGTTAAAAACTAAAAGTTAAAAATTGGCATCCGCCGTTATTGACTATTCATTATTAATCATTCACTCTTAACTGAAAGACAAATGCTTTTCTTACAACTCTTTTACGCGTTCTTCAAAATCGGCCTCTTCGGCTTCGGAGGAGGCTACGCCATGATTTCCATGATACAAGGCGAAGTAGTGACCCGTCACGAATGGCTTACCTCAACCGAGTTTACCGATATTATCGCCATCAGCCAGATGACACCGGGCCCTATCGGCATCAATTCCGCCACCTATGTAGGTTATTCAGCTGTAGTAGGCGCAGGTTACTCACACGCCATGGGCATCCTTGGTTCCATAATTACCACAAGTGCCGTAGTGTTGCCTTCATTTATCCTAATGGTGCTCATCAGCCGCTTCTTTCTTAAATACCAAAAACATCCGGCTGTAGCTGCGGTGTTTAACGGATTGCGTCCCGGTGTAGTAGGCTTGCTGGCAGCAGCAGCTTTGGTACTTATGAACGGAGAAAACTTCGGGACCGACCGTCTGCAAATAATTGTCAGCACCTTATTATTCCTCGCCACTTTTATTGCCTCCTACCGTTTCAAAACCAACCCGATACTTCTTATCGTAATAAGCGGTGTAGCAGGATACATTGTATATAATTAAGGAAAGTATATAACTAAGGCAAGTAAGGAAGGTAAAATAAGAAAGCAAAAAACAAGGGGTTAAGGAGCAAATGATAATAATATCAAAATATCGGCTCCTTACCCCCTTACTTTACCGCTATGTGTCAACGGATGGTGTTATACGACCTTACCAATTTCTCGTCTTTCCGAATGCCACGGATAGCGAGCCAGTTGCATATCAATGAAATAAAAGGAAGACAAACAGCCCACGACGGAGTAAAGCTACCATAAGAAGGCGACAAAGAATACACATATACAACAGCCGCTAAAATAAAAAGCAGCAACGCTACACTTCCCCATGCCGTAACCTTGATTTGCCGCATACGCTTTTTATAAAGGAAAACCGCAACGAAAGGCAACAATACTGACACAGACAAAAGCACACACAAAGGCCATGGCGTATAATCAACCGCGGCATCAGATGCTATTACAGATAAAGCCGTCAGCCGCGACACAGCCGTATCGGTATAAAAATGCCCCACCGGCATACACAAAGCGACTGCCGACAAAACGGCCGACACGAACAAATAAATGGTCTGGATGCGTTGTATCATGATTTATTATCTTTTTTTAAATGGTTGGAAAACAAAAAAACACAGAAGCGTATGTTTTCTGCCTTCTCAGTTTGGGAAAAGACTTACGATACGTGTCTGTGTTTTCAATCTTAAAAACGGATTATTGCAATTTCTCCTTTTCTTTTGCCGGATTACGGTAATACACTTTGCCCTCAATGTATTCTTGTGTGGCAATCAGCGTCGGTTTCGGCAACTTCTCATAATAACGGGAGATTTCAATCTGCTCCCTGTTCTCGAACACTTCTTCCAAATTATCGTTGTACGATGCAAACTCTTGCAGCTTTTTCGACAAATCGTTCTTCATCTCTACGCTTATCTGGTTCGCACGTTTACCGATGACGGCTACGGTTTCATAGATATTGCCCGTGTCTTCACACAATTCCATCAGGTTACGGGTAATGGTGTTAGTAGGAGCATTTGTTTTTTTGTAATCCATAATTTTATTTTATTATAAACCTTGATTAATTTTCATCTTTCACATACTTGCTGGCATCCTGAAAGATTTTTTCCACTTCAGGCATATACTTGCTTTCGGGAAACTCATTCTTGAATGCGTAATACTCGTCTATCGTTTCGCGCATACGCTCTTCCTGCTTTTCAAAAACGCTTTCTTTCGCCATGTCATATTTGGCACGCAATATCAACATAGAGAGGTCTTCCCTCCGTTTGGTGTAAGGATAGTCGCGCAAGACATTTTGTGCTGTCACGACTGCAGCCAAGTAGTTATTACCCGTACTGCTATATGACGTGTTTCCCGTGTACGAACCTAAGTCGTAATACAGTTTGGCGGAAAGGTACTCCTTTTCCACTAATTTGTCTTGCAACTCAAATATCATATTCTGAGCAAACTCCTTACGGGAACTTTCAGGAAAATACTCGATGAACATTTGCAGTTCCTGAATGGCCTTATACGTACTTGATTGGTCTAAACGAGGTTCAGGCGTATCCAGATACAAGGCCTTCCCGCAGAAGAAACGCGCCAATTCGGTATATGTCCCGCGCGGATACGTAGTATAATACACATTGAAATAATGGGATGCCGAAATATAATCCCCTTGGTTGAAATAAGTCATGGCCAACATATACGCCGACTCTTCCGCATTGGCAGTACCTTTCAAGATAGGGATTAATTCTTCCAGCAGTGTAGCCGCACGACTGTTCTGCCCTTTAGCAAAATAACCTTTTGCCGCCTCATATTTATATTCGTAGTCCGTGCTCTTGAGCACAGTATTATACTCCCCGCACGAAGACAACATTCCGCCAAGAAGCAATGCCGCAACAATATACTTTTTCATATTTATCAATATAGTTGTGCAAAAGTACGGCTTTCTGCCGAATAATGCAACTTCTCAATAAATTTTAATACAAAAATCTCCTACTTCCCGCCTACGATGAAAAATTATATGTAACTTTACGTGCTTTTTCAAACACATCTAAACACAACCAGTCATGAATTTCGAACTCGTATCAGACTATCAGCCTACCGGAGACCAGCCGGAAGCTATCGCTCAACTGACCGAAGGGGTAAAGAACGGCATCCCTGCGCAAACGTTATTAGGAGTCACCGGGTCGGGCAAGACATTCACCATCGCCAATGTCATCAAGAACGTCAATAAACCCACTTTGATTTTAAGCCACAACAAGACATTAGCAGCCCAACTGTATGGCGAGTTCAAAAATTTCTTCCCGCATAATGCCGTAGAATACTATGTATCTTACTACGACTATTACCAGCCGGAAGCCTATCTGCCCTCGACCGACACCTATATCGAGAAAGACCTCGCCATCAATGAAGAAATAGACAAGCTACGGCTGGCAGCTACATCCGCTCTGCTTTCGGGCCGAAAAGATGTAATCGTGATTTCATCGGTGTCTTGCATATATGGCATGGGCAATCCGGCTGACTTCTATAACAATGTAATTAACTTGAAAAAAGGCATGCTGATAGACCGGAACGTGTTTTTACGGCGATTGGTGGACAGCTTATATATACGGAACGACATCGAACTGAACCGAGGAAATTTCCGGGTAAAAGGTGATACGGTAGACATATTCCTTGCATATACCGACAATGCCTTGCGGGTGATGTTTTGGGATGACGAAATAGACGCCATCGAAGAAATCGACCCCGTATCCGGGCATAAGTTAGCAGAATTCAATGAATATAAAATCTATCCCGCCAATCTTTTCATGACGACGAAAGAGAGTGTGCTGCGGGCAATACACGAAATAGAAGACGACCTGACGAAACAAGTGGCATGGTTCGAAGAGCAAGGCAAGACATTCGAGGCCAAGCGGTTGTACGAACGGGTCACTTACGACATGGAAATGCTCCGCGAACTGGGACATTGCTCAGGAATTGAAAACTACTCACGTTACTTCGACGGAAGAGCGCCCGGTACACGCCCTTACTGCCTGCTCGACTTTTTCCCGAAAGATTTTCTGATGGTTATTGATGAAAGCCATGTCAGCGTGCCACAAATCCGTGCCATGTACGGCGGCGACCGCGCCCGTAAAGAAAACCTGATAACCTACGGATTCCGTCTGCCTGCGGCCATGGACAACCGTCCGTTGAAATTCGAAGAGTTTCAAGAAATGGCAAAACAAGTCATCTATGTCAGTGCCACCCCTGACAGTTACGAATTGGAACAAAGCGAAGGCATTGTAGTAGAACAGGTCATCCGCCCTACAGGATTATTAGACCCCGTTATCGAAGTCCGCCCCAGCATGAATCAAGTGGACGACTTAATGGAAGAAATCCAGCAACGCATCGAAGTGCAAGAAAGAGTATTGGTCACCACCCTGACCAAACGCATGGCGGAAGAACTGACCGAATACCTGCTTCGCAACGGCATACGCTGCACCTACATCCATAGCGACGTGGAAACCTTAGAGCGTGTAAAAATCATGGATGATTTACGTCAAGGAGTCTATGATGTGTTGGTAGGGGTCAACCTGCTCCGAGAAGGATTGGACCTGCCTGAAGTATCGCTGGTCGCTATATTAGACGCCGACAAAGAAGGCTTCCTCCGTTCACACCGTTCGTTAACACAAACAGCCGGACGTGCCGCCCGGAATGTCAACGGTAAAGTCATCATGTATGCAGACAAGATAACCGACAGCATGAAGCTTACGATTGACGAAACCAACCGTAGACGGGCCAAGCAGTTAGCTTACAATGAAGCGCACGGCATTACGCCCCAGCAAATCAAACGTGCATACAACAACGTTTTGTTAGAAAAGGCAGAAAACGAATCTCAAGCGCAGAAACAACTGAAAGCCTATACCGATGCACCCGAACGGCTCTACGCGGCTGCCGACCCGATTGTACAATATATGTCAAAGGAGCAATTGCAGAAAAGCATCAACCGCACTCGAAAACAGATGCAAGAAGCCGCTAAAAAACTCGATTTCATCGAGGCTGCACAATACCGCGACGAATTGCTCCGCTTGGAAGAGATGCTAAAAGCAAAATGATTCTATCAATCAGAGCCTGTTTAAATTTTCCGATAAACCTGAGCAAAATTTAAACAGGCTCTCAGCTTCTTAAAGCCTTTCCATTTCTTCTTTTATTCCTTCTCCATTCCTTTTCCCTTCCTCCTTTCACCGCATTCCACACGCTGTCCTTCACATTCCCATCGCAAATCCAGTTAACGCAGCAGCGGCAGCCGCCTTATCATACGCCGTCCGGTCCGCTTCCGAAAAAAATGTCGGAATGTGACGGTTTCTGCGTATTTTTCAGTTTTAACAACCTATTAAATACCCAGATTTATGGCATCATTTAAACTGAAATTCCGCCCTTCTACCGCACCAGACAAAACGGGCACCCTCTATTTCCAAGTGATTCACCGCAGAAACACAAGAACGGTTTACACCAATTACCACATCATGCCCGACGAATGGGACGAAAAAACTTCATTCCTGCGCATCGGCGGCACTCCTGAACACCAGGCGGAACTGCAACTTATAGCCTCTAAGATACAATGGGACACCAAGCACCTCATCGCCCTCATCACCGAAAAGGAACTGGCAAGGATGGAATATACCGTAGACGACATCGTGTCGGCATTCCGAAAAATGCCCAAATACCAGACTTGGTTCTGCTTCATCCGCAACATGATTCTGCGAAAGCTGCGGATAGGCAGGCACGGAACCGCCAAGACCTACCGCAATGCACTGGCGAGCTTCACCCGTTTCCGTGACGGCAAGGACATAGCCATCGATGCGTTGGATACCGAAACCATCAACCTGTATGAAGCGTGGCTAAGAGGACGGGGAGTCAAGCGCAACTCTTCGTCTTGCTACCTGCGCACCTTGCGTACCCTCTACCACAAAGCGGTGGAAAATGGACTGTCCGCCGACAAGGACATCTTCCGCCATGTGTTCACCGGTTTTGCCAAAACCACCAAACGTGCCGTCACGTTAGACTCCATCCGTGTCATCATGCGGCTCAATCTGCCTGATGGTTCCGCACTTGCCTTTACAAGAGATATGTTCATGCTGTGTATTTACCTGCAAGGGATTTCTTTTGTAGATATGGCTTACCTGAAAAAGACGGACATAAGGAACGGACTGCTGCAATACTGCCGTAAAAAGACCGGGCAAAGCCTGTCCGTCGGCTGGGAACCCGTCATGCAAGACATTGTGGACACCTACGCCCATCTCACTGTCGGCACTCCGTACCTGCTGCCCATCATTACGAAACAAGACGGCACGGAACGCCGCCAATACGAACGGATGGAGCACAAGGTGAACTACCACTTGAAGAAAATCGGCGAGATGGCAGACCTGCATATTCCGCTTACAACGTATTGCGCACGGCATTCGTGGGCCAGTATCCTGCGCGACATGGGGACAGACCTGTCCATTATCAGTAAAGGGTTAGGGCACGAAAGCCTGAAGACCACACAAATCTATCTCTCTTCTATCAATACGGAAGATTTGGTGAAAGCCAACCGGAAACTGATTAGCAAGATTTTTCGCTGAGCAAACGTTTGAAAAGAGTGTTATACAAATCTCGCCGCTGTATATTTTGAAACGGAGTTTGCTGCGAAGATACACAACTATTCCCGCTCTCACAACCTGATGAAAGCCTAATCTGTTCGTGATTATTATGTTGACAAACACGATAACATATAGAAACTGTTTTGATTTAGTTCGACAGTTTGTTAAGCAAGCTATGAGCCAATGTATTGTAGAAAGGTATAGAATCTGTTTCAATCTGTCTCCCTTTTACGTTCTCCGTCCCAAAACCGTACGGTTTCCGAACCAAAAACATACGGTTTTAGGACGGAGAACGTACGGTTTTGGGACGGAAACCATAAAAGGATGCTGTCTGCACCGGCAATATAATCCAAATGCGTCATGTTTTGAAAGCATTTGGAATTTACTTATAATGTCCCACGATAAAGCCTTTTGCAGTCCTGCCTACAATAGTTCCGCAATGGTAGCCATCATGAACAGATTAGTTTATCGGTGAAAAACTTGTAAAGTAAAACAGGCCCTTATTCTTTAATTGATAAAATAATGAGCGAAGAATCGCAATTTGTCATTATAATGTTTTATCTTTGTGTTTTATTAGCAAGTGGTGTACCAACACGTCACAGCCATCTATAGAAACATTAGCGGAAGTGGCAAGACTACTTGAAACCGACATTCGAGACTTGCTTATACCTACCAATAAACACTAAGAGCAATATGAACAATTCAGATATAATCAATCTACTTAAACTACGATTTGCTGTTTATAAAGCAGGATGTGACAAGGGGCTTTGGCCTTGCTTGGAAGATAATGCGGCAAAAGAATACATGACTTACCTTTTCCCGAAATCTTCCAATTTGGCTTTTTACAACCTGATGATCAACATAGTTCAGAAGACGCATGAAAAGTTCATACCCAAAGAAATGTTTAGCCTGTTCAAGTGTCCTATCCAAGTAGAAGAAGAAGTATATGCCTACCTCAAGAGACACCAGCATGAAGACATTGACTTAGGAATGAAACCTCTTGACTTCATCCGGTCAATGGCTACAATCGTATGCGACCCGACGTTTGATGTCGTATATATTGGACAAATGGCTGACAACATCGACAACTCACTAAGAGTGATGGCCTATCATTATGCTAATTTATTCACCAACGGCAGTAGCTGTTATCCTTTTTTCAACTAATGAGAAACCTTAAATACACTACCCAACTCACTCATGGCACTGGCATGATTAACGAAACATTGTCCCTGCTCTCTGTTTACCAAAAGGGAATGGACAAGGATGCACTCATTAAATACGTGAAGGATAATAATTGCTTGTCATGTAAGACTGAAAGCAGGCTGGTACACATTATCTACGATGTCTTTTACCAGCGATTTATGAAAGTCAATCCAGATGTGCCCATTTGGCTCAGACAGATACGCGAGCGTGGATTGTCATTGAAACATTTTACCCAGCTTTTGATGATATACTGCGCCCGCGAAAATGCTGTGTTCTTCGATGCCGTAACGAATGTCTTGAATCCATGTAAAAATGACGGTTTGTGCACAATGAAGAAAGAAGCAGTATCAAAATACATCAGCGAGTTGGTTGCAGAGGGCAAAGCCAAGTGGAGCGAGTCAGTACAGAAACGAAACGCATCTTATGTACGCTCCTGCCTTATCGATTATGAAATGATGGATCAGGAAGGCAAGATCCTACCCTATGAAGCGAATGACTTTACCGTTCTTTATCTGATGCATGAGCAACATTTTGCCGGGTTATCTGACAGGGCAATTTGGGATATGGAAGAATGGAGCCTCTTCAACCTATCCCGTCATCAGGTGCTGGAACGAATGATGAATCTCAGCCTCAAAGGGGCCTATATGGCTCAGACATCAGGTGAACTGCTTACTATTTCGTGGAATTATAAATCAATGGAGGAGTTTATCAATGCAACTATATGAACAAAAGTTTGAGGAAGCTCTTACTTATTTAAGCCGTCCGGACATACTTAACCCGACAGGCGACCGACCCATCTGCTACGTGAATTATGATGTGGAAGATGCAATGGAGGTATATCGTATGATTCCCCTTCATTTGATTCCCAAAGCCAGATTTCATGGTTTTGCGGATGTGAAAGTGCTTTCGGTTGGCGAAATACTTCAGAAGTATATTCACAATCATGAATATTACGATGAGGTGTGGATTGACGAAACGAATGAATTTGATTTGTACGAAAGCATCCGGCAAGAGATTCAAGACAATTCGGTCGTAGCCGATGCCATTCTTTCAGTTCAACAAGAAATGATGGCTACCGCTCATCCTTTGCTTATACTCAAAGACCTAGAGCTTCTTCATCCTTATGATAAAATTGGCCGTATCGAACAATTGATATACAATAAGATTGACCTTCCTGTTTTAATCTTATATCCCGGTAATGCCCAAGGCATTGCCAGGACATTTTTGAATATTTATCCAATGGACGGTAGCTATCGTTCTAAAAACTTCTAACACATGAATACCATAAAGGAACTTTTTGACTCGTCCAAAGACATCTGTCGCCGTATAGAAAGTGTGGTCACTTTCGCTGATAATAGCGAGGAAAATCTGAGAAACGAGATAAATGAATATGTCGTGACCGAAAAGTTGCACGATAATTATGAAAAGGTTATCGAAGAACTTGAGTCGGCGTTTCGTGATTCTTCCAACGAAGTGGGTGTTTGGGTATCCGGATTCTACGGTTCAGGCAAAAGCTCATTTGCCAAGTATTTGGGCTACTCCTTCCAACAGTCCTTACTGGTAGATGGCATCAGCTTCGGCGAAAAACTGATGAACCGCATTGAGGACAATGCGCTCAAAACATTGCACCGGGCGGTCATTCAAAAATACGACCCCTTGGTTATCATGATTGACCTTACCACCGAAGCTACAGCCGGCATCACATCTACCGTGAGCGACATCATGTATTACGAAACGTTGAAGCTCATCGGCATCAAAGCGACTGACCCCAAATTGATGGATTTCATTTCCATCCTTCAAGAAGAGGGTAAGTATAATCAGTTCTGCGAAATGGTGAAAGAAGAAGGAAAAGATTGGGAGGTCATTCAATCAAAGAAATTGATTGCCAATAAATATGCCGCCAAGTTTGCCCCAGTCATTCTGCCTGAATATTTCTCTTCGCCGGAAGAATACAATTCCATCAAGGTAGAATCTGTGGAGAACGAAACAGACCGTTTCAAGCGGCTATGTTCATTAGTCAAGCAAAAATACGGCAAAGAACGTATCATCTATGTGCTCGACGAGGTCGGTCAATATATAGGGGGCAGTGAAGACTTGATCCGTAGCATGCAAGGTACCATGCAGATTCTGAAATCGCAGTTCAAAGGCAATGTATGGCTCATTGCTACCGCCCAACAGACTTTAACAGAAGACAACCCTCAAGCCCAGATAAACTCGGACAAGCTCTTTAAGCTCAACGACCGCTTCCCCATAAAAGTGGACATTGAAGCGGATGATATTAAGGAAATTATCACGAAGCGGCTGCTGGGTAAGTCGCCGAAGGGAAAAGCATATTTGACAGACCTCTTCCATCGCAATGAAGCATCCATTAAGTTAGAGACGCGGCTGACCAATATGGAGCACTCTATCTATATGAAGCCATTGACAAGTGAATTGTTTGCAAATCTCTATCCTTTCTTGCCGGTTCATATCGACATCTTGTTGGCGCTTCTTCAGAAGTTGGCAAGCAGAAGCGGCGGCTCTGGCCTGCGTTCAGTTATCCGATTAATTCGGGATTTGCTGGTAGACGGCCGTTTGGCAGAATGTGCCATTGGCAAGATGGCCACGCCGGACTTATTCTATGATGCCCTTCATTCTTATATGGAGAAGAACCAAGACTTCCGTGAAATTGTGATTTCAGCCAAAAAGGCCATCGAACTCTATGGAAGCAATCTGCTGGCAGTAAAGGCATGCAAGACAATCGCCATCATGCAACTCTTGGACGATTTCAACCTGTCGTTCGACAACCTTTGTTCTTTGCTGTTCCAGCAAGTCGCCCATCCTTTGAACAAGCCTGAACTACGTGCTTTGCTCGACGAGATTAAAGATACTGCCGGCGTTACGCTTCAAGAAATTGATGGCCGCTTCCGCTTTATGACCAACGCCATCCTTACCGTACAAGACGAGCGTTCCAGGATAAATGCAACCGATGCGGATAAGTTTAAAGTAATGAAGGAGTTGGTTCTTGACATCCTGTCTCCAGCCCCTTCTGTGAGCATTTATGGTTCGAAGACCATCAGTGCAACCGTGGAATTATGCCGAGGCAGACAGAATCCGGTATTGATTCAAGGCGGAGACATCAAACTGAATGTTCGTTTCGTGGATGCCGGCGACTTTGATAAAGTACACAATACGCTTCTCACCGAAAGTACAAAGGTAGAGAACAAACAAACCTTATTCTGGGTGTGCACTTTGCCGCAGGATATTGAACTCTTGCTGATTGATGTGGTGAAAGACGAAACCATCTGCAATAATCACCGGCACGATGCCAATAAGGAAATCCAGGATTACCTGCGTGCCCAACAAGCGGATGCCGACAAGAACCGTCAGGAAATTACGCGCATACTGCGTCAATCACAGAATAACAGTGAAACCATTTGCAAAGGTTCGCCCACATCCGTGAATGGCGAAACCTACAAGGCACATGCCTTGAAGGGCTTTGCCGAGCAGGTTTACGATAAATATCCTTTAGCTCCCCGTAGCATGCCGGCTTCGGTCATCAGTGATTTGTTGGCATACGATGACGCCTCCACACTGCCTGCCCCACTCAACCCGTTTGGCATTGTGCGCGACGACGGAGTGATAGATACCAATCATGCCGCACTCGCTGAGATAAAGGATTACATCGCTTCGCACGACGACGCCAATGGCGGACAGTTGGCTGATTGCTTCAGCCGCGCCAAGTACGGCTGGAGCAAAGACACCATCCGTTACCTGGCGGCATTGATGTTAAAGGCGGGCATGATTGTGGTAAGAAGTGGCGCTCAGTCATTTAAAATGTTCACCAAGAATGCGGCTGAAGCCATGAAAAACAATACCTCGTTCACCCACCTCGGACTTTCGCTCAATACAGACGCACACTTAAAGCCAGCCGAAATGATGAAGGCCGTAACTACACTGAAGGAACTGTATAACCCACAAGGGCTATTGCCGATTCCTGCCAGCATAGCCAAAGTAGCGTTAAAGATTGCTACACAGCGTCGCACAAAGGTGGAACAGCTGAAAGACACCTTTGAAAAGCTGAAAATGGCAGGGACAACAATCGTCAGCCAAGCCGTGAATTATTTGGTTAAAATCGTCGAATCGGAAGGAGCGGAAGCACCTTATCTCTTTGCCAAAGACAAGGCTTGTGCCGACGCATTGCGTTTTATCAATCAGGTACTCAAGGCGGAAGAGCAAGGCAAGCTGCTCACTTCCATCAAGAAAATCGAGAAGCGATTGAACGATGCCCAACGCTTGCCGCAACTGCCCATGCTGGAGGACTTTAAGAATAAATTGGGAGAAGACGAACAGGCTTTCAACGACCTCATGCTCGATCCGAATTGTTTCGGCCATACTGCAGAATATGCCGACCTGGCTTCACGCATAGACAGCGAAATCGAACAGGCTTGTACTCACTTCTATATGGAAGCCACCCACTGCATCAACCAAAAGAACGAAGAAATCCGTGCTACGGCAGATTTCCGCTCACTGAAAGAAGAGCAGAAACAAAACATAGAAGTCTTGATGAGCAGAGCCTCTATCCAAGAAGGCAACACACTCGACCGCTTGCAGGAGATGTGCAACCAGTTTACGGCTTTCTATGCCCCTTTAGGCCTATATGATAGTATCAAAGGCAAGGTGAAACAGTTCGTGGATGATAATGGAAACACAGGCACGAGCCATGATGCCAACAATAGCAACGGGAGTAATGCCTCTACCGGAAATGCCACAAAAGCGGGAGAACCTGCTTCAACAGTCGTACGCCGCCGGATTAAGCGCCGCCTGACCCAACGTCAGGATGTTGAATCCCTCATTGACGAGTTGACGAGCCTGCTGCCTCAGATGGATGAGGGTGTGTCCATCGACCTCTCTTTTATTGATTAAAAAACAAACGAATATGATTTCCACGTCAGGACGCAAAATATTGATGCAGTTTGTGAGCAACGTAAAAACATTGCTCACAAACAATATTACATCCTCCCTGCAACAGCATTATGGCATTTGGGCCGATGGACGTGTGATACCTGTCGGCCAACTGACTACCGAGGATGCTGACATTATTTACCGTGCCCGTATGCTTCGCGGCCGTTTGCAGTACATCAAAAACAGCCTTCCGGCAAACAGTACGGATATTGACAAGAAAGCAGTGCAGCAACTCATTGCCGAACAAGCCTTCACGATATTGAACCGCTTTTGTGCGGTACGCATGTGTGAAGAACGTGAGTTGGTCATGCCCTCCATTGGTGAAGGTTACGACTCGGCAGGCTTTGTAAGTTATGACATGGTAACCGGGCAAGGAGCCGCCGGCTCCCGTTACGAACGTTACCGCTGGTATATCCAGTCGCTCTACGACGAACTGTCTATCGAGCTTCCTGCTGTTTTCGACCGCTATTCGCCATATGGACTGATGTGGCCCGACGAGACCACGCTGACCAAGCTCTTTGAATGGATAAACAATGAGAATCTCACGGCTTTCTATGATGAGCAGACGGGCGAGACAGTTGACTTTTGGAAGGAAGATGAAACCTTGGGCTGGATATATCAATACTACAATTCCTTGGAGGAACGCCGCAAAATGCGCGAAGAAAGCAACCGCCCGCGCAACAGCCGCGAAATGGCAGTACGCAACCAGTTCTTTACGCCCGACTATGTGGTGCGCTTCCTTACGGACAACTCGCTGGGCCGCATCTGGTATGAAATGACCGGTGGACAAACCCGCATCTTGGAGCTATGCCAATACCTGATTCACCGTCCCGACGAAGTGCTGACACCTCGCCCCGTCAAGGAACCCACCGAACTGTCGATGCTCGATCCGGCTTGCGGCTCCATGCACTTTGGCCTTTATGCCTTCGATGTCATGGAAGCCATCTACATGGATGCATGGGACAACCAGCCCGAACTGCTGTCGCAGTACCGCTACACGGAGACGCGGGAGTCTTTTGCCCGCTTGGTGCCCAAGCTGATCTTGGAGAACAATATCCATGGGGTGGAGATTGACCCTCGTGCCCTGCAGATTGCCGCCCTTTCCCTGTGGCTTCGCGCACAACAATCTTGGAGCAAATTGGGGGTGCCTCGTGAGGAACGTCCTGTCATCGAACGTTCCAACCTGGTATTGGCTGAACCGATGCCCGGCAATAAGCGCATGCTCAAACAGCTCACCGAACAGCTCGACAAACCCATGCAACGTTTGCTTGTCAAGATATGGGAGAAGATGCAATATGCGGGCGAAGCCGGATTGCTCATCAAGATGGAGCAGGAAATCGAGGAGGAAATAGAAGACTTACGCAAGAATTGGAGCAAAGTGAATGCCACTCAGACAGCCGGTTTATTCGACTCTGAGGAGAAGAAGGCTGCTATTATTGCCGCCAACGAGAAGATGGCAAAGCTTGGCAAAAAGGAAGTCAAAGCCGCCTTCTTCGCTACGATTGTGGAGCGACTGCAAGAGGCATTGCATACCGTGTCTTCCCGCCTTTCGGAAGAGGAAGGCTACGAAAACACCTTGTTTGCCAACGATGCCGTACGCGGCTTCGCTTTCATTGAATTGTGCCAGAAGCGATACGATGTCATTCTGATGAACCCTCCGTTTGGGGAAGGATCGGAAAGTACGATTCCTTATTTGGATGCGCACTATTCCTGTTGGTGCAAAAACTTGGTTTGCGCGTTCTTCGACCGTATGCAGGAATTATTGGCCAATGACGGATTGGTAGGGGCAATCTTCGACCGCACGGTGCTCATCAAATCCTCCTACGAGCCTTTCCGGAAAAAAAATGTTTGTGGTTATATTTCAGCTTGTGCGGATACGGGGTGGAATGTGCTGGATGCAAGCGTAGAAACATCTACGTTGGTGTTAGCTAAAACTCCTTCAGAAAGTAGAGAAGGGGTATTCTTTGATGTGCTTGATGATGACCCTTCTTGTAAGGATGAAGTTTTACAGTCTTATACGTCTGGCAGTAACATAGGGAAAACCTTTATCTGTAAATCTTCTGATTTTGCCAATCTTCCGAATACTGTTATAGGTTATAAATTTGATGGCAAACTATTGAATTTATTTGAATGCAAAAACATTGAACAACGAGGAATGCCTGCGCAACGAGGAATGGCACTTGTTGCAGATGTACACTTTAGATTATTTTACGAAAGCAGTGAACGAATCCAAAACGTACGTCATATATACGAAGGAAGCGGATATACTCTTTTTTATACGCAATATAGAGATTTCATGGTGTGGGAGAAAAATGGTGAAATAGCTAAAACATATCCCAACTTTAGGCCAACAGGTATTGATGCTGTCGGAAGTGCAGGACTGTGTTACGGGAAGCGGGGCGATATTATAGATTCCCATATCTTTAAGAGAAATCTCTATTTTACAGTTGAGGGGCAAACTATTCCTCGGTTAGATAGAGATAATTCTTTCATAATGTTAGCATATACCAATTCAATAGTTTCACAATTTGCTATAAACCAATACACTGGTCAACATAAACCTTCTGGTTATATGAACCTTCTTCCCATGCCCGACTACGCCACCCGCCAGTCCGACATCGAGCGAATCATCACCGAAATCATCGACATTAAACGTTGGTGGTTCAGTTTAGATGAGACCAATCTGGAGTACCACGGCTTGATAGCCCAAGTGATGGACAGCCACCGTATCGGAGAAAGCCTAGACCGGCTGCAAGAAAAGCTTACCACCGACTATCGTCGCTACCAAGAACTGGTAAAGCAAAACGATGACTTGTGGATGGATTTGGCAGACATTGAAGCGGACAGCGACTTTAGGGCAACCCTGAATGCCTATAAAAGCCGCCGTCCTTACGAAGAGCTGCTTTCCATAGACGGTGCCAGCAGCGGCAACGTCATCAACAAGCAAGTGATGGCACAAGAGATAGTCATGGAGTTGGCAGGCATGGCATTCGGCAGGTGGAACATCCGCTATGCCGCCCAGCCAGACACCCTACCACCCTTCAGCGATGTGTTCGACCCGCTGCCTTTCATGCCCGTGGTTGCACTGAAAGCCGAAGAAGCACAGGCTTATCCGCTTTCCCTTCCGGCAGACGGCATCCTGATGGGCGACGACCGTCATCCCGACAGCTTGGTAAAACGGGTGCAAGAAGTGATGCACAGGCTTTGGCAAAGCGATGCGGACGAAATGGAAAGCGAGCTCTGCCAGCTGATAGGCACAGACAGCCTGCAAACCTATCTGGAATCGCCCAACGGCTTCTTCGACTACCACTTCAAGCGCTATACCAAGAGCCGCCGAAAGGCACCTATCTACTGGCCGGTTTCGTCGCCCGACGGAGAAATCACCCTTTGGGTGTATTATCCCCAACTGAACGACCAGACACTACCCCACCTGCTGTTGCTTTTGAGCAAAGAGCACACCGCTGCACAAAGTGACCTAACCGCTGCCCAACTGGCCAATGACAAAAAACGCGAAGCGGCTTTGCTAAACTTGATGGGCGACATACAGACATTGGAAGCGGAACTCCAACGGGTAAACGACCTTCCTTACAAGCCCAATCACGACGATGGTGTGCCTGTCACGGCAGCCCCTTTGCGTAACGTATTCCGCCATAACGGATGGAAAAAAGAATGCCTGAACAATTGGGAAGCCCTGCAGAAAGGAGAATACGACTGGAGTCATCTGGCATACGCGCTCTACCCGGACCGCATCCGGGATAAGGCAAAGAAAGACTGGTGTATGGCTTTAACGCACGGCCTTGAAGAGCTTTGCGAAAACAAGCCTAAGGAAAAGAAGTCAAGAAAAAAACGCAGTGAAGAGCCCATACAACAATCGTTAGATTTAGAATAATTCTACCATTATGGATATACAAGGACACATCATAGATGTTTGGATTGGCAAGACCAGCAAGGAACATCCCATCCTGACGGTTTATGACCCCGAGGGCAAATACTATCCGCTTTTGCCTTTGGTGGCTGAACGGGGTGTACGGGTTATTGATACCACCCGGAAATTGATTGAAAACAGAGAGGCAGCATGTGACTGTTGGATGAACGAGTTAGTACAAAACGAAGACGCGCGCATGCTCATCTATCGTCGGGAAAAGCTTCCCAAGAATGACAAAGAGCGTGTGCTCGACCCCTTTATCGGAATCACACAAGTTGGCGCACGTTTTCCCATCGGTCCCAACGATGATTATATCAACCTATGCAAGAGCTTCCTTCCGGGAAAAACAGAGGCCATAGACGAGCTTGCCAAGAACGGCACTGCCAGCTTTGCCAACATCAATGCCCTGCAAGAAGGGGTAAACTATCCTGAACTGGAAACACTTACCGGAGGCAAGAGTATGGTGGAGATCACGTTGAACCTCTTGGCACTTTCTGAAACAAAAGGCACGGCATGGATGAGCGAATGGAAAAGCTTCGGCGAAAACCATTTGCCCGGATTGGACAGCACCGGAACTACGCTGAAGGATATCAAGCAAAAACTGTGGCAATACTTGCTCTTCAGTGAATTTGCGCATGACTTGCCTGGTAACCTGCCTGCAGAGCTTAACACGGTAGCCCAATGTCCGAAAGAGAACATGGAAAGCATCAGTAACCTCTGCCAAAACATTCGTAACCGCACAGATCTTCGTGATGATTATGTAGAGCAAGCCAAAGCCATCACCAGCCGTTTGCATCTTGATGCCTTGTTTGCCGATGCTATCGATTTAGGTAAGATTGTGACGTTTGCTTTTGAGAATAAGGTGGAGTTCAATCTCTATTTGGACTACCTGCATAAAGGCGAATACGATAAGGCGACGCTGCTGGTAGCTAAAAATAAGAAGAACGTGTGGTATCAGGCAGATGCCGGCGTGGCATTGTTCTGGAACCTGACAGACCAGTGTGAACGGATGATGCAAAGCATCCGCCAACCCATGGGCGATTTACATAATCTGAACGAGATCGTTCTGTGGTACAGTGAAGAAGGTTATAAAGTGGATTATGCATTCCGACGTTTCCAGACCCTACTTACCAGTTCGGATGAAGACACGCCACAGATCAACGAATTGGCACAGTTCGTTTATCGCAACTATCGAAGCTTTACCGAACAGGTACAGAGCCGTTATCAGAAACTCATCGAACAAGAAGGATACCCCATGGCGGGTATCTGCCAAAATATCCAAGCATGGGATAAGGAAGTCGCTCCACTATTGGCTGCCCACAAACGAGTGGTCCTTATCTTTGCCGATGCTTTCCGCTATGAAATGGGTAAAGATTTGGCTCTAAGTTTGGAAAACAGTTATACCATCAGCATCAAGCCTTCGGCTGCATACGTGCCCACAGTCACCCGGTTTGGCATGGCAGCCTTGCTGCCAGAAGCAGAATCGGCACTGGAATTAGTTGTGGAAGACGGCAAACTACAGCCTTATCTGGAAGGAAAGAAAGTGGAATTGCCGACAGATCGAATCAGTTACATAGAAAGCAAAGTTCCTGCACACGTAAGGCTGATGGATGTGAAGTCAGAAGAATTCCTGTCTGCCAATGTACCTTCCGATGTGAACCTGCTCATCATCCGCAGCCAATCCATTGATGCTGCGGGTGAGAATCTCAATAGCGTAGGCTATGCGGAAATGGAAAGCGAAATGCGATTGTTCACCAAATGCATCCGTGCATGCAAGAACCTGGGTTTCGATACGGTACTCATCATGGCCGACCATGGCTATATGGTACAACCCAAATACCAAGCCGGAGACAACATGGGCAAACCTGTGGGCACCAGCGTCATGAACGAACGTCGCAGCCAGGCCGGCAATCTGAATGGAAACGAAACATCCTGGCTCTATACACCCGAACAGATAGGTGTACGCAGTCAAGTCTACCGTTTTGCATTTGCCAAGCAATATGGCATCTATGAAAAGAATAAAATCTATTTCCATGAAGGCCTGTCGCTACAAGAAAACATTGTTCCCATCCTGACCGTTCAATTGACCGAAGAACGTGCAAAAGAGGCTTTCCGCCTTGAATTGACCTACAAAGGAAAGAAAGACGGCATTGTTCGTGTCAACCGTCCGCTTATCGAATTGAACTTTAGCGGAGTGGATTCACTCTTCCGCCCCGAGCAGTGCATTGTCAAGATGGCGGTAACTGATGCTTCGGGTAATGAAGTGGGACGTGTCGTTGAATCGACATTCTATAACGAAACGACAGGCTTGATTTCCATTCCAAGCGAGTGTGAAAAGTGTAAACAGCCTATAGAGATTAACGAAGGCGTCGAAGGCGACATCATCGTGATGGCACTCGACCCCGATACCAATGCCACATTGGCTTCTATTCAATTACAAACAGAATTCGACTTTTAAACCATGGATAGATTAGACATAAAGCTCAATGAATACTTCCCAGGGAAGGTGGTACGAAAGGATTTGCTGCACGAAATCAAACAGACAGTGAACGTGCCTTCTTTCGTGCTGGAATTTCTCTTGTCGCGCTATTGCGCTTCGGATGACCCGGATGAAATAGAGGAAGGGAAAAAGGCAGTATTGCAAATCATCGAGAAGAACTATGTAAAACCCGATGAAAGCAATAAGGCTCAAGCCATCGTGGAACAAAAGAAGCGTCACAAGTTTATTGATAAGATTCACGTAAAGTATGTGGAACGTGAAAAACGCTATTGGGCAGAAATGGAAAATTTCGGATCGAAGCGAATAGCCATCAATCCACAATTTTACCAGAAGAACGAAAAACTGCTCGAAAGCGGTATCTGGGCAGAAGTAACGTTGGCTTACAATGAAGTACAAGAAGACGACTATGCTTTCTATGTAGAAGACTTGCGTCCGATTCAAATAGCACGTTTCGACGAACAGAAATTGTTTGAAGGCCGTAAAGGCTTTACCACCGATGAATGGATAAATGTCTTGATACGCAGCATCGGCATCAATCCAGACTGGTTGGCTGAACGTAGCCGTTCCTTAAAAGGAGATAAAGATGGTAAACGACTGAAATTCCATATTTTGGCAAGATTTATTCCCCTTGTACAAAACAACTACAATAGCATAGAACTGGGAGGACGAAGTACAGGTAAGTCCTATTTTTACTCTGAGTTTTCTCCTTATTCCACCTTGCTGTCTGGCGGTCAAGCCAGTACCGCCACACTACTGTACAATAATCAGCGCAAACAAGTGGGTGCTGTCGGTTTTTGGGACAATGTGGCTTTCGATGAAGTTGCCAACATGAAGATAAAAGACGCTGACACCATTCAAATCATGAAAGACTACATGGCCAATGGGCGCTTTAGCCGGGGACAGGAGGTGACAGGTCAAGCAAGTTTTGCTTTTGTCGGCAACTTCGACTTAAACATTCCAACCATTGTAAACAGCTATGACCATGATTTGCTGGCCACCTTGCCTAAAGCCTTTGACTTTGCCGTCATAGACCGATTCTACAACTACATCCCCGGCTGGGAAATACCCAAAATTGATGACTCTGCCTACAACAATAACTACGGTATGATTTCTGATTACCTGTCGGAAATCATGCACTACCTTTTCGACCACAACAGCGACTACCTGCCCATACTGAACAAATACCTCAAGGTGGGTGATAACGTGGAAGGTCGTGATAGCCGTGCGCTCCAAAAAACCGTCCTTGGCTTCTTGAAGCTCATTTATCCTATAGGCGAACCCACACCAGAAGAATTTGATGAGATTGTAGCTTATGCTCTCGAAGGACGCCGGCGCGTGAAAGAACAGTTGAATAAGCGTAAACCTGATGAAGAGTACGCCCGCATCAATATGTCGTATATCAACAAGGATGGACAGAAAGTTGTGGTATGGTGTCCGGAAAGTAAGGATTCCATGGCTACTCAGGATCCAAGGAAGACTGGAAATGTAGAGATGGAAACCGAGCCACAGACTACTACCCGCCCTATTCAAACAAAAGCCGCCGCACCCAAAGTGGAACATCTGGAAAATGAATCACAAAGTCCAAAACCCAAAGCACTATCTATTCGGTATGGAGATACAGGTTATAGCTATGACAAGCTATTTGCCGAATACCTTGAAGGGGCTAAGGTTGTCGAACTGCAAGAACCCTACCTCTCACATGGATATCAAATGCAAAATCTAACCCGTTTTGCCGAAACCATTGTAAAGATAGGCGATTGCAAGAAGATAACACTTACTACCAAAATGGGCGAAACAATTGATGAAACACACAAAATCCAAGATGGGCTTGAACAACTTAAAGCAGCCCTACAAGATACAGGCATTGACTTTGAGTACACTTTCTCGGATTTGATTCATGCCCGATATATCATCACAGACAACGGATGGAATATCTCTCTCGACCGTGGTTTGCACATCTATCAGAACATTGGCCGTAATTTCTATCTCATGGGCTATTATGATTTGGATTTACGCCCTTGCTTGGAAACGAAAATCGTGTACACTAAAGTTAAATAAGTATGTGGGCAGATAATAATAGAAAGCATATTAGAAGCACTTGGCAAAGATATGGCAGCAAGATGCACCTCCACACGTTCTAAACACGCTCTAAACAGGGGTGTTGATTCTTCAAAACTTTCTCTAAACATTTGCGTTCATTCTGCACATTTTCCGTGCCGAAATGCACGTAAGCCCATTCACAAACAATAGGCGGTAAAGTGCTTATCCAAAGCTATTTACCGCCTATCCTTTTAATCTCAACTATTTATTGTGCATCCTCTATTGCCGCCTGCGCCGCAGCCAAACGTGCGATAGGCACGCGGAACGGAGAGCAGCTGACGTAGTTCAATCCTACTTTATCGCAGAACTTCACGGATGAAGGTTCACCACCATGCTCACCGCAAATACCACACTTCAAGTCGGGGCGTACCGAGCGGCCTTTTTCTACCGCCATTTGGATAAGCTGACCTACACCGTTTTGGTCGAGTACCTGGAACGGGTCTACTTTCAGAATCTTCTTTTCCAAATATACAGGCAAGAACGTAGCGATATCATCACGAGAATAACCGAATGTCATCTGAGTCAAGTCATTCGTACCGAATGAGAAATATTCGGCATGAGACGCAATGCGGTTAGCGGTCAGGGCTGCACGCGGAATTTCAATCATTGTACCTACCTTGAACGGAATTTCTACGCCTTCTTGTTCGAACACCCTCTTAGCTGTAGAACGGATAATGTTCTCTTGCGCTTCGAATTCGTACAAGATACCGATAAGCGGAACCATGATTTCAGGATGCGGGTCATATCCTTCCTTCTTCAATTCGCAAGCCGCACCCAAGATAGCTTCGGTCTGCATTTCGGTGATTTCGGGATAAGTATTTCCCAAACGGCATCCGCGATGACCCAACATCGGATTATGTTCGCAAAGGCTATCTACACGCTGGCGGATGTATTCTACTGTTACACCCATAGCTTCTGCCATTTCTTCCTGACCTTTTTGATCGTGCGGAACAAATTCGTGCAAAGGCGGGTCGAGCAGACGGACATTTACAGGATAACCGTCCATTGCTTTAAAGATGCCTTTGAAATCGTTCTTCTGATAAGGCAACAATTTAGCAAGAGCCTTTTTACGTCCAGCTTCATCCGGTGCCAAAATCATTTCGCGCATAGCGACAATCTTCTGGTTTTCGAAGAACATATGTTCTGTACGGCAAAGACCAATACCTACGGCACCAAACTTACGGGCTACTTCTGCATCGTGCGGAGTATCGGCATTAGTACGAACTTGCAAGCGAGTGTATTTGTTGCAGAGATCCATCAGTTTGGCAAAGTTTCCTGATACTTCGGCTGCTCTGGTCGGCACTTCGCCTTGGTAAACTTCACCGGTGCTACCGTTCAATGAAATGTAGTCGCCTTCTTTCAATACAACGCCATCGATTTCTACGGTACGTGCCTTGTAGTCTACATTAATGGCTCCAGCACCTGATACACAGCATTTACCCATACCACGGGCAACAACCGCTGCATGAGAAGTCATACCTCCACGTGCGGTCAAGATACCTTCAGCCACGGTCATACCAGCTAAGTCTTCGGGTGAAGTCTCGATACGAACCATAACGACGCGGTGACCGTCGGCACGCCACTTAGCCGCATCTTCGGCAAAGAATACAATCTGGCCGGTAGCAGCACCCGGAGAAGCCGGAAGACCACGGGTCAATACCTTTGCATTGCGGAGTTCTTCTTTATCGAATACGGGGTGAAGCAGTTCGTCCAACTTATTCGGTTCGCAACGCAAAACCGCTGTCTTTTCGTCGATTAAGCCTTGTTCCAACATTTCCATGGCAATGCGTACCATAGCGGCACCAGTGCGTTTTCCGTTACGGGTCTGCAAGAACCAAAGTTTGCCTTCCTGTACGGTGAACTCCATATCCTGCATGTCATGGTAGTGGTTTTCCAGCTTGGTTTGCAATTCATCCAGTTCTTTGTAGATTTCCGGCATAGCTTCTTCCATAGACGGATATTTAGAAGCGCGTTCTTCTTCAGAGATGCCTTGCAGTTTTGCCCAGCGTTGAGAGCCGATTTTAGTAATCTGCTGCGGTGTGCGGATACCTGCCACAACGTCTTCGCCTTGAGCGTTAATCAGGTATTCACCGTTGAAGAGGTCTTCGCCTGTAGCGGCATCGCGAGAGAAGCAAACGCCGGTAGCAGAAGTGTCGCCCATGTTACCGAATACCATTGCCTGTACGTTTACGGCAGTACCCCATTCGGCTGGTATGCCTTCCATCTTACGGTAGAGGATAGCGCGTTCGTTCATCCACGAATCGAACACGGCGCAGATAGCACCCCACAGTTGTTCGTAAGCGTTAGCCGGGAATTCCTTACCAGTTTGCGTCTTCACAGCTTCCTTGAAACGTTTAACCAGTTCTTTCAAGTCCGCCACTTCCAGTTCGTTATCCAGACGTACGCCTTTTTTCTTCTTCACGTCTTCAATGATGGCTTCGAACGGGTCGATATCATCTTTGTTGGCAGGCTTCATGCCTAACACAACATCACCGTACATTTGCACGAAGCGACGGTATGAATCCCACGCAAAACGTTCGTTGCCTGTCTTACGGGCCAATCCGGCAACCACTTCATCATTCAAGCCCAGATTCAGGATGGTATCCATCATACCCGGCATGGATGCGCGCGCACCCGAACGAACGGATACAAGCAAGGGATTTTCCACATCGCCGAATTTCGATTTCATCAGTGTTTCGACACCGGCAATGGATTTCTCGACATCATCTTTCAGCAGAGCCACCACATCGTCTTTGCCTTTCGCGAAATATTCATTGCAAACCTCGGTAGTGATAGTGAAACCCGGAGGCACAGGCACTCCGATAAGGTTCATTTCAGCAAGGTTGGCGCCTTTGCCGCCCAACAGGTTTCTCATGTCTGCTTTTCCTTCGGCATGTCCGTTTCCGAAGGTGTAAACTCTTTTTGTTTCCATTCTTTTAGAAGATTTATTAGGTTGTTATGTTTCTCATACAGTAGAGTGATTGCAAAGCTATGGAAAATTTGTAACATAACAAATACAAGACAGGTGTTATTTGACATATTTTGCCACACAGACTTGCCAATATTAAGATTTTTTGGTGATAATATGCCGGAAACAGAACGTCCATCCCTTTTGTACCGCCCTTAAGCTCCCGTTTGCCTCCCCCGTTTAGGCATGGCTTCTGCCACGGATATATCTTCCATGGATGTTTCAAATATATGCGGAATACGGATGAAACATATCCGCTTCCGCATACAAGCGCATCGGCCGGACACAGACAGGCACGTACCGGGAAAAGGCAGAAGGAATAACCATAAGAGCCTGTTTAAATTATTTCCAGGTTCTTTCAAAATATTATCTGAATATGAAGGAAAATCCTTACCTTTGCCCCTGAAAAATTGGATTTATAGGAAAAACAACGTGGCAAGAAAAAGAAAAGAACTTCCTTTATTGGAAAAGGTAACAATAACAGATGTGGCGGCGGAAGGGAAAGCTATCGCCAAAGTCAACGATTTAGTGGTCTTCGTACCGTATGTAGTGCCAGGCGATGTGGTCGACCTGCAAGTGAAACGGAAGAAAAACAGCTATGCAGAAGCGGTGGCGGTTAAGTTCTACGAAAAGTCACCGATGCGGGTAGACCCTTTCTGCCAGCACTACGGCGTATGTGGCGGATGCAAATGGCAATGCCTGGCATACGAAGAACAAATCCGGTACAAGCAAAAGCAAGTATATGACAATCTGACACGAATCGGAAAAATAGACCTGCCCGAAATCACCCCGATTATAGGAGCGAAGAAAACAAAATTCTACCGCAACAAACTGGAGTTTACATTTTCGGACAAACGCTGGCTGACCGAAGAGGAAGTGAAGCAGGACATCAAGTATGAACAAATGAATGCGGTAGGCTTTCACATTCCCGGCGCATTCGACAAGGTGCTGGCGATTGAAAAATGCTGGCTTCAGGATGATATTTCCAATCAAATCCGGAATGCCATCCGTGACTATGCTTACGCGCATCAATATGCTTTCTTCAACCTGCGCACGCAAGAAGGCATGCTGCGCAATATCATGATCCGCACCTCTTCAACCGGAGAACTGATGGTATTGCTGCAATGCAAGATTGTGGATGATGCGGAATTGGTGAAGATGAAGGAATTGCTTCAGTTTGTAGCGGATAAGTTCCCGCAAATTACCTCCTTATTATATGTGATTAATAACAAATGCAACGATACCATCGGTGATTTGGATGTGCAGGTATTTAAAGGGAAAGATCATATTTTCGAAGAAATGGAAGGGCTTCGGTTTAAGGTCGGACCCAAATCATTTTATCAGACCAATTCGGAACAAGCCTATAATTTATATAAGGTAGCTCGTGATTTTGCCGGATTGACCGGAAACGAACTTGTGTATGATTTATATACAGGAACAGGGACTATCGCTAATTTTGTTTCCCGCCAAGCAAAGAAAGTGATAGGTATCGAATACGTACCCGAAGCGATAGAAGACGCCAAAGTCAATTCGGAACTGAACGGCATTAAGAATACCTTATTCTATGCAGGTGACATGAAAGACATCCTGACCGAAGATTTTATCCGCGAGCATGGACGGCCGGACGTCATCATAACCGACCCTCCCCGGGCAGGAATGCATAATGATGTAGTCGGCGTTATCTTATCGGCAGAACCAGAACGCATCGTGTATGTAAGCTGCAACCCTGCCACACAAGCGCGCGACCTGCAAATGCTTGACGCAAAATATAAAGTGAAAGCCGTGCAGCCGGTAGATATGTTCCCACATACACACCATGTAGAAAACGTTGTATTATTAGAAAAAAGAAACCAACCGGAAAAATGAAAGAAACATATAATAAAAAAACATCCAAAAACGAACGTCACGTAGCACACACCGCTTCGAAACATACGGATTACCGGGTAACCGAACCTGCAGAACTGATGGAATTCCTGATGAAAAAGATGGCGGGCATCAGCCGTACGAAAGTGAAATCCATGTTGACCAACCGTACAATCTCGGTAGACAACATAATCCGGACACAATACAATTTTCCGCTAAAACCGGGGATGACAGTACAAATCAGCAAGGAAAAGCATAAACACGAGTTCCGGCATCCGATGCTGAAGGTTTTGTATGAGGATGCCTATCTCATTGTAGTGGAAAAGAAAGAAGGATTGCTTTCGGTTGCTACAGAACGCCAAAAAGAACGAACGGCGCAACATATATTAAATGAGTATGTAAAGCGGATTCACAGAGGAAACCGGATTTATGTGGTTCATCGCTTGGATAGGGAAACATCCGGCATTATGATGTATGCTAAAGACGAAAAAACGCAGCATAACTTGCGGGATAATTGGCATAATTTGGTACGCGACCGCCGGTATGTAGCGATTGTAACGGGCGACGTAGAACAAAATGAAGGGACTGTTTCTTCATGGCTCACCGACCGGAAGTTATACGTCAGTTCTTCCCCGGTAGACGATGGAGGCAAGTTTTCTGTAACCCACTATCGTGTCATCAAGCGTGCCAATGGTTTCTCTCTCCTTGAATTACAGTTAGAAACAGGGCGGAAAAACCAAATTCGTGTACACATGGAGTCATTGGGACACCCCGTCGTAGGAGACGAACGCTACGGGTGCGACATCAACCCGTTAGGGCGTTTGGCTCTGCACGCTTTTAAGCTATGTTTTCATCATCCTGTAACACATGAATGGATGGAATTTGAAACTCCTTATCCGACACCTTTTAAAACGTTAATGCAAAAACATTAAGTAAGTGTACAGAATTAACTTATACTATGGCACACAGATAACACTGATTTAACAGATGACCACAGATATTATTTTAAAAATAATCTGTGTAAATCAGTCTCATCTGTGTTATCTGTGTCTATAAGATAATTTTGATTAGTTACTTAATGCAGAACGGCAGCTTAAAAACGAAGCGAGAAAGGCAGCTTAGGAAATATAAAATTTCAACTAATGAATCAATGCCGGCTTTTCAACCCTTGATTCGCATTAACAACGAAGGTGCGCCGAAATAGAAATCAACTTTCATTCCGGCACACCCTCGTCCCGATTACGGAGTTTCCTCTGTTACTTTGCGCATCCATGCGGTTTATTAAAACGGCGCGTCTGGCATTGGCCCGCCAAAGGGGTTCTCCGGTTGCGGAGGAATGTCAACCGACGTCGGCGGCACATAGCCCGCATTCCCTCCCCCCTTATTCATCTTCGAACGAAGCACCGGAGAAGCGTTCTCTTCACCCGGCATCGGCACTATCAAATCATCATCCGGGTTTTGGAAACGGGCAAACTCGGCACGGAAACGCAGGAGCACATCGCCCACCGCACCGTTACGATGCTTTGCGATGATGATTTCCGCCATTCCATGCAAATCATTCCCTTTCTCGTCCTGATAAATCTTGTAATACTCCGGACGGTGGATAAAACACACCATATCGGCATCCTGCTCGATAGCACCCGACTCACGCAAGTCACTTAACTGAGGTCGTTTTCCATCAATGCCTTCACGGTTCTCCACTCCACGGTTCAACTGGCTCAAAGCGATGATAGGGATATTCAGTTCCTTTGCTAACCCTTTCAACGAACGCGAAATGGTACTAACCTCTTCCTGGCGGCTTCCGTACGACATTCCGCTGGCGTTCATCAACTGAAGATAGTCGATGATAATCACTTTCACATCGTGTTCACGCACCAAACGGCGTGCTTTCGTGCGGAGTTCGAATACCGAAAGCGAAGGCGTGTCATCCACATAAAGCGGCGCATCGTAGAGTTCCTTTATCTTATAATCGAGCTGCCCCCACTCGTAAGGAGCCAGCTGCCCGCTCTTGATTTTTTCGCCCGGTATCTCGCACACGTTCACTATCAGACGGTTCACTAACTGCACGTTGCTCATTTCGAGCGAGAAGAGAGCCACAGGCACTTTGTTGTTCACCGCCATGTTCTTTGCCATCGAGAGCACAAACGCCGTCTTTCCCATCGCCGGGCGTGCCGCAATGATTATCAGGTCGGAGTTCTGCCATCCCGAAGTCATCTTGTCCAGCTGGTGGAACCCGCTCGCAAGCCCGCTCAATCCGTCGGTACGCGCCGCTGCTTTCTGAAGCATCTCGTATGCCTCCTGAATGACGGGGTTAATCTGCGTGTAATCCTTCTTCATGTTCTGCTGGGAGATTTCGAAGAGCTTGCCCTCCGCCTCCTGCATCAGGTCGTCCACGTCCTGCGTCTCGTCGAACGCCTTGGTCTGTATGCCGCTGGTAAACGAAATCAGCTCGCGCGCCAAGAACTTCTGGGCAATGATGCGGGCATGGTATTCGATGTGGGCAGACGAAGCCACCTTGCCGCTCAACTGGGTAATGTAGAACGGGCCTCCCGCCTCCTCCAAGTCTCCCCGCGAGCGCAACTGCTCGGTCACGGTCAGGATGTCGATCGGTTTCTGCTGGATAGCCAAGTCGGTTATCGCCGCATAAATCAACTGATTCCGATGTTCGTAAAAAGACTCGGGGCGGAGTATCTCGCTTACTAGCGAATAAGCGTCCTTTTCTATCATCAATGCACCCAGCACGGCTTCCTCCAGTTCGGTGGCCTGCGGTTGCAAGTGTCCGTATTCGTCCATTGGCTTGGCCTTCGCCGCCTTCGGGACGCGTGTCGTTCTTCTCGTTTCTGCCATTATTCTTTCGTTTTTTGGAAATGCAAAGTTATGAAAATAATCCAAACGCAGAAACAGAGAGGCTAAGAGAATTTATCGTAGCACTGCCATTTGTTTTACATCCATTCACCCAAAAGTCCACAGACGTACTACAGAGGTTATAATTTTAAAATTAAAAGACTCTGTGTGCCTCTGTGAACTCTGTGGTGAGGCAGCGATTAATATTGTACACATACATAACAAAATCATTAAATTGTTAAATTATCAAGACAACAAGACCATTTTCCTGAAAAAATAATCACCTCTTCTGGTTTTTTGCGTATATTTCCTCTATGAAAAACAAGCCCGCGACTATCTTTGTGAGTGGAAACGAATGTCTCTTCCTTTCTACCTCTTTTCCCCTTGCAATACTGCATGACGTTTCAGTTCCGATTATAGTCGGAACAATGAACAATTATG
>CASFRN010000173.1 GCA_949296855.1 uncultured Bacteroides sp. | reverse complement strand
GGACTTTACGAGTAAAGGCGTTTATACCAACGACAAGATGGTGGCTTCTTTCACGCTCGGCTTTTGGACATACCTTTTTACACGTCGCAACTACCGTGTGGGGAAGAAAACATTGTTGCGCATATTCCCGAACAAGGCACACGGGGTGATGCAGCGTGACGTTTACCGCGAACTGACTGAGATACGGGAGTTCCGCAACCGCATAGCCCATTACGAGCCTATCTGTTTCGATGCTTCCGGCAAGGTAAGCACCGCATTTGCCCGACACCATTACGAGTTGATTCGCAAATACATCGACTTTATGGGCATTCCTGCCGATTCGGCATTGGGCTTTATCGAAAAGCCGGACGCAATCATCCGCAGGCTTGAAGATTTCAGGTAACGGCTGTCGAAAAAGTTTGGCGGTATGGGATGGCTGCTGTATTTTTGCAGCACGAGACCCCCCAAGCCTCTCAACGATGCTCAAATCGGGGGTCGTTTTATTTTTATACCCCATGGAGAATCAAGGAGAAATCATACTATACCAGCCCGACAACGAAGTGAAGCTGGAAGTGCGGCTGGAGAACGAGACCGTCTGGCTGAACCGCGGACAACTGGCTGAACTGTTTGCCCGTGATGTCAAAACAATAGGCAAGCATGTGAACAATGCGCTGAAAGAAGAATTGGCAGGAATTTCAGTTGTCGCAAAATTTGCGACAACTGCCACCGATGGCAAAGTGTACCAAGTGGAATACTATAATCTGGACATGGTTCTGTCCGTCGGTTATCGAGTAAAATCCAGCCGTGGCATAGAGTTCCGGCGTTGGGCAAACAAAGTGCTGAAAGAATACCTGCTGAAAGGCCATGCCATCAACTATCGGCTGGAACAGATGGATACAAGGCTTCAGAAGCACGAAAGGCAGATAGAATACCTGACGGATAAGGTGGATTTCTTTGTCCGCACCTCGCTGCCGCCCGTGGAAGGCATCTTCTACGACGGCCAACTGTTTGATGCCTACAAATTCGCCACAGACCTTATCCGCTCCGCACGGCAATCCCTGTTGCTGATAGACAACTACGTGGACGAGTCGGTGCTGCTGATGCTCAGCAAGCGGAATGCCGGCGTGAAAGCCGACATCTACACGCAAACCGTCAGCCACCAATTGCAATTAGACATACAGAAGCACAACAGCCAATATCCCCCGATAGGCATCCACACCTACAAGAAGTGCCATGACCGCTTCTTGATTATCGACGGTACGGACGTCTATCACATCGGAGCTTCCCTGAAAGACCTCGGTAAAAAGATGTTCGCCTTCTCCAAACTGGAGATACCCGCTACGGCTATCACCGCCCTGCTGTAAGGCATCACACCCCCTTCCCCATTATTCCGCCTGCCCTTTGCGAATGACGCAAGAGGTAGGCGGCTTTCTTGAATATATCCGCATGGGTGCTCACGACAGTGGCGGTCATCGTGGGGACATGGCCGCCATTTTGGTGCATGAACAGAGAGAACTCGGCTTGTACACGCTTTGACAGACTGGAAAACTTATCGAAGAAAAATCCTCATATATTGTGGACTTTTCGGGATTTTGCACTATCTTTGCCTCAACGTAGCAAAAGAAGGAATGGAAATCATCTTCAACGAGAAATACTTGCAAGAAATGTATCTCACCGGACAGACGGACAAGAAACACCGCTATCAGCCGCAGGTGGTCCGCAAATATATCCGCGTGATTGACATCATGATAGATGCGCCGGACGTACAGGGACTTTTGCGATACAACTCGTTGAACTATGAGAAGCTCAAAGGCGACAAAGCCGGGCTTTCTTCCGTCAGGGTGAACGACCAGTACCGCATCGAGTTCGAAGAACAGGTGCGGGAGGGCGAAACCATCGCTACGATATGCAACATCACTGATTTGTCGAACCACTATAAATAGAGGACTTATGATTAAGATACAAGGAATCGACCCGGACATGATAGCCAACAACCTGACACCGGCATATCCGACACACCCCGGCGAAGTGGTGAAAGACGAGATTGAATACCGTAAAATCTCGCAACGCAAGCTGGCCGAACAAACGGGTATCCCTTATAAGGTGCTGAACGACATCCTGAACGGGCGACGTTCCATGACCACCGCCACGGCCATGATGCTGGAGGCGGCGTTGGGTGTGCCGGCCGACTCGCTGATGCGCCTGCAACTGAAATACAATATGCAGCAAGCCACCCGCGACAAGTCCTTTATGGAACGGCTTGCCCAAATACGGAAGTACGCGGCATTGCTGTAAGCGGCGATACACATCGCAAGTTTCCCGTCCCGCCCCTCTCCCCATTGTGGAGGAGGGCGGGACGCTTGTTTTCCAGTTTGCCAAGGATAAAGGATATAAAGACAAACATGTTTTTTGTGCAAATAGTCAATGACATCAGGCAAATCATTGACACGGGCAGGAGCGTGCCCAATACGACAAGGAGCTGATAAAGACGCTTGCCAAGGGACTGACGCACGAATACGGGAGCGGTACAGCCGCCTGACATTTCAAGAAACGGAAAATGTGAATATGTTGTAAGAAAATGTCGTAATGTCTAATTTGTTGTGCCTCACTATCTTTGCAGCCGGATAAATGAGATAAACGATATGAAAAGACTATTATTTACATTTGTTGTCGCCAGCACGCTTTTTCCTCTGAAAGCGCAGGACACGCTTACGCTGAAACAATGTATCAGCATGGGCATTGAGAACAACCTTCAGTTGCAGACCAAGCGCAACGAAGTGTGGAAAGGGAAACATAGTATTACCGAGAACCGTGCTAAGCTATTGCCTCAAATCAATGCCGTAGCATCGATGAACGATAATTTTAACCCTCCGGTATCGGTGACCGACGGGTCGGCTTACGGTAATAAATACAATGTGACGAAGACATTGCAGTATAATGCATCGTTCGGGTTACAATTACAAATGCCGCTTTATAACCAAACGTTGCTTACGGCACTTGACGTGACGAAGATGACGGACCGTATCAACCGCCTGTCTTATGACAAGGCACGCAATGACCTTATGGAACAGATAGCCCGGATGTATTACCTGGCGCAAAGCACTTCGGAACAGATAGCTATCGTGAAAGCCAACATCAACCGGCTTGAGGAACTGAAGAACATTACCACGGCTTTCTTTGATAACGGTATGGCATTGGATGTCGATGTAAAGCGGGTGAATATCAATCTTGAAAATCTTCGTGTGCAATACGACAATGCAATGGCTATGCTCACTCAGCAGATGAATATGCTGAAGTATGTCATCGACTATCCAGCCGACCGTGAAATAGCTGTGATTCCGTTGAATCCCGATGTGATAGAGACGGTTGAGCTTGGCGGGCTATGTGAACAGCTTCCTGAATTGCAATTGCTTCACGGTCAGGGTGAATTGGCAGATAAACAACAGAAGATGATTAAGCAAGGATACTTGCCTTCACTATCGCTTACAGGCAATCTGACTTACTCCGCTTTTACTGATAAGTTTAGCAATTGGTTTCATTCGGGACCATCGAATCATTGGTACAACTCATCGGGATTAGGTGTCACGTTGCGTATTCCTGTATTCGACGGATTGGAACGGCGTTCGAAGATACGTAAGGCAAAGTTCGATGTCGAGAATGCGCGTTTGGCTTATGACGATGCCCTGAAGGGCTTGCGCACCCAATACCTCAATGCTACGAATGACTTGATGAATAGCCGCCGTAATTTTACCAAACAACGTGATAATTATCGGTTAGCCGAAGATGTGTATAGGGTGACTACCGACCGCTATCGGGAAGGCATAGCATCTATGACCGAGGTATTGCAAGACGAGATGAGTATGAGCGAAGCGCAAAACAATTATGTGACCGCTCACTATGATTATCGCGTCACCAACCTTTCGCTATTGAAACTTACAGGCAAACTGGATTCGCTACTGAAATAATGTATATTCTATCAACAATTAAAATACAGCACAATGGAAACTCAGAAAAACAACATACAACCTAATAACACCCACAAGCAACAAGCTGCAAAATTAAGAAAACAACGCACACAACGTTTCGTTACAAGCCTTTTCGGGATAGCTATTCTTGTGTTCGGAATCGTGAAAACCACGATGATATTCATTGATTACAACCAAACCGAAACAAGCAATGACGCGCAAATAGAACAATATATCTCACCGGTGAACTTACGGGCATCGGGCTATATTAAAAAGGTGTGTTTCACAGAACATCAAAGCGTAAAGAAAGGCGATACGCTTCTTGTGCTCGATGACCGTGAGTACCGTATACGGGTAATGGAAGCTGAAGCGGCTTTGAAGGATGCAATGGCTGGAGCTTCGGTACTCGGACAAACCTTGCAAACCACGCAGGCTTCGGCTTCGGTTTATGAATCGTCAATCGCCGAAGTCAAGATACGTTTGGCAAAACTTGAGAAAGACCGCGAACGTTACCGTAACCTGCTTGAACGCAATGCGGCTACGCCCATCCAGTTGGAACAGATTGAAACCGAATACGAGGCTACAAAGAAGAAACTGGATGGGCTTGTGAGCCAACAAAAGGCAGCCATGTCGGGTGTGAGTGAAGTATCGACCCGCCGCCAAAGCACGGAAGCCGTTATCGAACGGGCACGCGCTGCTCTTGAAATGGCACGTCTGAATCTTTCTTATACAGTAGTGGTTGCACCTTGCGATGGCAAACTTGGACGGCGTGCGGTTGAGGATGGGCAATATGTTTCAGCGGGACAGACACTGACATACATCATGCCTGACACGCAAAAGTGGGTGATAGCCAATTATAAAGAGACTCAAATCGAGAATTTGCATATAGGTCAGGAGGTAGCCCTTACGGTCGATGCGCTTGACGGACGTAAGTTCAAAGGGAAGATAACTGCTATCTCCGGTGCTACAGGTTCAAAATATTCGCTCGTGCCTACGGACAATTCGGCTGGCAATTTTGTAAAGATACGCCAACGGGTTCCGGTAAGAATTGATTTTACAGACCTCTCTGCTGTTGATAATGAACGTCTTGCGGCTGGAATGATGGTTGTTGTGAAAGCAAAGTTGGATTAAGGAATAAGGCTATAGGATTATGGAACAAGATACGATAAGCCTCACCGGTGGGGCTAAATACAAGAATTATCCGTTTTACGGTTGGGTGCCTAAACCGCTCGGCATCATTTTGCTGATACTTCTTTTTATACCTATCCTTACCGTAAGCGGCGTTTACACCGCCAATAGCGGCGAGATGACCAGTGGGTTAGGCATACAGTCGGAACACATCCAATTCGTGGGTTTTGTTACATCAATTGGGATGGCGGCTTTCTCCCCGTTCTTTTACCAGTTGGTTTGCATACGCCGTGAAAAAATAATGTGTATTGTCGGATTCTCCATAATGTACTTGCTCAGCTATGTGTGTGCCGTTACTGATAGCATCTTTGTCTTGGCTTTATGCAGTCTTGTGATGGGTTTCCTGCGCATGGAACTGATGATGGTCAACCTGTTTACGCTCATAAGATACGCTTTCGGAATGGAGGCTACACGTAATATCACACCCGGAACTGAGCCTGATACAGAGGAAGGATGGGACTGTTTGGATGCGGAAAAGAGCAAAAGTATGCCTATTATCTATTTGTTCTTTATGATTTTAGGACAGGTCGGCACGTCACTCACGGCATGGTTGGCTTATGAATACCAGTGGCAGGATGTTTATTATTACATGATGGGCATGATGCTTGTCGCTATGCTTATCGTGTTTCTCACGATGCCTTACCACAGCTACAGCAACCGCCGGTTCCCGATTACGTTCCGCAAGTTCGGCAATGTGGCTGTGTTTAGTGCCATGATGACGTGTGGAATTTACGTACTTGTCTATGGCAAGACACTCGATTGGTTTGCCGATTCTTCCATTGTGCGTTCTGTGGCGCTTACGGTTTTCTTTGCCGCTGTATTCATTTACATGGAATGGTCTAATCGTTCGCCTTATTTCCGTATGGGAGTCTTCCGTTTGCGTTCGATTAATATGGGCATTGTATTATTCTTGTTGCTTATGGTTTTCAATACAAGTTCCATGTTCATCAATGTTTTTACGGGTATCGGAATGGAGATAGACAATTGGCAGAATGCAGCTTTGGGCAATTGGAGCATACTCGGATATTTCATAGGGGCGGTGATTGCTATTGTGCTTGGCTCGAAGGGTGTAAAGCTGAAATACCTCTTCGGCATAGGTTTCTTTCTTATCGGGATGTCCGCCCTGTTTATGTATTTCGAAGTGCAGACAGCCGGACTTTACGAAAGGATGAAGTATCCGGTAATCATCCGCTCCACAGGCATGATGCTGATTTATTCACTTACGGCTGTTTATGCTAACCAGCGGATGCCTTTCAAGTATTTGTCTACGTGGATATGCATCATGCTGAGTGTACGTATGGTAATCGGTCCGGGCATTGGATCGGCTCTTTATTCGAATGTTCTCCAGCATCGCCAGCAACATTATGTAACTGTGTTTGCAAAAGATATAGACCGTGTAGATACACAGGCTGCTGCAACTTACGACCAGACTGCTTACGGAATGCGCCTGCAAGGACGTTGCGAAACCGAAGCTGAAAATATGGCTGCTATGTCGGCTAAGGGCAAGATACAGGTGCAGGCAACTTTGTCGGCAGTTAAGGAAATGTCGGGCTGGACATTCTATGGCTGTATGCTTTCCATGCTCTTTGTGCTCATTTATCCATATAAGAAGAGGAAATTATCGGCTTGGCGTGACTGAATGTCCGTCAAGTCAGATAATTTTATTACTTTAGCGGTTGAAAAGAGTTACCGCTATGGAAGAGTTATTTGATTGTAAAGCAGATGAACGGTTGGCTGTGTTGCAGGACAATCTGTCCTGCATGGTTGAAGTTTGCTCGTCGGGAGGTATTGTGGCAGGATTTCCAGCCTGTATGTCGGAAGGGTTTGTTAATTTCGGTATCGGACTGATTGTTTGCCACATCGGTAAGTTCGATTTTACTCTGTCGGGCAGGAATTATACCGCAAACGAGGGGCAGACCGTATTCATTCCCGATGGGGCTAACTTCAGCGTGGTCAGGCAATCACCCGATTTGTCGGTGAGCATCCTCGTTTACAAAACAGACCCCATACGTTATGTATTGGGGACAATGGTTCAATCGGTACGCCTCTATTCCCTTATGTTATCCGAGGAGCATTGTGTGTGGGCTACCGGTGACGAAGAGGGGTTGGCACAATACATTTCGTTGATAGGGGAGAAGCAACCGGAGGAGGATGATTTCTTTGCCGTAAACGAGCGCAAGCTGCTCTTGTTATCGCTCACATACAGATTGTGCACGTTGTTCAGTAAAAGATTCTTTGAAAGCGGTTCGCATGATACACGGCGCACTGAGACTTTTCTTAAACTTATCAAGCTTATAGACCGTCATTATATGACTGAACGTGGAGTCGCTTTTTATGCCGACAAGCTCTTTTTGTCACCCAAATACCTGTCCGAGTTGTCGAAGTCGGTATGCGGATATACAGTTCAAGAGCTTGTTTTCAAAGCGATTACACGTAGGGCAATGTCCTTGCTTGATAGTACGAATAAGACCGTAGCCGAAATGTCTGATGAGTTCAACTTTCCGAACCCTTCCAGTTTTGGTACCTTTTTCAAGAAGCAGACGGGCACTACTCCACAGAAATACCGTGACCGTGTATAGTGCTTTGCCAATGGCTTATGCTTCACTTATCGTATAATCTCCGGCTTTTTCTGTAATAACTTGTTGTAAGGTCTCCAAGGAAAGCTCTTTGCCTTCGGTGTAAGTAAGTGTCGCGATAGGCGGCTCTAAGGTCACTTGTGCCTCCACGCCTTCAATCGAGTTCAACGCTTTTTCCACATATGTGCGGCAATGGTTACACATCATGCCTTCGACCTTGTATGTCCGGCTTACGGTTTGAGGTTGAGGTTTGCTTGGGGCAGAAGCCTTGATTGCTACCGGTTCCGGTTCGGGAGTCGGAGCGGATGTGGCTTCTGCTGGTTTCCCGATGTGTTTGCTCCGTAAGCGGAGGCTATTGGTCACAACACTCACGCTGCTCATTGCCATAGCGGCTCCGGCTATCATGGGATTAAGCAGGAAACCGTTTATCGGGTAAAGGATGCCAGCGGCGATAGGCACACCTATCAGGTTGTAGATGAATGCCCAAAACAAGTTTTGGCGGATGGTGCGTGTGGTAAATACCGAAAGTTGGATGGCATCGGTTATCTTGCTGAGGTCGGAAGAGATTAACGTCATCTTCGCTACATCCATGGCGAGGTCGCTTCCTTGTCCCATGGCAATGCTTAGGTCAGCTTGTGCCAGTGCGGAGCTATCGTTGATGCCGTCTCCTACCATTGCCACGCATTTCCCTTCCGCTTGCAATTGCTTGATGATTCCCGCTTTATGTTGGGGGAGCATTTCGGCACGGTATTCTTTGATGCCCGCTTGTGCGGCTATGGCTTTAGCCGTAACGGGATTGTCTCCGGTCAGCATCAGGACGGTTATGCCTTTCTTTTGCAAATCCTCGATAGCGGCTTTCGAAGTTGGTTTGATGCGGTCGGCAATGGCGAATACTCCTAATGCGGTTTCGGCATCGGAAAACCAAATGACGGTTTTGGCTTCGGATGCGAATGCTTTGGCTTTTTCTTGCAATTCAGCAGGGATTGCAATGCGGTTTTCGGTGAGCAGGCGGAGGTTTCCGGCATAGTAGGTCTTGCCATTCGATGTGCCTTTAATGCCTTGTCCCGTCAGGCTTTCCGCGTTTTCGATTGCGATGTGCGCCTTTGTATCGGGAAGGCTTTCGGCATAATGTATGACCGCGCTTGCCAACGGGTGTTCGGAGCATCTTTCTAACGCATAGAAAACGGCTTGCAAATACGTGTCTTGCGTATTCCATATAGCATCGGTCACCACGGGCTTTCCTTCGGTAATGGTACCGGTTTTGTCCAGTACAATGGTATCTACCTTTTTCGCTATTTCCAAGCTTTCGGCATCTTTAATCAGGATGCCTTGTTCGGCACCCTTGCCTATGCCGACCATAATGGCGGTAGGAGTGGCAAGCCCCAATGCACAAGGGCAGGCGATGATTAGAACTGTAACGGCGGAAAGAAGTCCGTGGGTAAATCCGTTTTCGGGTGCAAGGGCAAACCAGCAGATAAAGGTAAGCAAGGCGATGCTCATAATGGCAGGTACGAAGATGCCCGCAATCTTATCCACTAACTTCTGTACCGGCGCTTTGCTTCCTTGCGCCTCCTGTACTGTATGGATGATGTGTGCTAACATCGTGTCGGCTCCCACTTTCTCTGCACGGAAACGGAAGCTTCCTTTTTGATTGATAGTTCCTGCGTAGACTTCATCAGACACTTGCTTCAAGACCGGCACCGGTTCTCCGCTTAACATGCTTTCGTCTACATACGAATAGCCTTCGCTTACCCGTCCGTCTACCGCGATGCGTTCTCCCGGTTTTACGGATAAAGTATCGCCCGGCATGACTTGTTCGATTGCCGTTTCTTCCCATTCTCCGTTCGCGTTCAGGCGGGTAACGGTGCGGGGTTGAAGCCCCATCAGTTTTTTGATGGAGTCGGATGTGCGTCCCTTGGCACGTTCTTCCAACGTGCGTCCTAATAGGATAAAGGCGATGATGACGCTTGCCGCTTCGAAATAGACATGAGGAGTTACGCCCCGCTCTAACCAAAATTCAGGGAAAAACAAGTTGAATAAGCTGAACAGGTAAGCGATTCCGGTGCTGTTTGCCACGAGGGTATCCATATTCGCCGAACGGTGTTTGAGCTGTTTCCACGCATTGATGTAGAATCCTCTTCCTAACCAAAAGACCACGGGAGTAGAAAGAATCCACATCGTCCAGTTGGTGTAGGGCATATCCATGAAGAACATTCCGATAACGGCAACGGGCAAAGATAGGGCAATGGCACAAATGGTGCGGAAACGCAATTCCCGATAGCGTTGGGTATGAGCGTCTTCGGCAATTTCTGCACTATTCTTACTGGCATCGGTCACAAGGTCGTATCCGGCATCTTGAACGGCTTTCTTTAACGCTTCGGGCGAACATTGCGTAGCGTCATATTCTACGGTAGCGGTTGCCGCGGCATAATTTACGCTTGCCGAACATACGCCCGGCTGGTGGTTTAGGGTCTTGTCTACCCGTGCGGCGCAAGCCGCGCAACTCATCCCTAATACGGGAAAGGTCTGTTTATTTACGTTTGATTGGCTCATCGATTCAATTCCTTTTCTTGTTTTCGGATGCAAAGTTAGTATGCCTATCTGATATCCTTATTATATAATTATGGATATGATTTATATATGTTATATCTGTGCACGGGATGTATTTGCGTCTGATTTTGAAAATTTGTATTCTTATAGCATTTTCAATGCTAATTTAATCACCCGTTCTACGGCAGCATCGGGCTCGGCTTTGAGGATGCTTGCCACTGCCTTTTGCGAAGGAGCCTGGGCAAACCCTAACATCACGAGGGCGGCTACGGCTTCTTCGTAAATTTCCGTATTGACGGCATGAGCCAGAGATGAAACAGTGCCTGCTTCTTCTTCGATGCCCGTTGAGGCTATCTTATCTTTCAGGTCTACGATGATGCGTTGGGCGGTTTTCAGTCCGATGCCTTTCACGGTTTTCAGTAATTTGTCATTTCCTGTGCTGATGACGTTACACAATTCGCGGGGCGAGAGTGCCGAAAGAATCATGCGTGCCGTATTGCCTCCGATGCCCGGCACACTGATGAGCAGGAGGAAGAGTTCGCGCTCCTGCTTGGTAGAAAAGCCGTAAAGCACGTAAGCGTCTTCTCGGATGGCTTCGTAAATAAACAGTTTCACTTCTTTCTTTCCCTGTATGGCAGAATACGTGTTGAGCGATACATTGATGCCATATCCCACTCCGTTGCAATCTACCACCGCCAATGTCGGAGTAGCTTCGGCAAGTTCTCCTCTGATATATTCAATCATGTTTCTATGTCGGATTATAAGTTTCATGGCAAAAATAACCATAAAAAACTTATAAATCGTAAGTTTAGTCTGAATATTTGCAAATTCGTGTCCTTATTGTTAATCGTATTTATTCCAAGTTTTGTATTTTTGCGGAGCGAAATAAAAACAGAATATTCAATAAAACCGATAAGAACATGAAGAAAATTAGAGCAGCCGTAGTGGGTTACGGCAACATCGGGAAATTTACCGTGGAAGCACTCGAAGCGGCTCCCGACTTTGAAATCGCTGGAATCGTACGCCGTCACGGTGCAGAAAACAAACCTGCCGAACTGGCTAACTATGAAGTGGTAAAAGACATCAAGGAACTGAAGGATGTGGATGTGGCTATCTTGGCTACTCCGACCCGTAGTGTAGAACAATATGCGAAAGAGATTTTGGCTCTCGGTATCAATACTGTAGATAGCTTTGATATTCATACGCAGATTTCAGACTTGCGCCGTACATTAAACGAAACGGCCAAAGCACACGGAACTGTATCCGTCATCTCTGCAGGATGGGATCCGGGAAGCGATTCAGTAGTACGCACATTGATGGAAGCCATTGCTCCGAAAGGCATTACGTATACCAATTTCGGTCCGGGACGTAGCATGGGACACTCTGTTGCCGTGCGTGCCATTGAAGGAGTAAAAGATGCTTTATCAATGACTATTCCGGTAGGTACAGGCATCCATCGCCGTATGGTGTATGTAGAATTAGAAGAAGGCGCTGACTTCAAGAAGGTAGAAGCCGCAATCAAGGCTGACCCGTATTTTGTGAATGATGAAACCCACGTGAAACAAGTGGCTTGCGTGGACGACCTGAACGATGTAGGTCATGGTGTGAACTTAGTGCGCAAGGGTGTATCGGGCAAGACACACAACCAGTTGTTTGAGTTTGATATGAAAATCAACAATCCGGCTCTGACCGCACAAGTATTGGTATGCGTGGCTCGTGCGTCTATGCGCCAGCAACCAGGATGTTACACAATGATTGAAATCCCTGTAGTAGACCTGCTTCCGGGTGACCGTGACGAGTGGGTTGCTCACTTGGTATAATCAATTATCGAAAATGAGAAGAAAAAAAACGCAAGGAGCGCAAGTTGTTCCTTGCGTTTTTTTCATGTCAGTCTTTCATTGTTTTCCAATCGCTTATGGTCCCGGTTTGAGAAGAAAAACTGGCTCCTATTTTATATATAGCCCGTTCGTCCGATTCGTAGGGTCTTGCATATCCTTTTTCTTCTATTTGTCGGAGGGCTTCGTCTGCCGTACCGTCTAACTTGAACTCGAAGATATAGATATAGTCCGGTGTCTCTACGATGCAGTCTACCCTTCCTTCGCTCTGCTCTTTCTCGGTATAGACTGTATAGACACTAACCAAACGGAATATCAGGTAGAAGGTATAATGGAAATAGCGTTCCCTTTCCCGCTCGTCTTCTTTGCGCCGCATCGTGTAAGGGATGTCTGCAAGGAAAGAGGTGAAGAGCTTGCGCAGCTTTTCGGTCTCCCCGCCTTCCAAGGCATCGATTACATCTTGTATCCAACTGTTTACGCTTTCCCTCTTGGGCTTGAGGTAATCGGAAGCGACTAACGAGACAAACCCTTTCTTCACTTCGTTGTTCGGGAAGTCAAGCAGGAAAGTGCCGCGTCTGGGCTTGTAGTCTTTGATAGTAAGATACCCGCTTTGGTAAATCATGGGCAAAGGTTTCTCTACGCTGGCTTTGTAGTCGACGAACTCCTGCGGGTCGTAATACTTTCCGGTCAACTCGTCTAAGTTCTCGTCTGTATGTGCAAGCAGACGGATAAGGTAAGAAGGCGTACCGCTACGGAACCAATAGTCTTGTACATCTTGTGTTGCAAAAGCATTGAGCAGACTGAACGGATTGTACACATCGGTCATGTTTTTACTGAAATGATACCCGTCATATTGCCGTTTAAGCCGGATGGTCATTTCATCTGTAGTAATGCCTTCCTTCTCCGCCATTTCCTGAATGCTTTCGGAGAAATAATGTTCAAGCTCGGCTTGAGTTACTCCGCATAAGGCTTCGTAACGGCTGTCCATGCTAATGTCTGCGGGTTGGTTGAATCCGCTGAATACGCTTACTTGCGAGAATTTAGTAACTCCCGTAAGCAATACGAACTGCAGGTCATCATCCGCTGCCTTAAACACGGAATAGAATCCTTTCAGCACTTCCCGGTTCCGGTCCTCTAACAACTGTTCTTGCCTTTCGTCTTTGATGCCCGTATCAAGCACGTCCAATATCGGCTTGTCATATTCATCAATCAGCACTACGCAACGCTTGCCCGATTGTTCATGGGCTTGCTTGAGGACATATGCGAAACGGTCTCCCATATCTGTTAAGTAAGTGCTTTTCCCATATTGGTCCTCCCAAGTGGCTATATATCCATCCAGTTTCTTCTCTAATGTACCGGATGTAGTAAAGTTACTCCCATTGAAATCGATATGAAACACCGGATATTCCGCCCATTCCGTTTCCAGTCTTTCAATGGCAAGTCCTTTGAATAATTCTTTCTTGCCTAAGAAATAATTCTTTAGAGTAGACACTAACAAACTTTTCCCGAATCTACGTGGGCGGCTAAGGAAGTAAATTGTGCCGTCATGAGTTAGTTGATAAATCTGTTCGGTTTTGTCTACATAACAATAGCCTTCTGTCACCAGTTTTTCAAAACTTTGTATACCTATCGGATATTTCATGGCTTATTCGTTTAGAAGTTATGCGCAAATATAAACAAAAAACGGCAGGAAGCCAATTATCTATCCAAAAGATTCTGTATCTTTGTTTCCAGAGTAAAAACTTAACGGCTATGAGAACCAAGATTTTATGCTTAGCATTAATAGGCTTGTTTGTCTTGATTGGATGTAAGGGCAAACCAGTGCATGACGCAACCTCCTCTGATACGATACGCGTGGAAAATTCGCCCTTGAAAGAACGGATTACAGGAAGGGAACTCATCCAGCGTTTACAGAAAGCATATGGATTATTGGATGATTTAGTGAGTGATCCTAATTGTCCGGCTTTCCTTATGGGGATTTATCTTGATAAAGGCGTTCCGGTGATTCAGGTGGAAGGCGACACAGTCCTTATCCGCCAAGAATTGGAGGAGAAATTAGAAAGTGATGCTTTCCGATTGGAATTAACAGGCGGTTTGGCATTCTCACAAAAGAGATTACAAATGTTGCAAAATGAAATGAGTAAGCGGTTGTCACTTCCTGAAAATGCGGAAATCAATGCGAATATTATCGGTTACGGTGCAGGAGTACATCATTTATCGGTGAATTTGATTGTAAATACGCCCGAAAGACAAAAGGAATTTCGGGAAAAAATTATCGATTCGCCTGCACTGGAGTTTCGGGGAAAGACTGGAAACGAACTTTGTACGCTTATCGGAACGAGTGATACATTGGGAATTTCTTTAGAGCCAGAGCGTCCCGTTTATCCATGCCATACACAGACAGTGAAGTTTATCCTGCATAATAATACGGGATATGTCGGGACTTCCGCAGCATCGATATTATACGGTGAAGGGTATTCGTTGGCATACGAGCGGGACGGACAATGGTTTTATGTACCTATCAATGACAATGTAATTGACATCGGTTATATGTTATCCCCAGGAGAAGAAGGGATGTTTAGCGCCAGCCTTTATCCTGACATACATCCGAATCAGCCCGGTCGATACCGTATCTTTAAAGATGTACGGATTGGAGAAAACCGTGAAAAAGTCTTATTGATGGCGGAATTCCGGTTGGAAGATTAGCTTTGTATCTTCCAACCGTCAATAGTTCCCGTCTGCGAAGAAAAGCTGACACCTATTTTATATATCGGACGTTCGTCCGATTCGTAGGGTCTTGCATATCCTTTTTCTTCTATTTGGCGGAGGGCTTCGTCTGCCGTACCGTCTAACTTGAATTCGAAGATATAGATATAGTCCGGTGTCTCTACGATGCAGTCCACCCTTCCTTCGCTCTGCTCTTTCTCGGTATAGACCGTATAGACACTAACCAAACGGAATATCAGGTAGAAGGTGTAATGGAAATAGCGTTCCCTTTCCCGCTCGTCCTCTTTGCGCCGCATCGTGTAAGGGATGTCGGCAAGGAAAGAGGTGAAGAGCTTGCGCAGCTTTTCGGTCTCCCCGTCTTCCAAGGCATCGATTACATCTTGTATCCAACTGTTTACGCTTTCCCTTTGGGGCTTGAGGTAATCGGAAGCGACTAACGAGACAAAGCCTTTCTTCACTTCGTTGTTCGGGAAGTCGAGCAGGAAAGTGCCGCGTCTGGGCTTGTAGCCTTTGATAGTAAGATACCCGCTTTGGTAAATCATGGGCAAAGGCTTCTCTACGCTGGCTTTGTAGTCGACAAACTCCTGCGGGTCGTAATACTTTCCGGTCAACTCGTCTAAGTTCTCGTCTGTATGTGCAAGCAGACGGATTAGGTAAGAAGGTGTACCGCTACGGAACCAATAGTCTCGGATAGATTGCGAGGCAAAGGCATTGAGTAGGCTGAACGGATTGTAGACATCCGTCATCTTTTCGCCGAAATGATACCCGTCATATTGCCGTTTAAGCCGGATGGTCATTTCATCTGTAGTAATGCCTTCCTTCTCCGCCATTTCCTGAATGCTTTCGGAGAAATAATGTTCAAGCTCGGCTTGAGTTACTCCACATAAGGCTTCGTAACGGCTATCCATGCTAATGTCTGCGGGTTGGTTGAATCCGCTGAATACGCTTACTTGCGAGAATTTAGTAACTCCCGTAAGCAAAACAAATTGCAGGTCATCATCCGCTGCCTTAAACACGGAATAGAATCCTTTCAGCACTTCCCGGTTCCGGTCCTCTAACAACTGTTCTTGTCTTTCATCTTTGATGCCCGTATCAAGCACGTCCAATATCGGCTTGTCGTATTCGTCAATCAGTACTACGCAACGCTTGCCCGATTGTTCATGGGCTTGCTTGAGGACGTATGCGAAACGGTCTCCCATATCTGTTAAGTAAGTGCTTTTCCCGTATTGTTCCTCCCAAGTGGCTATATATCCATCCAGTTTCCTTTCTAATGTGCCGGGCACGGTAAAGTTACTCCCGTTGAAATCGATATGAAACACCGGATATTCCGACCATGCTGTTTCAAGTTCTTCGATAGCAAGTCCTTTGAATAATTCTTTCTTGCCTAAGAAATAATTCTTTAGAGTAGACACTAATAAACTTTTCCCGAATCTACGTGGGCGGCTGAGGAAGTAAATCTTTCCGGTTGTGACTAAGTTGTAGATTAATGCGGTCTTGTCTACATACACGTAACCGTCTTCCCTGATTTGCGCAAAGCTTTGTATACCTATCGGATATTTCATGGCTTGTTCGTTTAGAAGTTATGCGCAAATATAAACAAAAAACGGCAGGAAGTCAATTATCTATCCAAAAGATTCTGTATCTTTGTTTTCAGAGTAAAAACTTAACGGATATGAGAACCAAGATTTTATGCTTAGCGTTGATAGGCTTGTTTGCTTTAGCAGGATGTGGAGGTCGGAGTGCAATGTCTTCGGACATTTCTGCAATGCAATCTGATTCGGTATATACCCGAGAAGAATTGTCCCGGCTTCTTTCCGTGCTTTATCAACGGCTTTATGCTTCAGCAAACCATTCTGTGTATCAAAAGGTGGTGCGGTATGATACAGCAGGAGGTCGTTTGAATATACATTTAGTTGTAAATTTGCCCAAACATCAGAAAGAGTTCCGCGAGAAGATACTCGATTCGCCTGCACTCCGTTTCTTAGGACCGACCGCGGGCACACTCTATACGAAAGAAGGGGTGAATGATACATTAGGGATTAGCCTCGTGCCGGAAAAGGATTGTTATCCGATTCCGACCGATGAAGTCCGGTTTATCCTTCGCAATGAGAGTAAAGATAAATATGTGCGATTGGAAAGCCATTACCCAATAGCATACGAACAAGACGGGAAGTGGTATTCATTGCCTCAGCCGGCACATATCAACGTAGTCGACCTGCTTCCTGCGCCTTTGCAACCGGGTGAGTCAAGAATCTTATACGGCCATTTGCATCCCGACCTTTATCCCAATAAGCCTGGCAGGTATCGCTTTTACAAAAGTGTATGGGTAGAACCCATCGGGGAATATGGGAAATATATCTTGCTGATGACAGAGTTCCGCTTGGAATAATCCGAAGCGTGGGAAATTTTAACAATACTTCTGCCCGTAGAATAACGGCTTTTTTGTTCCTTTGCATCCGGAAACAATCAAAAAAAGAAAAGCATGAATTTGGCAAGTATCGTATGGGACGTTGATCCCGTCTTGTTGCGTATAGGTTCGATAGAACTCCGTTGGTACGGATTGATGTGGGGATTGGGCTTTATTTTGGCGTACGAAATCATGTCGCGCCTGTTTAAGAAAGAAGGACATCCCGACACTTGGGTAGACAAGCTCTTTGTGTATTGCATCGTGAGTAGCGTGATCGGTGCCCGTTTGGGACATTGCTTGTTCTACGAATGGGATTATTACGGAGCACATCCCGTTGAAATCCTAAAGATATGGAAAGGTGGGCTTGCCAGCCATGGTGGTGTGTTCTTATTGATATTGGCTTTGGTTTGGTATTCTAAGAAAGTAACGAAGAAAAGCGTATGGTGGCTTTTCGACCGCATGATACCTGCCGTGGCGGTAGTATGTATGTGCATCCGCTTCGGCAACCTGATGAACTCAGAGATATTCGGTTATCCCACCACCTTGCCTTGGGGCTTCGAGTTTGTCCGCTCGCGCGAATGGCAGGAACTGTATAACCAAAACGGAGCGGCACAGGCTTGCCATCCCACGCAGATTTATGAAATGCTCTATTGCCTTGTGGCACTCATCGTTTCGTGGGTGATGTATCACAAGTATCAATTGCAGAAATACGTAGGGTTGATAACGGGCGTATCGCTGCTGATATTCTTCGGCTCCCGCTTCGGGCTGGAGTTTATGAAGAATCCGCAAGTAGCCGAAGAAGTGGGCATGACGCTGAATATCGGGCAGTTGCTGAGTATTCCGTTAATCTTGTTAGGAATCTTCCTTATCGCTACGTGCAAGAAGCGGAAAGAAGATTGGACATAAAAAAACGAAATCATTGCGTCCAATTTGGTAGCCAATAAGCTTTTTCGTATCTTTGTGGCGGAATAACATGTAGACAAGAAAGGAGACGGATATGATTGTAATCAGCACAAGAGATTTCAGAGCCAATCAGACGAAGTTTCTCAATATGGCGAAAGGGGGAGAAGATGTAATCTTGAAGTCCCGCTCGTCTGGAAGTTTTAAGTTGACTCCCGTCGAAGAGGAAGATGCGGTAGTGAAGAAGCGCGACATAACCGAAGATATTGTCGCGGCGCTGCGTCAGGTAAGAGATCATTTGGATGGGAAAATCAAATTGAAGACTTTAGATGAAGTGATTGATGAACTTTGAGATTATAACTACTGCAGATGTTGATAGGACTATTAAGAGGCTATCAAAAAAATACAAAGGCTTCGATGAAGACATTAGAGCTTTTCGTGAAGACTTGAAAGCCGACCCGCATCAAGGTGTCGAAATTGCTCCTCACATCCGTAAGGTACGGATGGCGATTACGGCAAAAGGCAAGGGAAAATCCGGAGGCGCACGGGTGATTACGTTCGATGCTTTGGTGTCCGAGCAAGGAGGAAAGCTGTATTTGCTTTTTATTTACGATAAGGCAGAAGCCTCGAATGTCAAGATGAATGTTATAAAAGCGATTATTAAAGAGTTAGGTTTGTAAGTATAGCCTGAATAGATTTCATAAAACAACAAAACAATGCTAAGACACAACACAATCGGTTTATCACGTATGGTCTCTTCGTAGAAGAGCAATGAAAGCGTGTGCTTTTGTCGGGTGATTTATTTTGTCCGGCAAGAGATTCTGTTTTCAGACGTGATGAAACCGTTCACCGTTGGAGAGCGGATGGAGGTGTTGTGTTCTTTGGCTTAGTGTGTATCTGCCTTTCTTCCGATGGGGGAAGAAGGGCTTTTGTTTTCTTATGTTTCATCTTTAATTGTTTTGTTGTATATGAAAAATCATCAGATTCGCGCGATGCGCACCGATGGGAGAACGGTTTCTGCTCCCGAATATGCTATAAATTGTTTGAAAGTTGATGTTATGTTCGCAAAAGGACGGACCGATGTGCGCGAAATGTCAGTCCGCCTTTATACTTCCGCTTATCGGTTGATGGGTGTGGCTACCCGGCAATCATCTTCGGATAAGGTCATACGTGTTTGGCATTTCGAGGTTTCCTCATCGGATGCCTGGGCAAGCGGAACGTATCGGGCGTTTGTCTATATGAACGGCGTTCCAAGCTGGAAAGCGGAGTTGTTTCTTTATGCGGGCGAAGGCCTTGATTCGAATGCCCGTTTGGAAAGTCTGGAGCCTTCTTCGCCCGAGATGCTTTTTGCTGGAAGGCTGGCTTTCCAGCCGTGGTGGTCGGCGTTAGAAGGTTTTCCTTGCGATGAAGCGTTCATAATCCGTTTTATTAAGCAAATCCATCTCTTTACACAAAATTTGGAGACGAAGGCTTGGGTTTCATTGCCTCCGCTGCAAGTGATAGGCGATGCCGATTGGACGGAACGTTTCTCTTCGTTGGTTTTAGCTCCTTGCATCGAAGGGGAATGGGGAAAAGAGTGTGTGCTTACCGAGACGAGTGGGATTGAAGACGATGTGTTTTCTCTGCATCTGTTGGAACGGATATGTTATTTGGTAAAGCGCGATACGTCTCAGGATTCGGTCTTTATTTTCTACGGAGCCGCTCCGAGTATGGAATGGCTGAATTCCGATTATTATGAATATTTTTCGCTCTTCGAGGACGAAGACACGTGCTTCCGTCTGCCTGAAACTTCTCTTCCCGAAAGGAAATCTGAATCTGAAATCTTTTTTCCGGATGAGCCGGAGATGCTGGAAGCGCAAGAAAAACCGGACGGAGAAAGAAAACCAGCCTTGCAACGGTTGGAAGAAATGGTGGGGCTTTCGCGGGTGAAGAACGAACTGCACGAGGCTTGCCTGACGGCTATGTTCACGCAGCGGCGCAGGGAATTGGGCTTGGAGACCTTGACGGAGAACCGCAATCATTTCTTATTCTTGGGCAGCCCGGGTACGGGAAAGACCACCGTTGCCCGCATGATAGGGGAAATCTATCACGAGATGGGATTGCTTTCGCGCGGACATACCGTAGAGACGAACCGTGCGAAACTGATGGGCGAGTTTATCGGGCAGACCGAACAGAAAACCAATGCGGCGATAACCGATGCCCGTGGCGGGGTGCTCTTCATTGACGAGGCTTATACGCTTGTTCACGAAGACGATTCGCGCGACTTCGGCAAAGAAGCAGTAAACGCTTTGCTTACCGTTCTTTCCGAACCGAATCCCGACTTGATTATCATCTTGGCAGGATACGAAGACAAGATGCAGGCGTTGTTCCGTCTGAATCCGGGACTGAAAGACCGCTTCCCGCTCCGGCTTCACTTCGATGATTTTACGGCGGACGAGCTGACGGAGATGGCGCGGCATTTGTTGGCGGAACGTAACTTCGAATTAAGCGAGGCGGCTGATGTCCGTCTGGCAAAGTTAATAAAAGAGGCTGTCTTGCGCAAGGATGAGTATTTCGGGAACGGGCGTTGGGTGCACAATCTGATAGAGCACGGCATCTTGAAGTGTATGGCAAGACGGGTGATGGCGTTGTCTCTTTCTTCCGGAGAGCCGGATTTGTTCCGCCGGATAGAGGAATCGGATATTGCCGATACGGAACTTGTCCTTCTTCGGGAGAAACCTCAAAGTGCCGTAATGCCGCGCCGTATCGGCTTCACCGCTTGAGGTGCAGTAATTAAATCCGATATATAGAAAATCAAAAATGGAAGTTTGCTTCTTTGGGGAGAGCAGTCTATGTTCTTGTTCCAGCTATATTCTTTTTACGTTCTCCGAACCAAAACCGTACGTTCTCCGTCCCAAAACCGTACGTTTTTGGTTCGGAAACCGTACGGTTTTGGGACGGAAACCATAAAAGTAAGTTAGCTGAAATGAGAAAGGAGGTCGAATGCCATGGGGTTTCTTCGCAGTCCTTTTCAGATTATCAGTCTCTAAGCTGCTAAAAATGTTTCAACTTCTATCAAAAATGTTACATGAAACATAATTGATTGAGGTTGAAACATTTTTTTTCGATGTTTTTCCTGCTTCCCTCTACTTTTGCAGTGTTCTCAGGAGCAAGAGGCTTTTGAGATTTAACGAGTAAATTCATATATTTGTTCAACAATTAAATTTAATGCATTATGGAAGGCATGAAAAAATTATTCCTATTTGCACTCTTCCTTGTCGGATTCAGTGCAGCGGTGCAGGCACAAAACCTGCAAGTGAGCGGAACGGTGGTCTCCAAGGCAGACGGATTTCCCGTTATCGGAGCATCGGTAATTGAGGTTGGCAACGACCGGAACGGTACCATTACAGATTTGGATGGTAAGTTTTCTCTAACGGTGAAAGAAGGGGCGG
>CASFRN010000172.1 GCA_949296855.1 uncultured Bacteroides sp. | reverse complement strand
TTTCGCTTCTAAAGACGCTGTCAACAGAAAATGTGATTAAGACATAACGGTGTAAACCGGATATACAAATAAGTTTCACACGGGTCAACCGGCATTAAAAATAAGGCTTGAAGTAGTCAACCAAAAGCGTTAAACTACAGGGACTGCTGTCTTCGGCAGTCAGGACTGGAGTCCTAACATACTAGGACTCCAGTCCTAGTATGTTAGGATTAGGCAAGGACTCTGCCTGACAGGGCTGGGCAGCCTTTTCGTTTTGCGCCATCAGCTATGCTTCACCGCGTGCAGAGACGCAAAAGCGCATATAGTATCATTGTGTTTTGTGTCCGGAAACTACCGGAAGTCTTTCAATTCCTCTTGCAGCCGCCGGCGGGTAAAATGGATGCGGCTTTTCACGGTGCCCAAAGGCAAATCCAGCCGGTCGGCTATCTCACGGTATTTAAAGCCCGATACATACATCATAAAGGGAATGCGGTATTCTTTAGGAAGGGCATTGACGATAAGATGCATTTCTTTCAGGTCGTATCCGTTTTCAACAGAGTCGGTCTCGATGTCGTATTCCCGTTGGTTCAGGAAGAACTGAGTATCGGTTTGGTCTACGTAGGTTTGGTCGCGCACCGATTTACGGTAGTTGTTAATAAAGATATTGCGCATGATGGTATATATCCATCCTTTAAAGTTTGTTTCCGCGGTATATTTGTCTTCGTTATCCAACGCCTTAAGCGATGTCTCTTGTAGCAGGTCGTCCGCGTCTTCGCGGTCAGCCGTGAGCTTATAAGCAAAGTGGCGTAATTCGGTTTGAACGCTCAGCAGGTTCTGAGCAAAGTCGGCTGTTCTCATATTCGTTTTATTTTTCTGATTAATACTCGTGTCGCTTGTAGTTCGACACTGCAATATTAGCCTTAAAACAGCCAAGGCATACCCTAAAATCAGTTATTCCACCTCCTGCCGACTATCAACTGATAGTTTTTACCCCCTTTTCTGTCAGTTTACCGGAAATTTTTAAATGAAAAATGAAGAATTAAGAATGAAGAACACCTCCAAGGTAAAACCATTCTTCATTCTTAATTCTTCATTTAAACAGTTTTTTCCCATGCGGTATAAGGGCGCTTCATCAGGAAAGAATTGTAATATCGGGTCTGTCCGGTCACTTCCTCACCAATGAAGTCTGGAAGTTCTACCGGTTCCGTTTCCGATTGGAGTTCCACTTCCGCCACCACCAATCCCTCGTTTTCTCCGTGAAACTCATCCACTTCGAAGACGTGCCCGGCATAGTCTACCAAATAGCGCACCTTTTCAATGCGTCCCGGCCCGCACAATTTCATCAGTTCTTCCGCATCACTCAACGGAATCTCACGCTCCCATTCATAGCGGCTCGTACCCGACGCATTGGAAAGTCCCTTAATCGTAAGGTATCCTTTTCCGCCGCGGATACGTACTCGCACCGTCCTGTCCTGTTCGCTACAGATATAGCCTTGCTCGACACGGCTCTTCCGGCAAGCCAACTGCCGGTAAGAATCATCCTTCACCAAAAATTTCCGTTCGATTTCCTGCGCCATACCCCAACTGGTTTACAGAATAGAGAAAGCCACTATCATGATAATGGCCAAAAGCACTAATACGACACACATGTACTTGACCAGCCGATTGGCTTTTTCTTCTTCCTTCCGGCTGTGTCCCGGTTTGTTGTTTCTTGTTCCCATAGTGATTATATTTAATTTGTTTAAAGCTGACTGTGTATGCCATCAGCACACTGATAACACAGAGCTATACAGGATGAGCACGGATTCCATATCCCCAGCATCCATGTATAAAGTTCTTATTGTGCCACCTGTGTGCCATGAAAGGGACGTCTTACGCTTCACTGTCCGAGAACTCCATCAGATAAGCTTTGATGAACCCGTCTATCTTTCCGTCCATCACTCCGTTTACGTCGGATGTCTGATAGTTGGTGCGATGGTCTTTCACACGACGGTCATCGAATACGTAACTGCGTATCTGCGACCCCCACTCGATTTTCTTCTTGCCTGCCTCTACCTTCGCCTGTTCCTCCATGCGGTGTTGCAATTCTTTGTCGTACAAAATAGAGCGCAGCTGGCGCATGGCATTTTCCTTATTCTTTGGCTGGTCGCGTGTCTCGGTATTTTCAATTAAGATTTCTTCCTCTTCACCTGTATAAGGGTCTTTATATTGATAACGCAAGCGCACGCCTGATTCTACTTTATTGACATTCTGGCCGCCCGCGCCTCCACTCCGGAACGTATCCCATGACAAACGTGCCGGTTCTACCGTCACTTCAATAGAATCGTCTACCAGCGGAGTGACAAATACGGAAGCAAACGAAGTCATACGCTTGCCTTGAGCGTTATAAGGAGACACGCGTACCAAGCGGTGCACGCCGTTCTCCCCTTTCAGGTATCCGTAGGCATAAGCCCCTTCGATGTTCATCGTTACGGTCTTGATGCCCGCCTCATCGCCTTCCTGCAAATTGGCTACCGATAACTTATATCTGTGGCTTTCCGCCCACCGCATATACATACGCATCAGCATCGATGCCCAGTCTTGGCTTTCGGTACCTCCGGCACCCGAATTGATTTTCAACACACAATCCATCTGGTCGGCTTCGGAACGCAGCATGTTTTTCAATTCCAGTTCTTCCACTGCTTTCAGCGCCTTGGCGTATGCTTCGTCCACTTCTGCTTCCGTCACCAACTCGTCTTTATAGAAATCGAAAGACAGTTCCAGTTCGTCTGCCAAGGTTTTGACTTCATTGTACCCATCAATCCATCCTTGCAACGTCTTGACTTTCTTCATCTGGGCTTCCGCTTTCTTCGCATCGTCCCAAAATCCCGGAGCCTGCGTGCGCAGTTGTTCTTCTTCCACCTGCACCTTCTTGTTCTCAATGTCCAAATAGCGGTAAAGCGCTTCCGTGCGCTCTTTGATGTCTTTTAATTGGTCTGTTGTTATCATAAATCCACTTCTCGTTATTCAAATTGCAAAGTTAGCCATTTTTGCGTTAGTGCAAAAATTAGGTTTACATTTTTACCGGCCAACCGGCTAAGGACATGTTCTGATTCTTAGAGCCTGTTTAAATTTTCCGATAAAGTTGTATTATCAGGCTCTTACTCTTCATACATTTTCTCGATTTCCGCCGCATAATTCTTCATCAAGACAGCCCGCCTTATTTTCAAGGTATTGGTCAGTTCGCCCTTCTCCATACTAAACGGCTCGGGCAATAACGTGAACTTCTTGATTTGCTCGTAATGGGCGAACTCTTGCTGCAAGGTGTCAATACGCATTTGGAACAATGCGATTATTTCCGACTTTTTCAACAAGTCTGCCCGGCTGGTATACACAATGTGGTGCTCTTGGGCGTATTTCTCTACCTGCCGGTATTCGGGTACAATCAATGCCGAGACAAACTTGCGCCGGTCGGCTATGATAGACACTTGGTCGATGTACCGGTCTACCACCAGCTTGGTTTCAATGGCTTGCGGAGCGATGTATTTCCCGTTCGAAGTCTTGAAAAGGTCTTTTATCCGCTCAGTAAGGTAGAGGAAACCATCTTTCATATAACCGGCATCCCCCGTATGGAACCATCCGTCTCCGGTTATCAGTTCGCGGGTCAAAGCCTCCTTTTTATAGTATCCTCTCGTCACCGTCCCGCCCCGGAGCAGGATTTCCCCCTCTTCACTAAACTTAATCTCCAGCCCGGGCAAGATGCGCCCTACCGACCCTGTCCGGAAATCATCTATCCAACCTAACGAAACCGTAGCGGTGGTCTCGGTCAGTCCGTATCCCACTACCATATTGATGCCTACCGAATGGACGAACTCTTCTATCTGCTTCGACACCGCCGCTCCGGCTGTAGGGAAGAAGTTACCCCGCTCGATGCCGATGGTCTTCTTCAGCAGGCTGTAAATCGTACGTTCATAAAACTTATATTTCAAATGCAGTAACGGCGGCGGAGTCTTGCCGTTCATCAGGTATCCGATGTTATGCTCGTGTCCGGTTTTCAGCGCGTCCAGCATGAGGCTTTTCTTCAGCCCCGTGGCTTCGTTTATCTTTTCGTGTACGCCTGCATATACTTTTTCCCAAAAGCGCGGCACACTGCACATGGCCGTAGGACGGATTTCCCGCACGGTCATCTGTATGTCTTGCGGGTACAGGTTGATACACAACAGGCATCCCTTTGTGAGACAATAATACGACCATGCCCGTTCGAACACGTGAGTAAAAGGCAGGAAGTTCATCACCACATCCTGATCGGTCAAGGCCAGCAGCACCTTGTCGTGTGCACGGAATGCCGCCTCATAGCAAGAATGATGCAACATCACTCCTTTCGACTCTCCAGTAGTCCCCGAAGTATAGAGGATATTTGCAAGGTCGTCCTGACCCGACTCTGAAGTGCGCCGGTCCACTTCCGCCTGAAGTGCGCCGTCGTCACCCAATCGCAGAAATTCGCTATAATAAATAGAATGAGTGTCTTCCGGCGCACGCACCACATCGGGACTGAAAATAATAATCCGCTTCAACGTCTTGCAAAGCTGCTGTACCCGGTATGCCACATCGTACTGATACTGTTCGCCCACGAACAAATAGCGGACAGCAGCGTCTTCTACGATGTAATGCACTTGCGACTCTGAACTGGTGGCATACAACGGGATAGTGACTGCCCGGCAACCGAATGCCCCAAAGTCGGTATACAGGCATTCGGGCATATTCTGCGAAAACACCCCGAGATTTTCCTGTACCTCCACCCCTAAGGCAATCAAAGCGCGGGATACATTTTCCACTTTCCCGGCAAACCGGTTCCATGAAACCGGTATCCAGACTCCTTGTTTATAGTCGCGGTATTTCAATGCGGCGCGGTCTCCGTATTTCGCCGCCTGCTTGCCAACTAGCGTAGATAGATAAGACGATTCACTCATTTCTATTTCTCTTTACTTAATAATCGCTAACTGCAAAGATAGGGTTTAATTTGAATAAGCAACCAACCTGAACGGGAAATATTAACAGACGCGTTCATTTTTTACTTCTAAAATGCCACACCTATTTTAATAGTTCCGAAATCTTTATTACTTTTATGCCCTAAAAGTTCAAAAACGACTATGGACACCGAATTGCAAAACGTGATTTCCCGATTTCCCCAAATAAAAGGGATAAAACATATACAGCCTATCCAATCGGGGCTGATTAACCGAACCTATCGGGTAATAACCGACGGGACAGACGACTATATACTTCAGCGCATCAACCACCATGTGTTTACGGATGTGGACTTGCTTCAACATAACATCGAATGTGTTACGAAACATATCCGTGCGAAGTTGCTGGAGCGTGGCGAGCAAGACGTAGAACGGAAAGTGTTGCGATTCCTTTCTACGCCGGAAGGGAAGACGTATCATTTCGACGGAACACATTACTGGCGTGCCTGTGTCTATATCCGCGGCTCGCATACGCAAACCGAAGTGACGCCCGATACGGCATACTTGGCAGGATTGAAGTTTGGAGAGTTCGAGTCGATGCTTGCCGACCTGCCTGAGAAACTGGATGAAACGATTCCTGGCTTCCATAATATGGAGTACCGGATGGATCAGTTGAGAGAAGCGGTACAGGAGGATAAAGCCGGACGCAGAACGGAAGTACAAGAGTTGGTAGACGAGATAGAGCGGGATGCCGATGAGATGAGCCGTGCCGAACGCCTGTATCGCGAAGGGGAATTGCCGAAACGGATTTGTCATTGCGATACGAAGGTGAGCAATATGTTGTTTGACGCCTACGGGAAAGTGCTTTGCATTATCGACTTAGATACAGTGATGCCTTCGTTTGTCTTTTCCGATTTCGGAGATTTCTTGCGTACCGCAGCTTGCACGGCTCCCGAAGACGAGCCGGATACAACAAGAGTGCATTTCAACCTGGATATTTTCCGTGCTTTTGCGAAAGGGTATCTCGAATCGGCGATGTCTTTTCTTACGCCGCTCGAAATCGAGATGTTGCCCTACGCCGCACGTCTTTTCCCATATATGCAGGCAGTGCGTTTCCTGACCGATTACCTGAACGGGGATTCGTATTACCAGACGCAATACGCCGAACATAATTACGTCCGTACCTTGGCTCAATACCGGCTGTACCAGGAAGCAAGCAAGGCTGAGCCGGAGATGTGTGAGTTTATAAAAACGCAGATTAACGCAGATTTCCACAAATAATATTTAATTATAACAAAGAATCTGCGGAAATCCGCGTTTCAACTAAAAGCATTAACTATATAAATAGCATAAATTATGAAGATAATCATGACTTTGGCTTTGGGGGTGTGCCTGACCCTTGGCGCCTGCGTTACACAGCCGGAATCAACTGTGCAAACCAACGATAAAGGCACGCAATGGGAATGGAAGAAAGGAACCATTGTAGTGAAAACACCCGAACGTCCTGCCGGACAAAAAAGCGTATTGGGATTGGCTCTCCCTAAAATGGAAGTGGTACGTGTGGGATTTGTCGGGTTAGGTATGCGCGGCCCCGGTGCAGTGGAACGTTTCACCTATATTCCGGGCACGCAGATTGTGGCTTTGTGCGATTACGAGAAAGAACGTGCAGAGGCTTGCCAGAAATTGTTGCAGAAGGCTTCTCTGCCGGAAGCCGCTATTTATTCCGGTGAAAAGGGATACGAAGAATTGTGCAAGCGGGAGGATATCGACTTGGTGTATATCGCAGCCGACTGGCTGCATCATTTCCCTATTGCGAAGTGCGCGTTGGAAAACGGGAAAAATGTAGCTATCGAAGTGCCTTCGGCTATGAACTTGCAACAATGCTGGGAACTGGTTGACCTGAGCGAAAAGACCCGCAAACACTGCATGATACTAGAGAATTGCTGCTACGACTGGTTCGAGATGAACACGTTGAATATGGCACAACAAGGCGTATTCGGCGAAATCATCCGCGCGCAGGGAGCTTACATCCACAATCTGGATGAGTTCTGGGACCACTATTGGAAGAACGGCGAAGACGATAAACTGGGCTGGCGCTTGGATTACAATATGCGCCATCGGGGCGATGTGTATGCTACACATGGCTTAGGTCCCGTAGCGCAAGCTCTGAATATCCACCGTGGCGACCGCATGGCTACGCTGGTTGCTATGGATACCAAGTCGGTCGTAGGAAAGGCGTTGGTGGAAGAGCGTACCGATTCGGCTTGCACGAACTTCCGTAACGGCGACCATACCACCACTTTAATCCGTACCGTGAACGGAAAAGTAATCGAAATCCAGCACGATGTGATGACTCCCCAACCTTACAGCCGCCTGTACCAGCTAACCGGAACGAAAGGTTTTGCCAACAAATATCCGGTGGAAGGATATGCGCTCGACAGCAAGCAGCTTTCCGCTTCGGGAGTACGGCCCAAAGTGGACGACCTGAGTGCGCACGGATTCCTGCCCGAAGCCGAACAGGAAGCGCTGGTAGCTAAATACCAGCATCCGATTCTGAAGAAATACGGTGAATTGGCAAAGGAAGTTGGCGGGCATGGCGGCATGGACTTCATTATGGACAGCCGTTTGGTGTATTGTCTGCAGAACGGTTTGCCTCTGGACATGGATGTTTACGACTTAGCGGAGTGGTGCTGCCTTGCCGAACTGGGAGAGCTATCTATGGATAACGGCTGCGCTCCGGTGGAATTCCCCGACTTCACCCGTGGCGAATGGAACGTAATAAAGGGCTATAAACACGCATACGCCACTCCCGAAGAAGAGGCGGCAACCGCAGAAAAAGCCAAAGCGTTTACCGCCAAGTTGAAAGAACAAGGAGCAAAATCTCAAAAAACTTACCAGCCCGAATAGTTCACCTTTATAATAAATAAAGTATATTTGCCGTCAAAACAACAAAATCTATATGTTATCGGATATCAGTTATTATACTTCGGAAGCAATTACGCTGCTAAATTCCCTTATCGGCATACCTTCCATCAGCCGGGAAGAAGAAGCGGCAGCCGACTTCTTACAGAATTACATTGAGGAAAGCGGCATTATGACAGGACGCTCCGGCAATAATATATGGTGCATCAGCCCTCGTTTCGATGCCGGACGGCCTACCATCCTGCTAAACTCACACATCGATACAGTAAAACCCGTAAACGGGTGGCGGAAGCAACCCTTCACGCCTAAACAAGAAAATGGCAAGCTGTATGGATTAGGAAGCAACGATGCGGGTGCCAGCGTTGTCTCGCTTTTTCAAGCATACCGCTATCTGACTACTACCGAACAAAACTATAACCTGATTTTCTTGGCTTCGTGCGAAGAGGAGGTCTCTGGCAAAGGAGGTATAGAAAGCGTATTACCGCAACTGCCGCCCATCGCATTGGGAGTGGTAGGCGAACCAACGGATATGCAACCTGCCATTGCTGAAAAAGGATTAATGGTGATTGATGTAACCGCACATGGCAAAGCCGGACACGCCGCACGCGAAGAGGGCGACAATGCCATTTATAAGGTACTGGATGACATCGAGTGGTTCCGTACCTATCAGTTCCCCAAAGTCTCTCCGTTGTTAGGCCCGGTCAAAATGAGTGTCACCCAAATCAATGCGGGCACACAGCATAATGTCATCCCCGACCTATGCACCTTTGTGGTAGATATACGCAGCAACGAATGCTATTCGAATGAAGCCTTGTTTAACGAAATCACTTCCCATATCCAGTGTGAAGCGAAAGCACGATCGTTCCGGCTCAATTCTTCTTGTATCGGCCAGGAACATCCATTCGTAAAACGTGCCGTCGAAATAGGAAAGACTCCATTTGGTTCGCCTACGTTGTCAGACCAGGCTTTGATGCATTTCCCTTCGGTCAAAATAGGACCGGGCAAATCTTCCCGTTCACATACGGCGGACGAATATGTACTGATTAGCGAAATAGAAGAAGCAATCCAAACCTATATCGCAGTTTTAGACGGATTGAAGATTTAAATTTATACCTTTATATATAGAAACGCAATGATGGATAAACCAAGACTCTTCATGCTTTGTCTGGGAGCAATGCTCCTGTCATTGGTTTCTTCGTGCGGAAGCAGCAAGAACAAAAACACAACCGAAAACGAAGAAACAACGCAAACCTCTGCCGTGCAAGTGCCTGCTTTCAGTGCCGACAGTGCCTACCTGTATATCGGACGCCAGGTGGCTTTCGGGCCTCGTGTTCCTAATACGGATGCACATCGTGCGTGTGGTGAATACCTGTACAGGCAACTGAAGGCATTCGGCGCAACTATGTACGACCAACGTGCCGATGTCATTTCGTATGACGGAAAGATACTGAAAGCACGCAACATCATCGGAGCTTACAATCCAGAAGCAAAAAAGCGGATTTTGCTCTGTGCCCATTGGGACAGCCGTCCCTATGCTGATGCCGACAAGAAAGAACACCATCATACGCCTATCGATGGTGCCAACGATGGTGCCAGCGGAGTAGGTGTATTGTTGGAGATTGCCCGCCACCTGCAACAGCAAGCTCCGGCTGTGGGCATCGACATCGTTTTCTTCGATGCGGAAGATTATGGCATACCCGAATTCTACGATGGGGCCTACAAGGAAGACACATGGTGTTTAGGCTCGCAATATTGGGGACGTATCCCGCACGTATCCGGCTACAAAGCACGCTTCGGCATCTTGCTGGATATGGTAGGAGGCAAAGGCGCCACCTTCTATTACGAGGGTTATTCCGCCCGCACTGCCAGTCATGCGATGAAAAAAATCTGGGATGCGGCACACCGCTTAGGGCATACACGGTACTTCATAAAAGAAGCAGGCGGCGAAGTGACCGACGACCATGTATATGTCAACCGTTTCCGCCAAATCCCGTGTGTAGACATTATCGGTTATAATCCGCATAGCGACAATGGGTTCCATGAAACATGGCATACACTAAACGACAATATGGATTGCATTGATAGAGCAACCTTGCAGACCGTAGGCGAAACTGTTATGGCTGTGATTTATAATGAAAAGTAAAAGTTGGAATATGAGAACAATCAATGAACTGCAAGACGAAGTCATCGATGAATTCAGTGACTTCGACGACTGGATGGACAAATACCAGTTACTCATCGATTTAGGGAACGGGCAAGAACCACTCGATGAGAAATACAAAACTGAACAAAACCTGATAGACGGATGCCAAAGCCGTGTATGGCTGCAGGCCGATTGGGTAGAGGGGAAAATCATCTTCCAGGCAGAAAGCGATGCACTTATCGTAAAAGGCATCATCGCTTTACTCATCAAAGTGCTGTCGGGGCATACACCCGATGAAATCCTGGATGCCGACCTTTATTTCATCGACCGTATCGGGCTGAAAGAACATCTTTCTCCTACCCGAAGCAACGGACTGCTCGCCATGGTGAAACAAATGCGGATGTACGCTTTGGCGTTTAAAGCAAAAGAAGCCGAAGTAAAAGGCTGACCCTCCTCCTCTCTATGGTGAATAGAAAAACGTATGTTTTAAGTTAAAAACATTACAGGGATACCTCTGTTTCCCTACCGATTATTGACTCCCTACTTCCTCTGAAAGTTATCGGAAAGTTTCAGGCAGACTTTCCGGTAACTTTTCTTTTTTTGCCGGAAATCCATCCATACCCTTTCCGTTAGTTTATGTTATGCAGCATAAATGTACGGTTTCTGATAAAAAATGTAACATTCGGGCTAGTTGATGTTACATGGGTGTATGAATCTGAAACACATAATATTTGTTTTTTTAATATAAAAACATAACTTTGCAGCTACCGTTTGATGTAAATAATTGTAATAAAGTGGAAAGACAAGCTTATTGATAATGTAATTAATATGCACCCGGAAGTAAGATTTTACATACCTGTGGAAATAGTTTTTTTAATAGGTATACAAAATAACTTTATGTCTAACCCATGTTAAATGTAAGATGCTTATGCTCAAAATTTGTGATGACAGTTAATCTTCAGTTCGGATTGAATTTTTCACCTGATATATAATATATAGGTGAAGAGGAAAGCAACCAATCGAAAGATTGATTTACGTATGGTTTAATTCTTAAACTAATAATTAATGGAAAATGTAAGTAGTAAATTAAAAAAGTTCCCTTACCTTTTTCTGCTCATGTTATTCTGTAGCCTGACGCTATGGGCGCAGCAAGGAAAAACGGTAAAGGGTGTCGTGTTGGACGGAAATGGTGATCCGGTGATTGGAGCCTCTGTCGTAGTTAAGGGCAGCACCGCAGTCGGTACAATTACAGATTTGGACGGTAACTTTACGTTGAATGTTCCTGATGAAAAATCTACTCTTGTCTTTTCATTTATCGGTATGACCACGCAAGAGCAGCGCGTACCTAAAGGCGGTTTCTTGCGAGTTACGCTGGAAGACGATACGGAAATGTTGGATGAGGTGGTCGTAGTAGGTTATGGCCAGCAGAAAAAGGCAAGTGTGGTAGGAGCTATCACGCAGACAACGGGAAAGGTATTGGAACGTGCAGCAGGTATTAGTGATATCGGTGCGGCATTGACAGGTAATTTGCCAGGTGTGATTACTGTACAAGGTTCCGGTATGCCCGGTGAAGAAGAACCTCAAATTACAATTCGTGGTGCAAGTTCTTGGAACAATAGTGACCCGTTGGTATTGGTCGACGGTATTGAACGTCCGATGAGTTCGGTTGATATCAGTTCGGTTGAATCAATTTCTGTATTAAAGGATGCTTCTGCAACAGCTGTCTACGGTGTGAAAGGTGCGAATGGCGTTATCTTAATCACGACCAAACGAGGTCAAGAAGGTGGTGCTAAGATTGATGTCGGTTTTAACACAACATTGAAAGCTCCGTCAAAATTACCGAATAAGCTAGATTCGTATGATGCATTGATGGCACGTAACGTTGCATTGGAACATGAATTGGTTTTGACTCCAGATGAATCGTGGGCATACATCCGTCCGCAGGCATTTATCGAGAACTACCGCAATCAAACCACAGTTGAACAACGCGAGCGTTATCCGAACGTAGACTGGCAGAAGGCGTTGTTTAAAGATTCGGCTATTTCTTACAATGCAAATTTGAATATCAGCGGTGGTTCGGAATTCGTAAAATACTTTGCTTCTGCTGACTATGTACACGAAGGTGACCTTTTCCGTGTATACGATAATGGCCGTGGATATGATTCCGGTTATGGTTATGACCGCATCAACGTACGTAGTAACCTTGACTTCAACATTACAAAGACTACCGTATTTAAGGTTAATTTAGCAGGTTCAACCGGTATACGTAAATCTCCGTGGAACAATACCGGAGCTTCTGAATGGTCTATTGGCCAGCAATGGGCAGGTGCTTACAACATCGCGCCTGACGTGTTCTTGCCCGTTTATTCAGACGGAAGCTGGGGATATTATCCGAATATCTCTAATGTAACCAACTCAGCAGCTAATCTTTCGTTGGGTGGTACAAACGAAAGCACTACGACCCGTATCAATACCGACTTTACGTTAGAACAAGATTTGAGCTTTATTACCAAAGGATTATCTGCAAGAGCTTTGATTTCGTGGGATAACGTGTTTGTTGAAACTTCACGTGGTATCAATGACTTAAATAACGATGCCCAATATAAATGGATTAATCCGGATACAGGTGAAGTATCTTATAAGAATACGTATGACGCGAACAATAAATTTGATTGGATGCAAGGCGTAAAATGGTCTACTGCGGATGGTGCAGTGAGCGATAGTGAGACAGTACGTAATTTGTATTATCAAGTCCAGTTAAATTGGGCACGTACGTTTGGCAAGCATGATGTGACAGCCATGGGAGTATTCAGCCGCCAAGAAGAAGCGAGAGGTAGTGTAATGCCTATCTATCGTGAAGACTGGGCATTCCGTGCTACTTATAATTATGCCAATAAGTATTTCATTGAATACAATGGTGCTTACAACGGTTCGGATAAGTTTAGCGATGAAAACCGTTTCGCTTATTTTAATTCAGGGGCGATCGGATGGATGATTTCGGAAGAAAAGTTCATGAACTTCTCTAAGAAATGGCTGGATATGCTGAAGGTGCGTGCTTCTTATGGTGAAATTGGTGATGATAACGTATTCGGTGATCGTTTCAATTCAGCTAACCGTTGGTTGTATATGAATCAATGGGCATACGGTGGCAATGCTTACATGGATTTGAATCAGGGCACCAGTGTGTACACATGGTTCCGCGAGTCAGCCATTGGCAATCCGGACGTAAAATGGGAAACCGTAAAGAAGTTCAACTTCGGTGTTGACTACTCGTTTTTGAACGGTTTGCTTGCCGGTACGGTAGAAGTGTTCCGTGATGAACGTACTGACATTTTGGTAACAGGTGGTGATCGTTCGGTTCCTGCATTTTTTGGCGGTACACCTCCTACTGCTAATATTGGTCGGGTAAAAACAAGAGGATATGAATTGGAATTACGCCTCAATAAAGTATTCCCGAACCAAATGCGCTTGTGGGGTAATTTCAACATGACTCATGCAGAAAACAAAGTGCTTGAAAAAGACGATCAGCCGTTGCGTCCGAGTTATCAGAAAGAGGCAGGTTATGCTATTGGTCAATACACCTCTTATATTGATAATGGTTTCATTCAAAACTTAGACCAATTATACGGTAGTCCTGCGCACGACACCAATGACTCGCAGCGTTTGGTAGGTGACTATTACATTGTTGACTTTAACGGTGACGGTATTATAGACAACAAAGACTCTGCACCTTATGGCTATTCAAGTACGCCACAAAACACTTACAATGCAACGATTGGGTTTGAATGGAAAGGTTTCAGCGCATTTGTACAATTCTATGGAGTAACTAATGTAACCCGTGACGTAGGGCTTACCAGTTTTGGCAGCAAACTGAATACTGTTTACGATACGGGAACGTGGTGGTCGAAAGATGAGGCTAATCCTGAAGTCATTATTCCAAGGTTCGCATCTTCAACAAACAATTATACGTATGGAACCCAGTTCTTGTATGACGGTTCTTATATTCGTTTGAAAAATGCGGAGATTGCTTATACATTTAATGGTGGTTGGATTCACAAATTAGGTATCCGCAATCTGAAGATTTATCTGAACGGAAACAACTTGTGGCTTTGGACCCGTATGCCGGACGACCGTGAAGCAAATTTGTCCGGTGCAGGTTACTTAGGTGCATATCCTACAGTGAGACGTTATAATTTAGGTATTAAGTTTACATTATAAAAGCGATATATGGAAAAGAAAATATATAGAACGTGGCTGTTTATCAGTACATTCTTTTTATTGGGAACGGTCAATCTGACTTCTTGTCAAGATTACTTGGATAAGGAACCGGATTCTACCGTATCCAGCGAAGAAGCGTTCAAGGATTTTATGAATTTCCAAGGTTTTATTGAAGAAATCTATAACTGCATTCCCGATAAGGAAAGATGTAATTATTGTACTTCTTGGAATTGGGGAGATGATGAGATATTCAATACCGAAGGTGATGCCCACATGACACATCAGATAGACTTGGGGAATTTCCGTGCATGGCAAACGAACGATCAATGCTGGTTATATAGAAGTTCCAGTAATCCGACTTCTACAGACAAGTTCAACCACTCGCTATGGCCGCATTCATGGTATTGCATTCGTAAGGCGAACATAGGACTTGCTAATTTGGACAAAATGACAGCAGCTACTGAAGAGGAGCGCAATTTGATTGCAGGACAATTGTATTTCTTCCGGGCATGGTGGCATTTTGAATTAATGCAATATTGGGGAGGACTGCCGTATATCGACCGTGTATTGGACTCTTCCAATCCGGAAGACATGACATTGCCGCGTTTAAGTTATCAGGAATGTGCCGATAAGGCAGCCGAAGACTTCCGTCGGGCAGCCGACCTGTTGCCTATTGATTGGGATGATACTACAGTCGGAAAGCAGACACAAGGTAAGAACCAATTGCGTATCAATAAGATTATGGCATTGGGCTATTTGGGAAAGAACTATCTATGGGCAGGCAGCCCGTTAATGAAAAACAGCGCACAGATAGGTGGTACACAGACCTATAATTACGATGAGGAATATTGCCGGAAGGCAGCAGAAGCTTTCGGCGAATTGTTGTCATTGGTAGAAAGCGGCCAGACTCAATATGCTTTGGCTGAATTCAACTATAGTGATATTTATAATCATACACGTGCTTCGAATGCTTCATCTTGTTATTCGGACATTTTCTATACCACACGTCAGAATTGGTTGATGCCTGGCTCGGTAGAGGCAATTTTCCGTGGCCTTTCCAGCGATGGAAATGGTAGTAACTGGAATATGTCGAAAACATTTGGCCCTAAAGTAGGTAATTTGGTTTCTCACGACAACATCATTCATCAGCCGACTGCCAATATGGTAAATATGTATGGTATGGCTAATGGACTTCCATTGGATGATCCGGAATCCGGATTTGACCCGACTCATCCGTTCAAAGACCGTGACCCTCGTTTCTATCACGATATTGTATTTGACGGGTTCAAGTATGTCAATTCAACGATGCCTGCCGATCAGGAATATTTGCGTTATTGTAGCCTTTATACAGGCGGTGTGATGCGTTCTGTTTCCAATGCAAGCCGTACGGGGTATTTCATCCAAAAGATAGTTCCCCATACTTGTAACGAGTATGACCAGGACTATGCTTGGGGTGGTGCTTACCATTGCTATATGCCTTATATGCGTTTGGCAGATATTTACTTGATGTATGCGGAAGCGTGTGCAGCAATAAATGGAGCTACAGGCAAAGCATCTAATTTCTCTAAGACAGCAGAAGATGCAATCAACACAATCCGTGACCGTTGTGGTGCCGGACATGTAGGAGCTGCTTACGTAGCTAGCAGAGAAAAACTCCTAGATGAAATTCGTCGTGAACGCGCTGTAGAACTTTCGTTCGAAGGGTTCCGTTTCAACGATTTGCAACGTTGGTTATTGTTGACAGAATATCCTTATACGGTAAAGACTTCTCAAGAATTTACTCGGGTAGAAAGTGACGAATGGTTCAAAGAGAACGATCCGAGAGATGCGGAAGTTGCCAACTGGCGGGAGGAAGTGATTTTAACCCGTGTGTTCGGTACCAAACATTATTGGTTCCCGTTGCCCGATGATGAAACATATCTTTATGTTGATTTCGGACAAAATCCGGGTTGGTAATATAACGAATGTTTAACACTAAAGACAGAAACAATGAAATATATACAAACGAAACTCATTCTATGCGCCATGTTTGCAGCTTCGCCTTTATGCGTAAACGCACAGGATGTTGCAGTGAATGAATCCGATTCATTGAATAACGGACAAGATCCGTTAGTGCAGATCGCTTACCGTAAGGTAGCACAGAGTGAATTGCTGGGAGGCGTTTCTGTTGTCGACATGGAAAAGTTGACAGAAAAGAACTATAATACGTATAGTTTAGACAATATGCAAGGCTACGTTGGCGGTTGGAACGGTAACTCCTTATGGGGGATGGATGGTGACAATGCCGGCTATTTGGTATTGGTAGATGGTGTACCTCGTGATGCCAACAACGTATTGCCGACGGAAATCTCGCAGATTACATTTTTAAAGAGTGCGCAAGCGGTCGTATTGTATGGAAGCCGGGCAGCGAAAGGTGCTATATTGATTACCACCAAGCGCGGTAAAGAAGAAAAACTAAAAGTGGAGGTACGTGCTAATACAGGATTTAATGTAGCAAAGAGTTTTCCCGAATACTTAGGTTCGGCAGAATATATGACCTTGTATAACGAAGCGCGTGTGAACGATGGACTTTCCCCACTGTATAGCGAAACGGATATCTATAATCATGCGTCTGGAGAAAATCCTTACCGTTATCCGAATATGAATTTCTATTCGTCTGATTACATTAAGAAAGCATATAACCGTTCAGACGTAACGGCTGAGATTTCGGGAGGAAATAAAAGAGCACGTTTTTATAGTAATATCGGTTATTACCGTCAAGGTGATTTTTTCAAGTTCGGCGAAGCAGAAAACAACAGTCTCAGCCGCTTGAACATCCGTGGTAACGTAGATGTGAACATCAATGACTTCATTGACGCTTACATCAATGCCAACGCTACGTTCTCCGATTCGAAAAGTGCTATCGGAGATTATTGGTCGGCAGCCTCAACTTTCCGTCCGAACCGACCGGAATTTGCTGCGCCTTTAATTCCGCTGAGTTATATTGACCCGAACGCAACGGCAGCTTGGGACTTGATAAACGCTTCTGGTAACATTATTGACGGCAAATATTTCTTGGCAGGAACTCAGATTGACCCAACCAATATTTTTGCCGATTATTACGCTGCCGGACGCAACAAGTACACCAGCCGTCAGTTCCAATTTGATACGGGTGTGAATATGGATTTGAGTAAGGTATTGAAGGGGCTTTCATTCCATGCGTTGTTTGCGGTGGATTATGCAACTTCCTATAACACATCATTTAACAACTCGTATGCTATCTATACACCTGTATGGTCGAATGCGGATGGCAAAGACATAATTGTCGGACTGACACAAGAAGGTACTGACGAAAAGTCGGGTGTACAAAACATCAGCGGAAGTACGGATAACCGGACTATTGCTTTCTCGGGCTGGTTCGATTACAAGAACACGTTTGCTAATGACCATAATGTATCTGCGATGTTGATTGCTTCGGGATATCAGCAGACGCTTTCTGCACAATATCACCGTGTCTGCAATGCGAATTTGGCTTTGCAGGTAGGATATAACTACAAGCAGAAATATTACATGGATTTTGGCGGTGCATTGATACATTCAGCCAAATTAGCTCCGGGACACCGCAATGCTTTCTCGCCGTCACTGACATTGGGATGGAAGTTAAGTAACGAATCATTCTTGGCTGATTCGGATGTAGTGGACGATTTGACAGTCAGCGTATCCGGAAGCATCCTGAACGAAGACATCGACTTAACAGATTTCTATATGTACGAAGCGGTTTGGCAACAAGATTACGGTTGGAGCTGGTACGACGGTAGTTTGGAGAAATATACAATGTCTGTCAGAGGTGCCAACGAAGACCTGACTTTTATAAAACGGAAAGAAATTTCTGCTAATGTACATACCTCGTTGTGGAACAAGATGATTACAGCGGACGCTTCGTTCTTCATCAATTCCATGGAAGGATATGTGGTAAGACCGGAAGTAAATTTCCCGAATTACTTCTTCACTTACTATCCGGAAGCTTCTATTATACCTTATATTAATAATGATAACAACCGCCGCATCGGTTTCGATTTTGCCGTGAACTTCAATAAACGAATCGGCGAAGTGGACTTCTCGTTAGGCGTAGCTGGAACTTACTACGACACTAAAGCTACCAAACGCAGCGAAGTGAACGAGTGGGATTACCAGAACCGTGAAGGAAAGCCGTTGGATGGTATATGGGGCTTGGAAAGTTTGGGATTCTTCCAAAGTGAAGAAGAAATCGAAAACTCTCCAGAACAACAATTTGGAGGCACCGTACGTCCGGGCGATATCAAATACAAAGACCAGAACGGTGACGGCGTTATTAACAGCAACGACCAAGTGTACTTAGGTAAAGGTGGTTGGTATGGTTCGCCTTTCACTTTCGGTTTGAACTTGACTGCCAAATGGAAAGACTTTACTTTCTTTGCTTTGGGAACCGCTGGCATAGGCTCATACGGCGTGAAGAACAGTTCTTACTATTGGGTATATGGCGACGGCAAGTATTCGGCTGTAGTACGTGACCGCTGGACTCCGGAAACTGCCGCTACTGCTACCTATCCGCGTTTGACTACTGAAACTGGTGCAAACAATTTCCAGACATCAGACTTCTGGATGTATAAAGCCAACCGTTTCGACTTGGCTAAGATACAGATTACTTATGACCTTCCGAAACGTTTCTTGCAGAACACGTTTGTAAAAGGCTTTTCGGCATATATCAGCGGTTCAAACTTGCTGACTATCTCGAAAGAACGCGAACACATGGAAATGAATGTGGGAAGCGCACCGCAGACACGATTCTATAATCTGGGTGTGAAAGTGACATTCTGATAAAAAGTATATGAACACTAAAAATTGAAATGGCATGAAATTAATAAAAAACATACTGACTTTTGGAGTTCTGATTCCGCTGTTGGCTTCGTGTACCGACATGTTTGAGCCGGCATTGGAGAACAACCGTTCCGAAGATAATATGTACGACGACCCTTCGTATGCACAAGGCGTATTGGGGTATGCCTATTCCTTATTGCCCTATGATACGAAATCTGTTTCGGATGTCGCTACAGACGATGCTGTGACAAACGACCGGGCAAATAAGTATCTGGCTATGGCAACAGGTTCGTGGACATCAAATAATGACCCGATGTCGAAGTGGCAAGGATGCCGGGCCGCTATCCAATACATCAACACTTTCTTGTCGAAAGTAGATGATATTGCATGGGCAGAGGATGAAAAAGTACACCAAATGTATTCAGACAGATTGAAAGGCGAAGCTTATGCTTTGCGTGCATTGAATATGTATTTCTTGATGCTGGCACATGGAGGTTGGACTGAAGACGGCGAATTGCTGGGACTTCCTATTATTAAAGAACCTGAAGATGTGAACTCGAATTATAATTTGCCGAGAAATACTTATCAGGAATGTGTAGACTGGATGTTGGAAGACTTGAATGCGGCTATTGAACTGCTTCCGGCAGACTATACTGACATCTCGAATACAGAGATTCCGCAAAAGTATCAGGAAATCGGCGTGACCAATGCCGGTGATTACAACCGTGTAAACGGGTCGCACATGCGTGGGCGTATTACTGCCCGTATTGCTGAAGCCATTCGTGCTCAGATAACCCTGGTAGCTGCAAGCCCTGCTTTTAGTGAGGGAACAACAGTGACATGGGAAGATGCAGCAAACTATGCGGCTGTAGTTCTTAACCGGGTCGGCGGCGTTAGCGGTATGGATGAGGATGGTTACAAGTGGTTCATGAACACTACCGAAATAGACGGATTGGGGTCTGGTGCTTGCCCTCCGGAAATCCTTTGGAGAGGCGACCGTGATAACAGTGCAGAAGATTATGCTTTGGGCTTGAACCAGGAAAAAGACAATTTCCCTCCTTCCTTGTATGGAAACGGACGTATCAACCCTACCCAAAATCTTGTAGATGCATTCCCGATGGCAAACGGTTATCCTATTGATGACGAAGATTCTGAATACAACCCTAATGACCCGTATGCGAACCGTGACCCGCGCTTGAGCGAATACATTTTGTATAACGGTGCAACTTACGGCACAGGCAACACGCAAATCATTACCGGTACATACGGCACGAATAACGATGCCTTGAACAGGCAGAGTACTTCTACCCGTACGGGGTATTATATGCGGAAACTGTTGCGTAGTGACTGTAATCCGAATCCGCAATACAATACAGTCCAATTCCATTATCCGGTACGTATCCGCATGACGGAAATATTCTTGGATTATGCGGAAGCTGCTAATGAGGCATGGGGACCGACCGGTACAGGAAGCCATGGTTATTCGGCATACGATGTTATCAAAGCCATTCGTTCACGTGCTGGCGTAGGTGTCGACAACGGTGATCCATATTTGGAAGCATGTGCGGCAAGCAAGGAACAGATGCGCGAATTGATTCGTAACGAACGCCGTATAGAACTCTGTTTTGAAAACAAACGCTTCTGGGATATGCGCCGTTGGCAATTGGATTTGACGGAAACTGCTAAAGGTATCGAAATTGACCAAGTCGGAGGAACATTGACTTATGAAGTCATTAATGTTGAAATACGAAACTACAGCGATTATATGACTTACGGTCCTATACCTTATGAAGAGGTGTTGAAATGGAGTAATCTGCAACAAAATGCAGGATGGTAATCAAGTTTGATATGTAAAACGAAAAAAAAGTAATTATGAAATTATCTAAACTACAATTGATAACGGTTGCAAGCACCTTAGTTTTCGGAGTTACGTCGTGCGAAAATCAAGACATTACATTTGACGACTATGAAGGGGGTTCTTCCGTATATTTCGCTTACCAATATCCGGTACGTACCATTGTATTGGGTGAGTCTGAAGATTTTGATACGACAATCGACAACGAACATCGCTGTCAAATATATGCTACCATGGGTGGTGTATATAAAAACGAGAAACGGATTTCGGTAGATATTGACGTGGATAATACTCTTTGCGACAATCTGTATTTTGAAGACGGTTCGCCGGTAATGGCTATGCCTTCCGATTATTATTCATTGGGAGGAGACCAAATTGTATTAGACAATGATAAATGGGGTTATGTGGACGTACAGTTTACTGAGGCTTTTTTTGCTGATCCTAATTCATTGAAAAATACATATGTCATTCCTTTGGTAATGTCGAATGTGGTAAATGCTGACCGTATTTTGACGGGAACTCCAATGATAGAAGGTGATACGCCAGCGCGCACAAATTCAGCTTATTGGAATGTGCAGCCTAAAGATTTCGTATTGTACTGCTTGAAGTTTATCAATCCTTGGCATGCGTTTTACTTGCGTCGAGGTATAGACCGGGTTACTCGTAACGGACAGACGGAAACGATTGATCGTAGTGTCGTGTATGTGGAAGACAGTGAGGTATGTAAAGTAACTACAGCCGGTTTAAAACAATGTATATTTCCTGTTACACTGGATTTGGGTGACGGTGAAGAGTTGACATGTGATTTGTTGTTGACATTCGATGACAACAACCATTGTACGATTACCTCCAATACGGAAGGTTATACTGCTCAAGGCGAGGGCGACTTTGTAAAAGATGCCGATAATTGGGCTAATAAAAAACGTGATGCGCTTCATTTGAACTATAGCATTGATTTCGGCGACATTGATGTGCAGACGAATGATACGCTTGTGGTTCAGACACGTGGTGTCGGAGGTGAACAATTTACTCCAACATATAATGCTAATTAAGGGAGGATATGTAAATGAAGTACACAAAACATTTTTTATATGCGGCAATGATGGGAATGCTGGCATCATGCGCCGATGATAAACTCGTCGATTTCCAAGTGGAAAAGCCGGCAGAAATAGCTCAGTATGAATATCTGAATGCTTATGATGCACTGAAAACGTACGTAGATCGCAGCAAGGTTAATACTAATTTTAAATTGGGTATTGCATTAGCTGCAAACGATTTTACGGCCGGTACTCAGGTGCATACGGTTGCTCGGAATAATTTTGATGAAATGACAGCTGGCAATGAAATGAAATATGCCAGTTGTGTGGCCAATGATGGTTCTATGGATTTCTCTACAGTGATTCGGTTTGTAGATGCTGCACGTCAGGCAGGAATGACCATTTACGGACATACCTTGGCTTGGCATTCGCAACAGAATCTGACATATTTGAATGGGTTGATTGCTGATCAGATTATTCCGCCAGATCCATCGGAAGTTAATCATTACTTTTTATTGCATCAAGATGCAGCTGTTAATCCATGGGACGGACAAGTTTATTATACATTGAATACGCCGTTGACCCAAGGTACAGAATACACGTTGAGTTTCCGGGCTAAAGCCTCTCAATCGTTTGATTTCCAATTTTGGACTATGAGTGCGGCATCCGTGGATGTAACGGTGAATGGAGGCACACCAATTGCCACTGAATGGACAGATTATTCATTTACTTTTGTGCCTGGCAGTAACGATGTAAATACAATCAAATTGGTTGTAGGGGTATTGGCTGGCGATTTTTGTATCGATGATATGTCATTGACAGCAGCCGGTTCGGAGGATAACCTTATCGCTAACGGTGATTTTGAAACGGAAGATATGGGTGGCTGGCAAAAATATAGTTGGCATACGGTAACTTATGCAAGAGCGGAAGACATGTCAAGTGGAGGAGGTGACGGCGGTTATTGCTTAACCTTGACCAACACGACACAACAATCGGCAAATTATGGCGCACAAGCCTGGTACCAATTCTCTACTCCATTGAAATCTGGTGTGTCGTATACATTCACTTGTATGGTAAGGGCTACAGGCAATTATGCTAATTTAGCTCCTTTCCTGCAATCTTCCACAACAAGCGACCAAGCTTATCCTGCAGGATTCAGTGTAAGCACAACTTGGGAAGAAGCAAGTATCTCGTTCACTCCAGACAAAGATGTATATGACAAATTTACATTCAACTTCGGAGATTTTGTAGGAACAATCTATGTCGATGATGTGAAAATAGTAGAAGAAGGTTCGTCTGTAAACTTGGTTTCAAATGGCGACTTTGAAGCAGCAAATATCGATGGTTGGTCCAGTTGGAGCGGTTATCAAGCTTTATCCGCAAATGGGGAAGGATATTCTTCTGGTTCAACAGTCATTGAAATGACCCCCGAAGAAAAGAAAGACACGCTGACCTGGGCCATGGATAACTGGATTAACGGCATGATGGAAGCTTGCGATGGTTATGTAGTAGCATGGGATGCGGTCAACGAAGCAATCTCGGGAGTAGATGCTGACGGCGACGGATATTATGATTTGCAATCAGCAAGTAACGGTGACCCGTCAACCAACTTCTACTGGCAAGATTACTTGGGCAACGAAGACTATGTGCCTATCGTGACACAAGCTGCCGTAAAACATTTCGCAGAACACGGAGGCAATGCGGCAGACCTGAAACTGTTCATCAACGATTACAACCTGGAATCGTGGTGGGACGGCAACCAGAAACTGAAGAGCCTCATCCACTGGATTGAAGTGTGGGAAGAAAACGGAGCCAAGATTGACGGTATCGGCACGCAGATGCACGTCAGCTACATCCTGAACGAGGCAGACCAGAAAGCTCAGGAAGACGCCATTGTCAATATGTTCCAACTGATGGCTGCTACCGGCAAGCTCATCAAGATTTCCGAATTGGATATGGGAATCGTGGAAAACGCGTTCGGTACAGGTATCAAGACCGAGAATGTGACTTACGAACAGCAACTGAAGATGGCTGAGTTCTACCAGTTCATCATCCAGAAGTACTTCGAAATCATTCCTGCGGCACAGCAGTACGGCATCACGCAGTGGTGCATGACCGACAGCCCGGCTGATTCGGGCTGGAGAGGCGGCGAGCCTGTAGGACTTTGGGACTTGAACTATAGCCGCAAACCTACCTACGGTGGTTTTGCCAACGGACTGGCTGGTAAAGTGGTCGTAGAACCTTCTGCTCCTTCTGCTGCTCCTGCAGAATAAAAAATGGTATAGTTTGGGTGGCGGGATTGCTTGTCAAAGGGATAAAATCCCGCTGCCTTTTTTAATTACCTTTTAAACTGATTTACTTATGAGAAAATTTTTAAGCTTATTTGTGTTCTTGTTTTGTTTAGCTACAGTTTCTGTAAACGCACAGAATACCATCGAAGGTGTTTATACAGCCGTGTTATAAGGTGCTACACATCCACCTGTAGAGAAATCGTTGGATTTGTTGAATAATTCAACATTGCCGGGTACGAACGGCTTTTTATATGTTGTGCTCGACCAACCTCCTACAGGATACCATTATGAATGGGATGTTTTTGCAAGTGACAATTCGAATGTACGTTTGAATGGTCGTTATTTTACTTGTGTGGAACTTAGTGGCACAGAAACAGATGTAACCTTACGCATTTTCTTGAAAAATTCGAGCAACCAAATCGTAGCCAATCGGGATTTTGGGTTTCATGCAAGGAACATACCCTCACAATTAAGTCTTTCTTTTTAAGAATGTGATTGGTAAGCACTGAATGAACCGCTCCTGTAGGCAATCGGGCCAAATGCGGTCATTCATAAAATAAAAGAACGAACAGTGAAAGAATAATTTTCCTTTGTTAGTTTAAAGTTCCCCTTTCTATCAAGCCGGTTTGGGGAGATGGAAAGGGGAGCATATTTACCAAAAAGACAACGCAGTGCTGTATCGGCATTGCTTTTACATAACCCATTAACCCATTCAAGCGTGGCTGCTGAATAAGCGATCTTTGTTAGTTAGTTAAGCCCCCCTTTCCCATCATCTTCTTTTTGGGGATGATGGAAAGGGGTTTTATCAAACGATTCAAAACAGTTTCTCAAATCAAGTAGAAAAAGATTCAGTCCGCAAACCCAGTCGCGATGCGGTTGTCTGCCTCGCGATACAGACCGCAGTTACACCTTAACAATAATCCAATTATGAAAATTCATAAGCATCACATTATCCGCAACCATCTATGGGGAATCATACTCTGTAGTCTGTGCCTCTCTTGCCAACAAAAGACGAAGGAAGTGACGGATGTACGCGTCCTTCATCCCAAAGAGGCAATAGAAACAGACATTGACGCCCTAACCGACAGCATCGCCTATATCCCTTTGGAAACATCGGATGAATGCTTGCTGGACAATATCCTTTCCGCCAAACGCGACGGCAGCTGTTACTTTGTGCAGGACGGGAAAGGGCTGTATGCCTTCGACGGCACAGGACGGTTCTTAAACGAAATCGGTCGCAGAGGAAACGGCCCGGAAGAATATCTTTACATGGATTGTTATGCGTTGGACCGCACAAACAAACTGGTCTATGTGGTAAGCAACGTGCAAAAGAAAATATTCAGGTATACCTACCAAGGGAAATTCCACTCCGCCTTGTATGTAGACCCGCATGATGCCAATATCGCTTCCTTGGCAGTATGCAACGACAGCGTTCTGCTGGCTTATTACCCGCTGCCGAACAAAGCAGCCGACAGCGGTTGCGCATACGCCCGGCTGGATATTGCCGGCAACCGGCTGGCCTCGCATAAGCTGATAGATGCCGTAACGGTACATTCCGGAACGGCACATTACCCGTTGCTGTATCATCCGATGGCTTTCTTCCAGGGGGAATGGCTCATGATTGTTCCGCTATCCAACGAGGTTTATGCATACGACGGGCGTGAGATAACAGGTAAATACGTGATTGACGTGCCGGACATGGCGGCCGACAAAGCTTTTTGGCAGGCTCACAAAGGGCTGGAGTTTTCGGAAGCGCGCAGTCTGCTGCGAGAAAAAGGGTTAGGCTTAGGCATCACAGCCATTGCCGCTACCGATGGCCGTCTACTCTTGTCGCTCAACAACCGACAGACGCTGGCATGGGACGGGAAGTCTTGTCGGCTCATCGACAACATCCTTATGCCGGATGTAGGTGTGCAAACGGAGCTTTTATCCGGTGGAGGCTGCTCGGACGATTATTTGGGTTATTTCGAAGCCTCTTTCCTTTGCAGCAGGAAAGAGCAGACCAAAGAAAGCGGCAACCCGACCTTTCTGCGCCTGTCCAGCTACCTGAAAGAGGAAGATAACCCGGTGCTTTTCCGGTATCACTTTAAGAAAAAAATACTTGGAATTTGAAATATAGCCACTTGGTACCGTTCAACTATTTTAATCAATCAATAAAACAAAAAAACAATGAAAAGACAAACATTTATCACTTACTGCTTATGGGCGCTTATGAGCGTCCTTAGCCTGGCTGCCTGCTCGGACGACCCGGTAGTGCAAAACGAGGAACCCAATCCACCTACGCCGGAAGAACCGGTTGACCCTGAACCCGAAGAACCGATAGAACAAGTGATGCCACGGCTGTCGATAAACGGCAGGTACCTGTGCGACGCAGCAGGCAAACCGGTAAACCTGCACGGATATGGCATGACGTTCAGCCCCTTCTTCAACCAGAACGCATGGAACAACTACGATGTGGCGGGATGCCTTTCGTGGAACAAGCGGCAGATAGACGGAATGGAAAAGGCCGGCTGGCGGATGGACTTTATCCGGATGCACATGGACCCGTACTGGAGCGACGACCCCGAGCAGGAATCGGTGCGTTACGAAGGCCATGAACGCTTTTCGGCCGAACGCTTCCGGAAGTATCTGGACGAAGTGTTCATACCCATGGCGGAATATGCCAACGCCAAAGGACTGTACGTCGTGATGCGCCCGCCCGGAGTCTGCCCGGAAAAGATTGCCGTAGGAGATGACTACAACACCTTCCTGATAGAAGTATGGGACATCGTGTCGAGCCATCCCAAACTGAAAGGCAATTGGGGTGTCATGTTCGAGCTTGCCAACGAACCCATCAACATTGTAGGTACCGACGGCTCGACCGGAAGCTCTACCTTGCCGCAGTTTGAAAGCATGAAGACGTTCTTCCAAAGCGTGGTCGACGTGATACGGGACAACGGAGCCGACAACATCATCTGGGTGCCCGGGCTTGCCTACCAGTCGCAATATAGCGGATACGCCACTTACCCGATAGAAGGAGAGAACATCGGATACGCCGTACATGTCTATCCGGGATGGTACGGAAGCGATGCCGAAGAGCCCAGTGCGGAACTGGGAGGCGTCATGGGAGGCGGATACGAAGGCTTCCAGCGTGGCTGGGACACGCAAGTGATGCCGGTGGCCAGCTTCGCCCCTATCATGGTGACGGAAATGGACTGGGCTCCTGCCAAGTATGATTCATCCTGGGGAAAGAGCATTACAGGTGTAGCCGGAGGCACCGGATTCGGGGCCAACTTCAAGTACATTGCCGACAATACGGGCAACGTGAGCTGGATGATTTTCACCGGCACCCATCTGCTGGTCGACTTTAAGGACGAACCGGGCACGGAGGGAGCCTACACCTTCCTGAACGACCCCGAAGCCTGTCCCTGGCCTGTTTACCATTGGTTGCAGGAATATGCGGGCGAAGCACCTGCCGAAGGCGAACTGACCGGCCTGGCACTGACGGGCATTGAAGGAGATGAACTCGACATCCGCATGGGAGACAGCCGTTACGCGGTAGTGAACGCCCTGTATGCCGACGGAAGCAGCCGGGTAGTGACCACACAGGCGGAAATGCAAAGCAGCAATCCCGACGTGTTATCAATAGAGGAACTGGGCGAAATGCGCGCCCGAAAGACGGGTACCTCCCAGGTAACCATATCTTATACCTCGGAGCAAGGAACCGAACAGACGCTGACGCTGACGGTGAATGTCATCACCCCCTTCCCGCTGACCGAAGAAATGTTTGACCCTTGCATCTGGGAAACGGGAACTTTCGACGAGGCGACCCATACGTTGGTAACCGGACCCTATGGATTTGGAGGCTGGCAGTATGCCAACGGGCTGGATTTGTCGGGGTATCGTACGCTGACCGTCGAACTGGGCAGCGACAACGACAGCGGTATCTCGTTCCGCCTTTTCGACCAAAATAATTACTGGACCGATCCGGCCATGTTTGATTTCGGCAATTCCCGGCGTGTCGTGATAGACTTGCACAACATGAAGACCGCAAACGGAGTAGCGGTAGACCCGTCGCACCTGTACATCATCGGCTTTTGGTCGACAGGCGGGAAGCCGTTTGTCATCGAGCGGCTGACATTGGAATAAGCGGTTGCGGCATGATGTGTTAACTTGCAGGGGCGGGTCTGTCAGGCTCCGCCCCTGCATGGGTTCCGGCAGGCATACAGCTTGTCTGATTGGTCTTGCTGAGTTTCACCTTTGTTTCATTATGCTGAAACTGTAGTTTTAGTATAATGAAACTAAAGTTTCAGCTTGTTAAAACTATAGTTTCAGTATAGCTAAACCGGGCATGAAACCTATTAATCCTTCTTTCCCAAACGGCTATTGTATAATTTCATGATTTTCTGCTCTAACTCGAAATTCCGGAAAAAACCCCGGAAGTTCTGTGAAGAAGGACCATAGGCATACAGTAAAACAGGGATTCCGGTATGGTCGTTTGTTGCAAACTGTCCCATGACTGTTCCGGTTTTATAATCGCCGTCTAATAAAGTCAATCCGCCGGTTTCATGGTCGGACAATACAATGACCAACGTATTTTTTTGTTCATCGGCAAATTTCAGGGCTTTGCCCACTACTTTGTCGAACGATAAATATTCGTCTATTACTGTTGACAGGTTTCTGCCGTGTCCTCCTTTATCTACTTTGGCTCCTTCCACCATCAGGAAAAACCCTTTGTCGTTATCCTCCGGCCTGTTTTCCGATGAAGGTACCTTCATGTACCGCCGAAGATGCCTTCACCGCTTCACGAAGGCGTTTTCATCGCCCTACGAAGGTATCTTCATGCAACGGCGGTGCCGGACGACTGGAAATTTTCACGCATCGGATAAGTGCCTTCTCCCCATCTTTCAATGTGGTGGCAAAAAAATAAGTATCTCCTCCTTCTTTTAATTTCAGTTTTCTCCGCAATTCAGCTACCGAAGCAGGAAAGTTGCGCACCGTAAGGTTGGCTTTCCCAATTCCTTGCAGACAGGTTTTCAACTCTTTTTTCCCGAAGCCCGATACCGCTTCTACCCGGAAACAGCGTCCGGGAAAACCGACCCTTTCATCCGATGTGTACAAATGACTGTTGGGATGCAGTTTTTTCACCCCATAACGGGAAGCAAGCAAGCGGTAAGCTCCTCCTTTCAGCAAAGCCGCTCCAGGCTCGTAAAGGTAAGTGCCCACCTGAGTGGCATACTCGCACACGGCATTCCTTTCTTCTGAAAGCGTGAAGACAAACGGTGTTGTCAACAAGTTATCAACAATCTGTTCACAACTGATAGAAACTTCTTTTTCAATAGATTCCGTATACAGCAAAGGATTTTCCAACAGAATTATCAACTCTTTGCACTCGTTATTAACAGCCACGATATGTATCTGTGAAATATACTTCAATGCCCGAAAAGCCTGAGCGATATCCAACATAGGAGACAGTTTAACCATCACCCGTTTCCCTTTTGCGACCAATAACGATTCGAGCTTGCTGATATCAGGTTCACAATCGGCGATATCCACCGTCTTGCCTCCGTGGCTATCACGCCGGGCAGGGTCGAGAAACAGACAATCCACCGGAGCCATCCGCCGCAAGTATTCGACACCATCGGTACAATGCACACGGATTTGTGTCAAGCCAAGCAGCGCAAAGTTATGAACAGCCAATTCACATAATGCTTCTTGCCTTTCTATGTAATCGGCATTTCGGAAGCGTTGGGCTATAAACGAACAATCCACTCCCAATCCTCCGGTCAAATCAGCAAATGTCTCACCTTCGACTAACGAAGCTTTGTAACGCGCCGTTATTTCGGAAGAACATTGCTCCATCGATAAATGAAACGGATAGCGTATTCCTTCACATTGTGCCCATGAAGGAATTTTCTTCTCCGCCACTTGCCATCCGGCTATTTGAACAACCGCTTCGGGAATATCTATGAAAGGATATTTCTGAAATTGAAGTGCCAATGCACGCACATCGTCATTCCGGTGCGCCTGAATAAAATCGAGTGTTTCTGTTGAAAGTTCCTTCATTCTTACCGTATTAATAAGTGGCAAAGATAATCATTTCCTCCTATCTAAACGTTGAAAGCCTGTTGAAATATTCCCGTTCATCAGCAATTACCTATGAAAGCGGCGAATAAAAAAGTGGAGATTTCAACCGTCTCCACTTTTCTCAATCCTTAATCTGTTGTCCGTTACTTTACGCCGATTTGCGGCTTAATACTCGTCCTCGTTGAAGAAAAAATCTTCCTTGCTCGGATAATCAGGCCAAATATCTTCAATACTTTCATATATTTCGCCTTCATCTTCCATTTCTTGCAAGTTTTCGATTACTTCCATCGGAGCTCCCGAACGCATCGCATAGTCGATTAGCTCGTCTTTTGTTGCGGGCCACGGCGCATCTTCTAATTTTGAGGCCAATTCCAATGTCCAATACATAGTATCTAATGTTTTTAAAGTTTTACACTCACACTATCGAGCCACAAAAGTATAACAAATTCTTTCATTTGCAACTCTTATCCCAATAAATTTCATCGTGGTGTGTTAATTGATTTAACTTACGTGATAGAATAAACAAATAGTCAGACAAACGGTTGACAAATTGCTTCACATTTTTCGATATTTCACATTCCTCTCCCGCAGACTCCAACGCCAGAATGCGGCGTTCGGCACGCCGGCATACCGTACGGCATACGTGACAAACCGAAGCGGCAAACGACCCTCCGGGCAATACAAACGCACGAAGCGGAGGCAAAGAAGCGTCCAGTTCATCGATGGCTTGTTCCAGCCGTTTGATATGCTCATCGGTGATGTCACTCCCGACGCATAATTGGGTCTGTGAAGTATCTGTAGCCAGATACGATCCTAACGCAAAAAGTTTATGCTGGACAAACTGTAGCAACGACCGATCCGCACCGTCCTCCATCAGCGATATCAGGCAACCTATCTGTGCGTTCAGCTCATCCACTGTACCGTAAGCTTCCAGCCGTACATGGGTTTTCGGCACCCGTACGCCACCTACCAGCGAAGTTGTCCCGTCGTCGCCCGTACGTGTATAAATCATACTTTTCTTCATAGTATCTTTATTGGTTTTCAAGTTAAAAGAAATTGACGATACGATGTTCCTTCACCCGCTTTTTATCGAAAAACACAATCCCGATGTCGTATAAATCGAAAGTGACCCCTGTACGAGAATCGGCTATCACTTGCCTCCACCATTTCTTCTTAGCCCGTGTGGCATACGGAGTGCCAACAATCATGCACGTACGCTCTGTCACCCGAGGCAACAGACGCTCAAATGCTTCTTTATAATAAGGAGTATGCCCGATATGAACCAACTGCGGACATCCCTTACCGTCGAGCGCACTGTCCAACAAACGGAGTACATCCCCCGTACGATAATCCACTTGCTTATACGGAGCCAGGAAATGCGTTACCTGCCCGTTTTCCTTATCATCCAGCGTAAGCAACGGAGCTTGTTTCGCCTCTGCCATATAACGGGTCTCCACGCCGCTCCCTGTACCTATCTCTAATATCGAATCGGGTTGCCAATAGTTAACCATCCGGAAAAGAAGGCGGTCGGTTTTCTCCCGATAGTGAGGCAACGTTTCCATATCCTCCCGGTCGTAATGCAGAATCTGGAACGCATAATAAGGAGTCTTTTCGTAAACCACCGATGTTATCAAGAAGAAATCGGAAGGCGAATGCACTCCATATCCGCACCTATGCCGGAACCGGCGACACCAATTCAATATCCGCAAAAACAGGTTTGTACTTATCATAAGAAATCATATAAAGACACAGAGGCACAAAGGCACTGGGATTTTATCTATCTCCGTGTCTTCGTGCCTCTGTGTCCTTTTTTATCCACCACGGGTATTATGTTATTCGCGTGTACCCAATTTATCGTTCAAATACAAGATACCAGCATAGTCATTGCATTTCTTCAGCTTGTCGACAATGCCTTGAGCGGTAGCTTCTTCTTCTACTTGCTCGCGCACATATCCCCACAAGAAATCTTGCGAAGCTTTGTCTTTTTCAGCCGAAGCTACGTTTACCAAGTTATCAATCAGCTCAGACACATGGCATTCGTGGTTATACACGTGTTCGAAAACTTCCAATACGCTACCCCATCCCTGCGGAACGACATCTATCTTGTCTACTTTTGCCGCACCGCCACGCTTTGCGATATAGTCGGCAAGGTCGTAAGCGTGTTGCAATTCTTCTTGCGACTGTTTACGCATCCAGTGTGCAAAACCATCGAAGCCTTCTTTCTGCAAATAGAAAGACATAGAAAGATACAGGTTAGAAGACCACATTTCCGCCGTGATCTGTTCGTTCATCGCGTTTTGTAATTTTTCTGAAATCATAGTCGTAATATGTTTATCTGTTAATAATTCAAGTAATTCATCTTTATTGTTTCTTACAAAAGGAATGCCAAGCATAAGGAGGTGTCAATTTGTCACCTTGCGAAAAGGGGCAAGCATCTGCCGTTTCCCCCAAAACCAAGGCGACAAGCCTAATCTATCCATGCACCATGCCAAGCCGAACGAGCCGAAAACCGTCAGCAGGACCGATAGGGTAAGAAAGAGCATTCCCGTAGGGTCGAACGACAGGTAAGGTACCATGACTTTCGAAAACATAGTGAACACCGGCGAGAATACCAACAACACCAACGTATGCGCCCCTATATAATCGGAAAAACGCTTTACGCCTAAAGGAATTACGGCGTAAATTTTCAGAAGCACACTGACAACTAAATACACGATAGCCATACCGCCTAAAGTGAAGCGGTCTAAATTCCCGGCATCTGCACTTAACCATACCAGCGGAACCAACGCGTACAAGGAAGGGCGGAAAAAACCGGTAAACATTGTACCCGAACGGTGAAGGGAGACTCCCGCCAAAAAATACATCGCATTAGGCAAAGACACGACATGGCAGACATCTGCCAGAACGGCATAAACCGTAGCCAATAAAAGCAAACCGGAAACAAGCCGCATACGCAAGCCACGGAACACACCGTAATACGTCAGCCCGCATATCAGGAATGTATGCAAATACCAATAAGGACCCATCGGATGCAAAAAAAGTTTGTCAAGCACCAACCCTGCACTCAACACATCTACCTTGTCACGTACCGGAAGCACCGCCGACATTACGACATACCCTGTCTCCATAATCGAATAAGGTATGAAAATCCATCCCATCGCACGAAGAAATTCGCGCGGCGGCTTTTCTATACGCATCAAATAGCCTGACAAAATCAAAAATACAGGCATATGGAACGTATAAACCCACTGCTTTGCCAGCGGATATTTCTCGCTGAAGAAAACCAAATGGAATGCAATCATCAACAAGATGCATACACTTTTCAGATAATCGATTTCGCCGACACGTTTCCTCTCCATATTGCTTCCGTTTTTTTACGAGAATCAAAAATACGGAAATTAAACGATATGCCACCCATCTTATTAGGATTTTCTTACCTTAATTCACGATTCGAAACAGGCTCTAAAATTTTTCAGACAGCCTACTGCTTTTGTGACAAGATTAACAATCTTCACGCCGCAAAATTAACAATCAGTGCAAGTTTGATAAGAACAGACGGCCGACACCGGCATTTCAGACAGACTTGAAATCATATCAACGAACAAAAAAGAGCCAAACGCATTGTTTAGCTCTTTTTCGTACCCAGACCCGGTACAAGGCATAGAAATTATAGGAAAATAAAAGAATTTATCTTCCTTATTATCAATTATTTGCATCTTTCTTATTTTCTCTATTTTTGCCATATTTTGCCCATTTTTCGTCATTAAGTACACTTTTA
>CASFRN010000171.1 GCA_949296855.1 uncultured Bacteroides sp. | reverse complement strand
TAGCGAGTTCTGGAGCGGATGGTTCGATAAATGGGGAGCTAATCACGAGACCCGTGCGGCAGATGATATGATTGCAGGTATTGACGAGATGTTGTCGAAAGGCATTTCATTCAGCTTGTATATGACCCATGGAGGTACCAACTGGGGACATTGGGCAGGTGCTAACTCGCCCGGATTCGCGCCGGATGTGACTTCGTATGACTATGACGCACCTATCAGCGAATCGGGAAGAATTACTCCGAAGTATGAAAAATTGCGTGCCACATTGGCTAAGTACATGGACGGAAAGAAGCAGGCTAAAGTGCCCGATAACATCCCGACTATCAGCGTTCCGGCTTTCGAGTTTACCGAAATGGCTCCGTTATTCGCCAACCTGCCCGAACCGAAGAGCGATGATACCCTCCGTACTATGGAAGAGTACGACCAAGGATTCGGAAGCATCCTTTACCGGACTGTTTTGCCTAAAGTAAACGCTTCGGCTACACTGACCGTGGACGAGGCTCATGATTACGCCCAAATCTTCATCGACGGGAAATACATCGGCAAATTAGACCGCCGGAACGGGGAAAAGCAATTGGATATTCCGGCTTGTAAGGAAGGCGCACAATTGGATATCTTGGTAGAAGCCATGGGACGTATCAATTTCGGACGGGCTATCAAGGACTTCAAAGGTATTACGGGAAGCGTAACATTGAAGAACGGCGGACGCACTACCGAGCTGAAAGGCTGGAAGGTTTATAACTTAGAAGACCGTTACGAATGGTATAAAGGCTTGAAGTTCGAGCCGTTGAAGTCGGTTACAGACGCTCAAGGCCAGCGCGTACCGGGTTGCTATCGGGCTACGTTCCAAGTAGAAAAGCTGGGCGATACATTCTTGAACTTCGAGACATGGGGCAAAGGCTTGGTTTATGTAAACGGATATGGCATCGGACGTATTTGGGAAATCGGCCCTCAGCAGACGCTTTACATGCCGGGTTGCTGGTTGAAGGAAGGCGAAAACGAAATCCTTGTATTCGATATCGTAGGTCCGAAAGAAGCCCGTACAGAAGGCTTGGAAGAACCTATCCTGAACCAATTATTAGTAAATAAGCCGTTGACACACCGCAATGAAGGCGAAGAACTGAAACTTTCGGGCGAAACTCCGGTATTGAGCGGAAGCTTCAAGGCAGGCAACGGATGGCAGGAAATGAAGTTCGGCAAGCCGGTTTCGGGACGTTATGTATGCATCGAAGCCTTGAATGCGCAAGACGGAAAAGACTTGGCATGTATTGCTGAAATGTATCTCCTTGACGAAAACGGAGAACGCCTTTCGCGCGAGCCGTGGGTGGTGAAATATGCCGATAGCGAAGACGTATCGCAGGTGAACCGTTCGGCAGATAAGATTTTCGACTTGCAGGAATCTACTTATTGGAGCACCGAAGCCGGCGCGGCTTATCCTCATACAGTTGTAATCGACTTGGGCGCTAAGCATACCCTGACCGCCATCCAATATTTGCCCCGCATGGAAAGCAATGTGCCCGGAGGCATCAAGGACTTTAATGTATATGTGAAAGGAGAAGATTTCCATTATTGATGAGATAAGGTTGGCAGGTATTTCCCATTCCCCGATAGAAACGCGGCGGTGTCCTCCGTCGGTTATTCTTATCGGGGTTGTTTTTTAAGCGGTATTTTAGCCTTTAACTATCCGGTTTTGTAATATCGGGAATGGAAAAAGCGGTAAAATGCACTTTTTTTGTGTTAAATATAAAAAAAATGAGACTTTTCGTTTTGCCTTGTTTATTTAATTACTAATTTTGAGGTGCTAATGAAATAACATTTTTTATAGAATTAATAACCTTAATATAACAGCTATGAGTTATTTACGATTTGACAAGACGCTGATGACCAATCTGGAAGAATCGCTGATGCGTGAAGTTCTTCGTACGAACCGGTCTGGCGCATACCACTGTTCGACAATAGTGGATTGTAACACTCGCAAATACCATGGTTTGTTAGTCATTCCAGTTCCTGAACTGGATGACGAGAACCATGTATTGCTATCTTCGCTCGATGAAACGGTTATCCAGCATGGGGCAGAGTTTAATTTAGGTCTCCATAAATATCACGGAGACAATTTCAGTCCGCGGGGGCATAAATACATCCGCGAGTTCGAATGCGAGAAGGTGCCTACCACCATTTACCGAGTGGGCGGGGTAGTGCTGAAAAAGGAGAAACTGTTCGTCCATCATGAAAACCGTATCTTAATCCGCTACACATTGCTGGAAGCTCATTCTACTACGACGCTCCGTTTGCGCCCGTTCCTAGCTTTCCGCAGCGTGCGCCAGTACACGCACGAGAATGCCCAAGCAAGCCGCCGTTATGACGAAGTGAAGAACGGAATCAAGACTTGTATGTATCCGGGTTATCCTGAACTGTTCATGCAGACTAACTGTCCGAGCGAATTCCGTTTCCAGCCCGACTGGTATCGCGGCATCGAATATCCAAAAGAGCAGGAACGCGGATATGACTTCAACGAGGATTTGTATGTGCCGGGATATTTCGAAATGGAAATCACGAAAGACCAGCCGATAGTCTTTTCGGGAGGAATCTCGGAAATCGAAACGGCCAACTTGAATCAGTTGTTTTCCGAAGAAGCCGACCGCCGTACGCCGAGAGACAACTTCAAGCACTGCCTGATTAACGCTGCCCATCAGTTCCTGAATAAGCAAGGTGATGAGTCTTATATCTTGGCTGGCTATCCGTGGTTTAAATGCCGCGCCCGTGATATGTTCATCTCTTTGCCGGGCCTGATGCTTGCTGTGGATGAAGTCGGGAAATTCGAAACCGTAATGGATACGGCGGCGAAAGCGGTATACGATTTCATGAAGGGAGAACCCGCTACGTTGAAAGTGTACGAGATGGAACACCCCGATGTGCTGTTGTGGGCGGTATGGACCATTCAACAGTATGCGAAGATGGTGTCGCGTGAAGGTGCGCGCGCCAAGTACGGCACATTGCTGAAAGACATCATGACTTATTTGGTGGACGGAAAACACCCGAACCTGAAAGTCTGCGACAATGGCTTGATACATTCGGAAGGCAGGGACAGAGCCATTACGTGGATGAACGCTACAGCGAACGGACGTCCGGTAACCCCGCGTACAGGATTCATTGTAGAGTTTAACACCTTATGGTATAATGCACTGATGTTTGTGGGCGAATTGCTGCGTGAGGGCGGCGATGATGAGTTTGCCGGCCGCTTGGCGCAACTGGCGGAAAAAGCGGGCAAGGCGTTTGTTGACACTTTCCTCAACGAATACGGTTATCTGCTCGATTATGTGGACGGCGACATGATGGACTGGAGCGTACGTCCGAATATGATTTTTGCGGCGGCGTTCGATTACTCCCCGCTGAATGCCAAGCAGAAAAAAGGCGTGGTAGACATCGTGACCAAGGAATTGCTTACTCCGAAAGGTTTGCGTTCGCTCAGCCCAAAGAGCGGAGGATACAATCCTTACTATGCAGGCCCGCAAGTGCAGCGTGATTATGCTTACCATCAGGGGACGGCATGGCCCTGGCTGGAAGGATTCTATCTGGAAGCCTATTTGCGTATCTATAAGCGCAGCGCCATTTCGTTCGTCGAACGTCAGCTCATCAGTTACGAAGACGAGATGACCCAACATTGCGTTGGCTCTATACCTGAATTGTTCGACGGTAATCCGCCGTTCAGAGGCAGGGGAGCCATTTCGTTCGCTATGAATGTGGCGCAAATTTTGAGAGCTTTAAATCTGTTAGAAAAATATGATAATCAGTAAAAGGGAGGAAATACTATGAAAGTTTTAATGTTTGGATGGGAATTTCCTCCCCATATCTTGGGAGGTTTAGGTACAGCCAGTTACGGACTTACCAAGGGTTTAGCGCAGCAAGAGGATATGCAGATTACGTTCTGCATCCCTAAACCGTGGGGAGACGAAGACCAAAGCTTCTTGAAAATCATCGGCATGAACAGTGTGCCTATCGTATGGCGCGATGTGCAGTGGGATTACGTGAAGAATCGTGTGGGCGGCTATATGGATCCGCAACTGTATTATGACTTGCGTGACCACATCTACGCTGATTTCAATTATATGCATACCAATGACTTGGGATGCCTTGAGTTCTCCGGACGTTATCCGGATAACTTGCACGAAGAAATAAACAATTATTCTATCGTGGCAGGCGTGGTGGCCCGCCAGCAGGAGTTTGACATTATCCACTCGCACGACTGGCTGACTTATCCGGCGGGTATTCATGCGAAGCAGGTGTCAGGCAAGCCGTTGGTTATCCACGTACACGCTACCGATTTCGACCGTAGCCGCGGTAATGTGAACCCCACAGTCTATTCTATCGAGAAGAACGGTATGGACCATGCCGATTGCATCATGTGCGTGAGCGAACTGACACGGCAGACGGTTATCCATAAATATTACCAAGACCCTCGCAAGGTCTTTACAATGCACAATGCGGTGTCTCCGTTATCGAAAGAGATTCAGGAAATTGTCCCGCGCAAGAACCCGAAAGAGAAAATCGTCACTTTCCTAGGACGTATCACAATGCAGAAGGGACCTGAATATTTCGTCGAGGCGGCGGCGATGGTGCTGAAACGCGCGCGCAATGTGCGTTTCGTTATGGCTGGTAGCGGCGATATGATGAATGCCATGATTCGTTTGGCTGCTGAAAGAGGCATTGCCGACCGTTTCCATTTCCCCGGATTCATGAGGGGGAAACAGGTGTACGAAGTGCTGAAGGCGAGCGATGTTTACATCATGCCTTCCGTTTCTGAACCGTTCGGCATCTCTCCGCTCGAAGCGATGCAGTGCTGCGTGCCTACGATTATTTCCAAGCAGTCGGGATGCGCCGAAATTCTAAGTAAATGCATCAAGACCGACTATTGGGATATCCATGCGATGGCGGACGCCATCCACGCCATCTGCACTTATCCTTCGTTGTACGAATACTTGCGTGATGAAGGCAAGAAAGAGGTAGACGGCATCGTATGGGAGAAAGTCGGTGTGAAGATCCGCAATCTATACGAGCAGACTTTAAAAAATTATGGTAAATAACATTATACTTTAAATTGATATGAAAACAATCTGTCTTTACTTTGAAATACATCAAATCATCCATCTGAAGCGTTACCGTTTCTTCGAGATAGGTACCGATCACTACTATTATGATGATTACGCTAACGAGCAAGGCATTAACGATGTGGCCGAACGTTCGTATATCCCGGCATTGTCCACATTGATTGAAATGGCAAAGAACAATGAGGGCGCGTTTAAGGTCGCTCTTTCCATTTCGGGGGTTGCTCTCGAACAATTGGAAATCCATGCGCCCGCCGTTATCGAACTGCTGCAGGAACTGAATGCTACCGGTTGTTGCGAATTTATCTGTGAACCTTACTCCCACGGCTTGTCCGCATTGGCGAACGAAGAATGCTTCCGTGAAGAAGTGGAAGTGATGCGCAAGAAAATCAAGGATTATTTCGGTCAGGAACCAAAGGTGTTCCGCAATTCCAGCTTGATTTACGACAATGAAATAGGTGGTATCGTGGCTAGTATGGGATTCAAGGGGCAGTTGATAGAAGGCGCCAAGCATGTGTTGGGATGGAAGAGCCCGCATTACCTGTATCATTGCGCCGAGAATCCGAACTTGAAATTGTTGATGCGTGACTTTAAGTTGTCGGATGACATCAGCTTGCGTTTCTCCAACTCGGAGTGGAGTGAATATCCGTTATTTGCTGATACTTATATGGATTGGATTGCCGCTTTGCCCGAAAACGAACAGGTCATTAATATCTTTATGGAATTGTCGGCCTTGGGCATCTCCCAGCCGTTGTCTTCCAATATTCTTGAATTCCTGAAGGCACTACCGGCTTGCGCTAAGCAGAGAGGCATAACTTTCTCTACTCCGACTGAGATTGTTACGAAGCTGAAATCCGTTGACATGATGGATGTGCCTTATCCGATGTCGTGGTCTGACGAAGAAAGAGATATCAGTCCGTGGCTGGGCAACGTAATGCAGCGCGAAGCGTTCAACAAGTTGTACAGCGTGGCGGAACGTGTCCATCTTTGCACGGACCGCCGTATCAAGCAAGATTGGTATTATCTGCAGGCAAGCAACAATTTCCGCTTCATGACAACCAAGGAGACGGGTGTAGGCTTGAACCGTGGCATTTACGATTCGCCTTACGATGCGTTCACTAATTATATGAACATCTTGGGCGACTTCTTGGCACGTGTCAATGCGTTGTATCCTGCCGATATGGACAATGAAGAATTAGGTTCTTTGCTGACTACCATCAAGAATCAAGGTGAAGAACTCGTTCAGTTGAACGATGAAGTGGCCAAGCTTCAGGCGGAATTGAAGAAAGCGGAAGGCAAGAAACCGGCAGCCAAGAAAGCGGCTGCTACGGCTAAGAAAACCACAGCCGCTAAGAAAGAGAAGTAATCTCTTTTCCGTAATATATTTTGCGCCCGATTTTGCATTTGTAAAGTCGGGCGCATTGTTTATATACGTATAAAATGTACGGGACTGCGGTATAGTGAATTTAACTGTTAACGGTTATCATTTCAGTAAAAATCCAGACTTTGATTTCCATATCCTCACCGCTATCGGGATTTCGTTCGGAGTGACGAATTGCTTTTAGGAATTGGCCTTTAAAAAAGAAGAATGAAGAATGCCATATGGAATGGGCGAATTCTTCATTCTTCATTATTTCCATTATCCGGGTAATTCCGGTAATTTATTTCAGGAGTTCAGCCAGCTTAGCGGCGATGTCATCACCGCGCAAGTCGCGTGCGATGATAGTTCCTTCCTGGTCAACCAACACGGTTGCTGGAATAGCGCGTACGGCATACAGTTTGGCACCTTCGCAATCCCACGCTTTCAGGTCGGACATCTGTGGCCAAGTGATATTCAAGTCTTTGATGGCTTTCTTCCATGCGTCAGCGTCACGGTCAAGAGACACACCTACGATGCCGAAGCCTTTAGCCTTATACTTGTTGTAAGCCTTTACAACGTTCGGCATTTCCGCACGGCAAGGACCGCACCAGCTTGCCCAAAAGTCAATCAATGTATATTTGTTCTTCGCGATGAAATCAGACAGTTTGACTGCTTCTCCTTCCGGGGTATTCATCGTAAAGTCAATGTATTTTTGGCCTACGGCTGTTTTGGCTAATGCAGCCAAGTGGTCTTTCAATTGAGTCACACCTTCTACAGAATTGAGAGATGCTGGGATTTGCTCTACCAGCGGTTTGACGCGATCCGCATCGAACATACTTGAGAATCTGGTTAGCAATTGTACGCCTGCCACATTCGTGATGTTGGATGAAATGGTATTGTAAACGATTTCACGGCTCAGGCTGTCTTTTACGTTCAATTGAGTTTCGGCTTCTTTGCGTTGTTCATCGCTCAACGAATCATTCTGCGCTTGTTCATACAAAGCACGCATTTCTTTATTAATCGCATAGAATTCTTCGATGAACTTCTGGTAGGCATCGTTACATACTGTACCCGCCACCTTGGACAATTCGCTATTTAAATCCACTGTAATGGTTCCCGCTTCGAGGAATATCGGTGAGTTGATACGTTTGGCTGGGTAAGACACATAACGGCTTTGCGCAATCGTGTCGGCATCTCCCTTAAACTGGAATGCTCCGCCCTTTACGACGGCAGAATCAAGGTTGACCATATTCCCGTCAACAAAGTTCTGCAAATAAACCATTTCACCATCGGCTGCATCAGCAATCGTACCATTGATTGTGTAGCTCGGTTTGTTTTGACAAGAAGCAAGCGCCAGTGCACCGGCGGTTGCCATCCACAAGAATGTTTTCATAATTAATGCTTATTAAATTAAAAATTTTTGTGAGCAAATATACGCTTTTTCTTCGACATATTGAGAAGTCGTTTTCTTTTTTACATTTTTTAAACTGCGAAACGCTTCCGGTACATGGCTTTTATGTGTTTCTGCTTCCGAATCCGATTCCATTCTTTTCCCCGGAAAAGAAGAATAGGACGCCTGAAGCGCAGACTGTATAGCAAACTTGGAAAACGTCTGAAGAAAGTCCGAAAAACGTGTCCAGTCCGCTATAATGGAGGGACGTAAAAAAGCGTACCACGAAAAAAAGCGTGATGAAGTAGTCCGAAAAACGGACAAAGCCATACGATAATCCTTGTACTATGTCTCGGTCGGTACGGTAATAGTCGATGGCATAGCCATAAACCATTGCCGCCATGCCTACCGTCAACGACAACAAATAAGCGGCTCCGTCCGCCAAGGGAGAACCTTTCAAGCTGCCAGTAACGCTCCGCACCACTCCCCACGGTCCCCACGCCAGCGCTGTAACCGTCGATAGGCAAACCAGGATGGACGCTGTACTCCAATACAGTGCTCGTTTTTCTTTTCGTGTGCATACATGGTTTTGGAACAGACGCACTAAGAGTGCACCCAATCCAGAATGCATCCATAAACCTACCCCGAAAGCCAAAACCAGTAGCTGTCCGAACAAAGGTGCGTGAAGAAGTCCCGGGACGGCATCCCGGAGCTGCCAACGCAACCCTTCGGCACTAAGTAGGCTTTGTACGCCTGGCCAACCGTACACATTTCCTGTCCACGATAAAAAAGCCACAAGTAGCGTGAGCAAGAAAAACAACGTGGCTGGATGTAGAAAACGCTTATTCGTCATCCGGCTCTAAATTATCGATGTCAAGTATACGCAATTCGAAAGCGCGGGTTACCAGTCTGCAAGCGTTGACTCCAGTCCGTTCATCAGATCGGAACAGACGGTTTACTAGGTCGTTCTGCCGCTTTTCAACGGACTTCACTCCGAAAGGCATTCCTTTCAGGTTGGTTATCATTTCTTTGGTATAACCCAACGCCAGGTGACGGAGCAGACGTTCATCGTACTCATCGATGTCGTAGTCGATGAGTGCTTCTTGTCGGTGCTGTTCGGCAAGGACAACTTGTTTGAAACGTTCCACAATCTTCTCTAGGATAGGATAATTGAATACTAACTTCTTACCCGCCATCACCGCTTCCACGTCGGTGGCCGTCAGCAGTTCGCCGGTCTTCAGAATGATGCCGTCAGCTCCGGCGTTCAGGGCATCCACCCACAATTTCTCGTTTAACACCTCGCCCGTAAATATCAGGATTTTTAGCCCGGGACGCTCTTTATGCAAGCGTGCGCAAATAGACACGCCGATAGTAGTGGAACCTCCCAACCCTAAATCGAGCAATACTAAATCAGGCGTATGTTGTTTCAGCAACGTCCAAAACTCAGCTTCGGTCATAGCCGTTCCAATGACTTCGGCGTTCGGTATTTCGTGGCGGAAAATCTCTTCCGTCCCCTTCAGTTCCAATTTTACGTCTTCCACGATAATGACTTTAAACTTTTCCATATAATGTGATTTTATCAATATGCTAATGTGATTAACATGACGGTTCATCTGCCGCTACTTTGCCTTTCCGCGGAATCGTGAGCCACACCGTATAACCTCCGCCTTCTTCGGGGCAAGCGTTGATCCGGCATCCGCGTTTGCCTGCAAACTCGTCATGGTCACGGATAATTTGCCTACATACCAGGAACTCCGTTCCGACCAGTTCATTACCCGTTCCAGCATACATACGCGAGAGCGAAGGGTAAAACCACCCGTTCAACTCTTCTTGCGTATACGTACGGCGTGTATCGGTAAAGCGGAACCGCACGAACTCTCCGTCGGGGCAAGCCGATACCGTCAGCTTGCCTTCCTGTGCGTAACGCACGGCTTCATTCACCAAATTCTCGAATAAGAAATCCAAAAGAACCGCATCGCCCGACATCACCAGCCCAGCGGGAATATGCGTTTCCATCAGAAGCGGGTAAGGCAGTTTACGGGTAACCTTCCGGAAATAACGGCATAAGTTTTCTTCCACGTTTTCTGAGCGGATTCTGGTACGCCGGAATGTGATTTCATCCAACTGGCGGGCGGCGCAGGAACTAAGCAAGCTGAAAACATCCTTATAGTAATTCACCAATTCGTCTACCGTCTGAAGTTGTACCTGTTCTTCCGCTTCAGGAACCACGTCCCTTTCATTCAACCGGTCAATAATCTGTTTTATGCGGTTGGGGTAATAGATTGTTTCATGCTTGATGGTGGAAAGGCAATTGTCGAGCACCATGTTCTGCACATGAAGCATGTTTTCTTCATACAATGCACGGCGCGCATCATCCTGCGCCAATTCGATGTCGCTGTACTTCCGGCGCACTCGTACCACCGCATTATAAAGCACCGCCGCCAAGTAATCGGCTACCAATTCTACCAGCAATACATCTTCTTCGTCCGGCTTTTGCCGTACAAGTTGTATCGCAAGCACTCCGATGCGGTGCATCTCTCCGCCTACCTCTACTCCGAATGGCAAGGCAAGCCATTTGGAAGCCTTTCCGTATACCGTTTTCTGCTCGTCAAAGCACCGCTGCATCAATGTACGCGCTTCGTCCGAATCTGTATCCTGTGGGAAATGCCAGTGCAGCATGGAAGTTTCTTCGTCATAAAGTGCCAGCCCTAAGGCAGAAACAGGGAAAAGTTCATTCAATTCTGCCGACAATTTGGAAATCAACACGTCTGCCTCGATTTCTCCTTCGGCATTGAGCCGTACGGACGAGAATATGGCACGGTTGATAATAAACGCTTGCTCCATATTATAACGGTAATGCAACCGATGGCGCAAATACAATAAATAGTATCCTGCTAGGCAAACTACGACTAGCATCACAAGCAGTGCCAGTGCGATGATTTTATTGTTGGCGGACTGACGCATCCGTACGCAATAGTTCTCCAAAGAACGGTCCTTGCTGATTTGTTTGTAAAGCGACGTATATGCCAGGTTGTTATAATAATAGGTATGGAAATCCTTTAGCGCCAATGCGGCTACAGCCGCTTCGTTACGCACATCCAGCAAAATATAATAATCGGTATCAAACGCCTTCGTAAGCCAGTCTTGCTCTGCCATTCTATAGTCATCGCGGACTAACTGCAATAAAGGGGTGCCGTAACCCGAATAACGGAGGTAATGAGCGTTAAGACAGTAAAGCGCGCTGTCGGCATACATCAGCGCATCGGCATAATATCCCTCCACATTGCATTCGTACGCCCAATTAGCGTAATCATTCGCAACCGCCAGCAAACTGTCATAAGAAGACTCTTGCGAAAGGGGGGCGGCTTGCCCGGAATGTCGGTCTGTGCAGCCACTCCCTCCCCCTATTAACAACAGTAATCCAAGAAAGCACAAAGCGCGTTTCACTCCTTTAGGCAGACGGAAATAGAAACGGCTTCCCTTGCCGGGAGCACTCTCGATGTCGAAACGGCACACGTCGAACACTGCGTTGGTTTTCCGGTATTTCTCAATGATGCCTTTGCAATTCATCAAGCCGAACCCGTGCCCCTTCTGGCGGCGCAACGCTCGTACATCATCCGCCGTATCCAGCCCGATGGTATCCGAATCATAAACTTTCTCGTCCAAGATACGGCGTACATCCTCTTCGGAAAGTCCCCTGCCGTTATCGGCCACCGATATCTCTACATACCGGCCGCTCTCTTCGGCCTTCAGTTCTATCCGTCCTCCTTCGGGCGTATACTTACGTGCGTTTTCCGCCAGTGTGTTTATCATGAACAAGGTAAGCGCACGGTCGGCCTTCACTACAGCTTCCGTAGGCAATATAATCAATGTCTGTCGCTTCATCTCAAACGAGCGTCTCCCTTTGCTTACTATTTCAAACAAATCATTCAAGGAAAAATTCTCAATATTCAAGCTGACTACACCTTGGCGCATTTTAATCCAAAGAGCTATAATGTCGTTGTATTCATTGATGCGAGTTATCAGTTCATCAATGTATGCATACTTCCCTTTCCTAACTTGTTCTAAACGGGCATAAGGAGCCGATTTCAGTTTACACACTTCGTTCGCAACTCGGTCGATATAAGGTAAGACACCGGTTACGATAGACAGGCAAGCTTTTCTCACCGTATTCGCTTTTTTATTTTCTGCCCAATGCAGCCGATGGATATGCCGTTCTTTTTCTACCTTGCGGCGTTCGTCGTCAAGCGACACTAGGTTGGCTCCGTTCACAAGTGCCCATGCCAGATAAGGTGAAATCAGCTGCAATAAGGCTTTTCCTTCTTTAGACAACGGCTTTTTTAAAGCCAGCCATATACAGCCTATCACTTCTCCGTTTTCCGGGGATACCAAATCGGAAGTTTGTACAGGGAGCGGGAAAGGCAAAGAGGCGAACGGCTCGTCACCGCTTTCCCCGTCCTTCAGATAAATCTGCATATCCATGGCATCGAAGATACGGAGGAAGTCTTCTTTCACCGTCTGTTGCACCGTACCGACCACCGTTCCCATATCCTGCGCCGAAACCGGAACGGCCGAAATGGTTTTCCTGCACAATTCGAAAACTTGCTTCAATACCGATACATATTGACGGTTGCGCTTCTTCCACCGTTGGTTGAGAATCACAAACAACACCGTCAGTATACCTGTCCCTAACAACACCAAAAACAATAGGGCGTTGAGTTGTTTCGATTCGTTTTCCAATGCGTCATAACGGCTCTCCAATAACTTGTCTTGGCGGGTATAGTCCAGCAAATCCAAATAAATATTGCGATTGTAGTCCGATTCTTGCTTCATTCCCATTGCCGAATAAGTGCGGCTCAACTGCTCGCGCAAGCGGAGTATCCATTCAGGAACCGTCTTGATGCCCTCGTCGGCAATCCATTTCAACTCGACTGCTTGTCCGTCTCCCGGCACATACATCCGTAACCGGTCTGCCGTATCGGTGCAATGGTAATATTTTTCATGATGTAAGTTGACATAATGCAAGGCGGTATCTAGATTAGGCAATGCTTTTTCCGGACATCCCATATAATTATAATAAGTGGCCAATGTGCGATAAGTGCCTGATATCTGATACCAATCGCCATATTGTTTAAACAAAGCCAATGCCCGTCGTGCATACGAAAGCGGAAGGCTGTCAAGCGGCACCCCCTCATCATTGATAAGCCTTAACGTACCAGCCTGAGTACGGGACAGAATATCTCTATTATGCCGGAAATTCAACAACTCGGCTAAAGCCTGTAAAGCGTTCGCTTCAAAATAAACATAGCCTCCCGACCTGCTAGCTATCAAGCAATTGACTAGATACCCCAACTCACCGGCAAGCAACTTTTCGCGCGTGGAAGCCTTGTACATTCCTCCCGAACCGCGCATATACATATAATAGAGCCATTGAGCCGTATCGCCCCGAATCTCCTCAACGTTGACCGAATCGATGGCCTGCAAAGACTCTTCCTGCTGCTGAAGGTAATAAAAATAGATACCCGAAACGATATAAAACTCCGATAGCGCATAATTCAGGCGGCGTTTAAGATGTGTGTCCGTTATCTGTTTTTCGTCTTCACGGATGCGCTTCATCCGGCGGAGTGCACTGTTACGGTAATCATAAAACTCTTTGTTCATCGCTGTACGCTGGCAAATCTTCATCATCCCTACATCGGCTATTAGTGACTCTATTTCATTGTCTCCCTCGCTTGATGCCAAGCGGTACAGTTCCGCCGCACGTTCGAAATCCATCCGCATGAATGCACAAAAAGCTTCACTGTTCAATGCCTCAGCACGAAGGTCTGAATTGCCCGCAGCTAACTGGAATGCGCTTTGCGCCGCTTGGGCGGAAGCGGTCAAATTACGGTAACGTAAAGCATATGCCACCTTGTTCAGTGAGTCCGCGTACAGATAAGACTCCGTCTGTCCCATTCGTCCGCCACAGCCTGAACCGCTTAGCAAAAGCCATACCATTAACCAACCGACATACCGTAATCCCCGCATAGAGCAACTTTTTAGTCAACGAAAAAAGAGGCCGTATCATCAGGCAAGACAACTGAATGATGCAACCTCTTAACTCCAGACGAAAGAATTGTTATTTTTTCGATTCCTCTAACGAAACTCTTCTGAATTCTTTCAATACTTTTTCTAATTCTAAAGAAGCCTTGCGGGCACGGGTACCGGCCGCTTTGTTTCCTTTTGTAACCTGCAGTTCGGCATCGGCGATTAAAGCTTCGTTTAATTTCTTGATTTTTGCAATTAATTCGTTCATAGCTTTTTTCTATTTTGACCTTAAACATTTTCAAAGTAAATACAAATACCTCAATGTATTGCTGTTCTTCCCTGCTTTTTTACTTTATTTAATACTTTCCGGACTATTCTATTGCAACCGAGTTGCAAACACGTCCCTCAAAGTCTAATTCTGCACTTCAGGGTATTGACCATACTAAAGATTCGGCTTACCTTTGCGGCAAACAAAAAAACAAACGATTATGCCACATTCACATGTACACGAACACAATCATACATTGACATCGCTCAATTCGATATTCATCGTATGCATTGTCATCAACCTGCTTTTTGTCATTGTTGAAGCGGGAGCCGGTTTCATTTTCAATTCATTAGGCTTGCTTTCTGATGCAGGCCATAACCTGAGCGATGTATTCAGCCTGCTGCTTTCGCTTTTCGCCTTCCGTATGTCGAAACACCGCAGCACCGAACACTTTACTTACGGTTATAAGAAAAGCACGATATTGGTGTCTTTACTTAACGCCATTATCCTGCTGATTGCTGTAGGAGCCATTATCATCGAAAGCGTTTACAAGCTGAAACAGCCCGTGCACATATCAGGAGCCGCCGTATCATGGACTGCAGGTATCGGCATCCTCGTAAACGGCGTAACGGCATGGCTACTGATGAAAAACCAGAAGCACGATTTGAATGTGCGGGGTGCCTTTCTTCATATGGCAATGGACACATTGGTGTCAATAGGTGTGGTCATATCCGGTATTGTCATCATGCTGACCGGATTTACGCTGATTGATACATTAATCAGTTTAGCCATCGCCCTGTTGATTCTTATCTCCACTTGGAATTTATTAAAAGAAAGCCTTTTCCTTTCTTTAGACGCTGTGCCCAAAAGCATCGACATACGGGAAGTTGGGAAACACATCGCTCAAGTGCCCGGTGTGGAAAGTTTCCACCACCTCCATATATGGGCGATGAGCACCACCGAAAACGCTGCCACCATCCATGTGGTATTGAAGGATTTGTCGCGGATGGAAGAAGTGAAACACGCCATAAAAGAGGAATTGCACGGACATGGCATCCAGCACAGTACTATAGAGTGTGAAACTCCCGGCAGCCGTTGCGAAGACATTTGCTGCTGCAGATAAGACACACAGAAACCACAGTGTGTCATCTGCGTGCTGTCTTGACCGCTAGAACTTCGCTGGGAGTCACTTTCGTACCTCTAAGTTCATTCTTACAGGCTTCCTTTGCTTGACGGCACTTCGTAGTGGTAGATGTCGCGTCGGATAGCCATTTTGAGGCTTCGGGCGAGGGCTTTGAAGATGCCTTCTATCTTGTGGTGCTCGTTTTCGCCTTCGGCACGGATGTTAAGGTTCATGCGGGCTGCATCGCTCAGCGACTTGAAGAAGTGCAAGAACATTTCGGTGGGCATTTCGCCTATCTTCTCGCGGCGGAACGAGGCGTCCCATACCAGCCAGGGGCGTCCGCCGAAATCGAGCGCCACTTGACACAGGCAATCGTCCATGGGCAGGCAGTATCCGTAGCGTTCGATACCCCGCTTGCTTCCCAACGCCTGATAGATGCACTCACCCAAGGCGATGGCGGTATCTTCTATCGTATGATGTTCGTCTACGTATAAATCCCCTTTTACGCGGATGGTCAGGTCGATGCCTCCGTGTTTGCCTATTTGTTCTAACATGTGGTCGAAGAAGCCTAATCCCGTAGATATGTCGCACGTGCCGTTTCCGTCTAAGTTGATGCGGACATGGATGTCGGTTTCTTTCGTGGTGCGTCGCACTTCGGCGATACGCTCTCCCGCAAAGAGGAATTCCGCAATGCGGTCCCAGTCGGTCGTGGCGAGTGCGCATACGTTTTCCAGTTCCGTATCTTTTAGTATCGAGGTGTCGGGTTGCAACAGAATAGCCCGGCATCCCAAGTTCTTGGCAAGTTCCACGTCGGTAGCCCGGTCTCCGATGACGAAACTCCCCGCAAGGTCGTATTCCTCGTTATGGATATAGCGAGTGAGCATCCCTGTGCGCGGCTTGCGTGTGGGCGCATTGTCTTCGGGGAAGGAGCGGTCGATGCAGATGTCGTCGAAGGTGATGCCTTCGCCGGCGAAGCTCTTCAGCATCAGGTTGTGCACGGGCCAAAAGGTGTCTTCGGGGAACGAAGCCGTGCCCAGCCCGTCTTGATTGGTCACCATCACGAGTTCGAAGTCGAGGCGGGTGCGGATAAAATGCAGGTTGCGGAACACTTTCGGATAGAATTCCAGTTTCTCGAACGAATCGAGCTGGTAGTCGACGGGAGGTTCAATCACGAGTGTTCCGTCGCGGTCGATAAACAGGAGTTTCTTTTTCATGCTGCTTCTTTGTTTTTTTCACCACAGATTATACAGATTTAATTAATAATTAAAAGTGAATAATGAATAACGGTAAGTGGTTTCGTCTGTCGTTATTAACTATTAATTGTTCATTATTAATTTGTTTAATCTGTGTAATCTGTGGTGGATTCCATTTATTCGGTATAGTTTCTCAATGCCTCCAGTAAGGTGTCGTTTTCAGGACGGGTGCCTACGGTGATGCGGAGGCAATCTTCGCAAAGCGTGACGTTGGAACGGTTTCGCACGATGATGCCTTGGTCTACTAAGTAATCGTAGATGGCTTTCGCATGGGTCACGCGGGTCAGGAAGAAATTGGCATCGGTGGGGAATACCTTCTTGCAACACGAGAGTCGGGCGAAAGCTTCCATCAGGCGCGCGCGTTCTTCTAACAGGGTGCTTACCCAGCGTTGCACTTCGTAATGGCGTTGCATCATGCGCAGGGCTTCCTGCTGGGTGAGGAGATTGATGTTGTACGGATATTTGATTTTGGTGAATATGCCGATGATGTCGGGCGAAGCGAACGCCATGCCTAAGCGGATAGCGGCGCATCCCCACGCTTTCGAGAATGTTTGGAGGATGATGAGGTTGGGATATTCGTCGAGGATGCCTATAAACGAAGGCTGGCTGGAGAAGTCGATGTAGGCTTCGTCGATGACGACAATGCCTTGAAATGCTTGTAGCAAGGCGATGATTTCCTTGGCATCGAGGTTGTTTCCCGTAGGGTTGTTGGGCGAGCAGAGGAACATCAGCTTGGTGTTCTCGTCCGAAGCTTTGAGCAAATCTTCCGCCTTAAACTGGAAGTTCCCGTCGAGCAACACTTTGCGGTATTCCACGTCGTTGATGTCGGCGCATACTTCGTACATGCCGTAGGTGGGATGGATAGCCACTACATTGTCCACTTCCGGGCGGCAAAAGGCACGGAAAAGAAGGTCGATGGCTTCATCGCTTCCGTTTCCCAAGAAGATTTGTTCGGGGTTTACCTTCTTGACGGGTGCTATCAAGGCTTTCAGCTCTTTTTGGAGCGGGTCGGGATAGCGGTTGTTGGGGGTATTATACGGGTTTTCGTTGGCATCGAGGAACACCGATGCCGCCTTTCCGCTATATTCATCGCGTGCCGAAGAATAGGGCTTCAGTGCCCAAATGTTCGGTCGGGTCAATTCTTTTAATGGTTTCATGGGTGTATTCTTTTATATTTAATTAGGAGTTATTTCTGGAAGTTAAAAGGAGTTATGCCTTCGGCAGGAGTTAAATGCCAATAGTCTTGTGGTATTGACTTCTAACTCCCTTTAACTACCTGAAATAACTTCCTTTAACTCCTATAAAAGCCGTACCGTCACGGCATTCTTATGTGCGTCGAGTTGTTCGTTTTCCGCCATTGTTTGGATGGTCGGTCCCAAGGTGCGGATGCCTTCACGGGTGATTTCTTGGAAGGTAATCTTGCGGATGAAGCTATCCAGGCTTACTCCGCTATACGCTTTGGCATATCCGTTGGTGGGGAGGGTATGGTTGGTGCCTGAAGCATAGTCGCCGGCACTTTCGGGCGCATACGGGCCCATGAATACCGAACCGGCATTGACGACCCGCTCGGCTATGTCCCGATAGTCGCGGGTTTCGATAATCAGGTGTTCGGGAGCGTATTCGTTCACCATGTCGAGGGCTTCGTCGATGTTCTTTACTACTATTAGCTTGCTCGATTTCAACGATTGCTCGGTAATGGTTTTACGCGGGAGCACGGCAAGTTGGCGTTCCACTTCGGCTTGGGTTTCGCGTAGCAAGGTCTCGGATGTGGTAATCAGGATGGCTTGGCTGTCCACTCCGTGTTCGGCTTGCGAAAGGAGGTCGGATGCTACGAATACCGGATTGGCGGTTTCGTCGGCAAGCACCGCTACTTCCGAGGGACCGGCGGGCATGTCGATGGCTACATCGCGCAAGGACACTTCTTGCTTGGCTATGGTGACGTATTGGTTGCCCGGACCGAATATCTTATATACCTTGGGCACGCTTTCCGTTCCGTATGCCATGGCGGCGATGGCTTGCACGCCTCCGGTCTTGAATACTTTCTTCACGCCCGACGCTTGTGCCGCAAACAGGATGGCAGGGTGTATCTTGCCTTCGCGGTTGGGGGGCGAGCAGAGCACGATTTCCTTGCATCCGGCTATCTGTGCCGGAACGGCAAGCATCAGGACGGTAGAGAACAGGGGAGCCGTTCCGCCCGGAATGTAGAGGCCTACCTTTTCGATGGGGACCGTCTTTTGCCAGCAGGTCACGCCCGGAACGGTTTCCACTTTCTTGCCTTCGAACTTTTGTGCGGCATGGAACGTACGGATGTTTTCCAACGCACGCAGGATGGCTTCCTTCAGTTCGCTCCCGATGGCTTCCTCGGCTTCATCGAATTCTTCCGGGGTCACGAGAAGCGAGCTTAGCTTTACCTTATCAAACTTCTCTTCGTATTCGTAGATGGCACGGTCGCCTTCCGCGCGTACTTTGCCGATGATTTCCTTTACGGCAGGGCGTATGTCTTCGGTATGCAGTGCCGAGCGTTTTAGCAAGTCGCTCCATTCGGCACGTTCAGGATAACGGATGATGTTCATGGTGGTTTGTATTTACAAAATCATTTTTTCGATGGGTAATACCAAGATGCCTTGCGCGCCGAGCGCTTTCAGCTTTCCGATGATTTCCCAGAAACATTTTTGGTCGAGCACGGTGTGTACGCTGCTCCAGCCTTCGGTGGCAAGGGGCATAATGGTCGGGCTCTTGATGCCGGGAAGCACTTCGATGATTTCTTGCACCTTATCGGTAGGTGCGTTCATCAATACATATTTCTTGTCTTCGGCGGCTTTTACGGCTTCGATGCGGAACAAGAGTTGTTCGAGAATCTCTTTTTTCTCTTCCGAAAGTCCCGGATAGCCGATAAGCACCGCTTCGCTCTTCATCACTACTTCCACCTCTTTCAGGTTGTTGCTGATGAGGGTAGAGCCGGAGCTTACGATGTCGAAGATAGCGTCGGCAAGTCCGATGCCCGGCGCAATCTCTACCGACCCCGTGATGACATGGATATCTGCCTTGATGTTGTTATTATCCAAGAAGCTCTGGAGGATGCCCGGATAAGATGTGGCTATCTTCTTGCCCTCGAACCACGAAAGCCCTTCGTAAGGTTCTTCCTTGTGTATTGCTAACGAGAGGCGGCATTTGCTGAATCCGAGGCGGTAGATGATGTCGGCTTTCTCGTTTCGTTCTACAAACTCGTTTTCGCCTACGATGCCGATGTCGGCTACTCCGCTGGCTATGGTTTGCGGAATGTCATCGTCGCGGAGGAAGAGTACTTCTACAGGGAAGTTGCTTGCTTGGGTAAGCAAGGTGCGCTTGGAAGTAGAGATTTTGATGTCTGCTTCGCTTAACAGGGCCATGGTGTCCTCGAACAGGCGGCCCTTTGATTGTACGGCAATTCTTAACATAATCGTATATCGTTTTTTATGATTCCTGAAATAAAAAAGGCTTACCGCGTTTACGGCAAGCCTTATTATCTTATAAAGAAATTTACACGACCCTTCAGCCCACCGTATGTTTACGTCAGGTAATGATGATGGCGATGTGTAGTGCAATTTCTCATGTCTTCTCGTTTTTATTACATTTGCAAATGTAAAGCGTTTGTTCGGATTATCCAAATATTTATCAGAAAAAGTTTGGTTCTGCTTTCATTTTTTTGAGTTCGTAGGCAGGTAAGGGGTAGGGTCTAATTCGCCCGACCTAATCATGTTGCTGATTTCCTTCGCCGTATCATAAAAAATGAAGTCTCCGTCCTGTACGAAGAAATCCTTATATTCATCTAATGTCATGCGTGAATAAACAGCACCTCGCACAAGGTAAGGATACATTTTTCCCAAAAAGCCTATCTTATAGTAATTGAAGGCTACGAAATAGCAGACATAGAGTGCGGTTGTAGGGAATCTTCTGTTAAGCAGTATGAATAGGCGTTGCGATTCAGAATAATGTTGTTTATTGAGGAACATGAAGGCGGCACTGTACACTATTTGGGCGTTTCCGGGGGCTAGTCTGATGGCATGCATGAGGAATTCCATCGCTTTGTTTTTGTCGTCATTCATCGTCAGTTCCAGTTCCCCTTTCAGCATATAAAACCGGTAGTCGTCGGGATAGTTCGCTAAACATCTGTTTACGATATAGGCGCATTCTTTCTCTTTCTCCAAACGTATGTAGCAGAATGCGCGCAGATGGTATATGTTGGCGTAGTCGAACCGCTTCCCGAGCAGGTCTTGCTTGCCGAGGAAGTAGGCGGAATATCTCAGTGCGTAATGGAAGTCATTCGCTTCGAAAAAAAGGGTCATAGCCAGATAGTATACATTGGCTTTGTCGTGCGAAATCTCCGTGAGGTGGTCGAAGCAGGAAGCCGCTTTCCCTTTATTGCCTGCCGCAAGGTAATATTCACCTTTTAGTTCGGTGTTGGTGGGGTGGGTATCATCGACGGTCAGCGCAAAGTCGAGGGCATCTGCGGCTTTTTCAAGTTCGTTCATGCGGAGGTAGCACCGTGCCAAGTTTTGCCATGCCATCAGATTGTAGGGGGATTCGTCTAGCACTTTGTTGAACAAACGTGCCGCTTCTTCAAAGTTTTCCGTCGAATAGTAATGGAATATAGCCATCAGTTCGATGGCTTCTAAGTTGTTCGGCTCTTGGGCTGACGCTTGTTGTATCCACGGATAGGCATAGTTGTATAGCTGGTAGTCGACATATAGTTGGGCGATGTCGAGCATCGTTTCGATATATGGATTTTCCTCGTATAGCGTTGCTATTGACTGTTCTGCCGAATAAAGGTCATCGTTTGCTACGGATAATTCAGCATAAAGCAACTGTACTTCGTAATCGTTTTGGTCCGGGAGGGAACGAAGCAGCCGTTCTGCAGCTTCCAAGTCTTTAAGGCTGAGTAGGGAATGGCATTTGTAAATTTGTATGTCCAAGTTTTCTGGATACAGATTCATCGCGTATTCGATGACTTTGTCCGAACTGTCAGGATTGCCCTGAGTGGCATAATATTCGGCGAGAAGAGTCAGTTCTTCAGGTTCGAAGTAAACATGGATGCCTGTTCGCAACATATTTTCGTATTTGGCGAGCGATGCCTTAAATTCAGGTTGGCCGAAAACAGAAGATGGGTCTTCTTGCATGTTGTGTATTGTTTTATATTTAGGGACTAGTCAATTGATTGCCTAGTCCCTAATAATTTATTTTTGGCTAATCTTGCTCCATGTATCTTTCAACGATACGGTACGGTTGAAGATGAGGTGGTCAGCCGTAGAGTCTTTATCTACCGTAAAGTATCCGATGCGTTGGAACTGGAGGTAATCGAGCGGTTTGGCATTGGCAAGGTATTTCTCTACGTAGCATTCGTTGAGCACCTTCAGCGAGTCGGGGTTAATCATTTCCTTCATGGCTTCCAATGCCGAGCAGTTCTTTTCTTCACGGATAGCCGCCATAGCGTCGCGCGGATTCTCCACCTTCCATAAGCGGTCGTATAAGCGCACTTCCGCCTTCAGGCAATGGTTGCAGCTCACCCAGTGCAGGGTGCCTTTCACTTTGCGGTTGGCTTCGGGCATGCCGCTCTTGGTGTGCGGGTCGTATTCGGCATACACTTCAATGACGTTCCCTGCTTCGTTTT
>CASFRN010000170.1 GCA_949296855.1 uncultured Bacteroides sp. | reverse complement strand
GCTTGTCGGTCTTGCTGGGGACATCATCTGCATTGACGGCAAGGCAATGAGAGGGACGGTACTCGAAAACGGACGCAACCCCGACATCGTGTCCGCCTATTCCCTTGAAGGAGGTGTCACCCTTGCCACGGACATGTGCGAGGAAAAAAAGCAATGAGATAACTTCCGTGCCCAAACTGTTGGACAAGGTGGACGTGTCAGGATGCATAGTTACGGCAGACGCCATGTCCTTCCAGAAAGCCATCATAGATAAAATCCGGGGAAAAGGCGGTGATTTCCTTATCGAGCTGAAGGCGAACCAGAGGACCCTGCGATATGGGATTGAGGACAATGTCGAACTTGCAGAGCCTGTGGATGTATATTCGGAAGGCCCCTTCCTTGAACATGGCAGGATAGAGACCAGGGTATGCCGTATCTTTCGTGGGAATGACCTGATTACGGACAGGGAAAAGTGGAATGGAGACCTGACGGTTATCGAAATGCGGACTGCGGCGGAAAGAAAATCTGGCGGCCGGAAATCTTCCGAAAGAAGGTTCTATGTCTCCAGTTTTTACGGAAGTGCCCGGCGGCTGGGCACAATAGCCAGAATGCATTGGGCAATAGAAAGCATGCACTGGGACCTTGACCGCAACCTGAGGCAGGACTCCATCAGGCGGAAAAGTGCAAGGTCTGCCAGAAACCTTGACACGATACAGAGGATGGTACTGGCAATACTTTCGATATGGAAAGGCAAAAGGAAAAAGCGCTCCGACAAGGCTAAGGGAACGGCCGAGCTTATCAGAGGACTTTCCTTGGACTTTACCGCAATGATGCATATGCTGGCTCAAAAATGAGATAATTTGTAATTTCAGAGGATTCGTAATATATTTGGGTATCAATTACAACAAAATTCCTGCTTCCCATAGGAAGTGGGTGGGGGGATTATGTGCCTTTATCTAAGCTTAAATGAAAGAGCCGTGTCTCCGCAGATTAAACCTATCATAAACTTATCAATGCAATTTTATTGCAAAGATGCGAAAAACAATCTTTTCGGGCAATCAAATCCTAGTTTTTCTCTAGGTCTTCTGTTTATTTTATGCTGTACATTCTTGATATACAGTTCGTCATAATTATCAAAAGATTCTCCTTTGGGTATATATTGCTTGATGAGCCCGTTTGTATATTCGTTCAATCCTCTTTCCCATGAGGAATACGGATGGCAAAAGAAAAAGTCCGCTTTCAGCTTCCTCGCAATTGTCTTATGTTCTGCAAATTCAGTTCCATTGTCTGACGTGATGGTATACATCCATTTCTTGTATGGCAACAGCATCCGTATGACCGCTTTCGCCAATCCGTCAGCATTTTTCCCGCCGGGCAGCTTCTCCATCAACAGAAACCCTGTCTTCCGTTCGGCAAGTGTGACGATGGCTCCTTTCCCGTCCTTGCCGATTATTTCCGCTATCTCTTTTTGTTTGTGACCCGCTTGCAACAATGCGGAAATTTGGTACCTTTGCTCCCGGGTTAAATGTTCTTTCTTTTTCATTTTGCAACACAAAAGTAGGAATTTGACCTGACATTCGGTTGGCAATTGCCAACCGAATGTGCTTCTGAGTTGCATTTTCTCGTTTAATTTACGCTTAGCAGAATGTCCTCTCATAACAGGAGATAGACATTCTGCTAAGCGATTTCCCGTACTAAAGGTCTTTCAGTATATTCCTGTTCGCTTTATCTACTTCATTTGACTTGATTGAATCAAGGTAAATCTGTGTGGTCGTTTCTGAGTCGTGTCCGAGGCCTTCACTGATGATAGACAACGGGACGTGCTTGCCACGGGCGATTGTCGCCCAACTATGGCGGGTATAATACAGAGATAACGGCATAGATAGTCCGATTAAGTGTGCGATTTCTTTCAAATAGCGGTTTGTTTTCCTCATTTGGCTTTGGTATTGTTTGCGCTCACTTCCGTCTTCGTGGGTGATGACGGGAAGGAGATACTGTGTGTCTCCGGATTGGTATTTGTTGAGAATGCCTTGCATTTGTTTCGTCCACTCTATGGTTAGTAGTTGTCCTGTTTTTTTGCGTCGGTAGGTCAGGCATCCGTTGCTTAAGTCGGTTTTCTTCAGGTAAGCCATGTCAATAAACGACATTCCGCGTGTGTAGAAGCTGAAAAGGAATAGGTCTCTTGCGAAGCCCAATCCCGGCTTCTTCGACAAGTCCAGTTTTTTTATTTTTCTAATTCCGTCGAGTGTAAGACTTCTTTTTACGGTCTTGTCCATGCCGCAGTAAACGTGTTTGAACGGATGGCGGTCTGTTGTAAGTCCTTTCTCTACCGCTAACTTATAGTTGGTACGCAGTATGCGTATATAAAAAGAAGTGGTGTTGCGTGTTAGTCCTTCTTTCAGCAACCATGCTTCGTAGAGTTCCATCAGTTCAGCGTCAATCAGATCGAATGTCAGATCCATGCCTTTGCGGAAATAAATGAAGCTTTTGAGTGTTGATTGATAGGTCTCTGATGAGCGTATCTTGCCAATCCGTTTTTTGCGTTGTATTTGTTTACGGATGAAGTTGAACACGCTATCAGGGGTGTCGGGGCAAGGTGATAAGGTGGCGGCGATTTCATTTAGGTTTACCGTTCCGGTAGTTTTCTTGCTTTCCTGAACCATTCGTTTCAACCTGCCAAGTTCCCATTTTAAATCTGATTTTGCAGAAGCTAGATAGGTGTAACGCGGCGATGATTTCGACGGAAGTATTATCCGCCCAGTCTTTTCGTTCCATTCCTCGGCGAAAATTTTATATTTGCTCGTTATCCGCTGTACCGAACGTTTGTGAATCAGTTGGAATGTTAACGATCCTTCCTTGCCAAAAGTCGTAGAAGGTCTGAATTTGAGTTTTATTGATGTCATAATTTCATGTTTTTGGTTTTGTCGTTTTTAAAGTCGGTAATGTGTTGATGCCGGTATGTCTGATTTTTTTTGCTAAAATACGTTAATGATTTTGCTTTATTTTTTATATTATTCCTATATTTATATCGACAATATTGTCGAACAAAATAGTCAATACAGATAAAATAATGAAAACCAACGAACAAAACACCGAGCAAGTGATATTAGAAGCGGCGGAAGCCGAGTTCTTGGAGAAAGGTTACGACGGAGCGAAGATGCTCTCTATCGCCCGAAGGGCAGGAGTGGCGCATTCGATGCTGCATTATTATTATAGGAGTAAGGAGAATCTGTTTCAAGCGGTCATGTTGCGGAAGACGCGCGAGATTGTGCCCTTGTTCCGAGGAATTTTCGAGCAAGGCTTATCATTCGAGGAGACTTTAAACCGCCTCCGTGAGGCGCGCGACCGGTATCTTTTGTCGCAAGTTTCTCAAATGCCTTATTTCCTTTTGTCGGAAATGTTATTAAAGCCGGAGAACCGGGCAATGGTGATTGGCCTGCTCGACCGAGTAGAGTCTATCCAGCGAGTAAAGAAGATGCTGGAAGCGGAAATAGAAGCAGGCAGAATCCGCCCGATAGCTTTTAGCGATTTCCTTTTCATGTTGCTTACGTTTGATACGGCTTCGTTGACGAGTATCTCCGCTTGCAGGGAAAAGGAGGAATTGGGTTTGGAAATCGCAGATAAGTTGATGGCATCGTACCGTGAACATAATCTGCAACTGATTTTAGAGGTATTGCGCCCTTAGTCTTTTTTTTATACTTGAATCGACAGGGTTGTCGAACAAAACAGACGAAAGAATTAATTAACATATAAAACAAATGGATATGCGAATAAAGACAATCATTTTCTTCCTTGCGCTTGTGTTTTATGCTCCTTGTTTCGCCCAGCTTAGCATCGAGGCGTGTTATGAGAAAGCGCGGGCGAATTATCCGCTTATCAAGCAATACGGTTTGATAGAAAAGACGAAGGAATATAATCTTTCGAACGCGGCTAAGGGGTATTTGCCTCAAGTGACATTCTCCGCGCAGGCTACTTACCAGTCGGACGTGACGGAAATTCCTATCAACCTCGACGCTATCGGCTTGACGGGTGTCGAAATTCCTTCGGTGAGTCAAGACCAGTACAAAATGGAGCTCGCCTTGAGCCAAACGCTTTGGGACGGAGGCGCGATACGCTCGGAAAGGAAAGCCCTCCGCACGCAGGCGGAAGTGGACCAACGGGATATGGATGTGGGTATCTATGCCATCAACGAGCGGGTGAACCAGCTTTATTTCGGCATCCTGCTTGCCGAAGCGCAGTTGGAACAGAACAAGGTGTTGCAAGCCGAACTGCAACAGAATTGCGACCAGGTTTCCTCGTACATTAAGAACGGCATCGCCAACCAGTCGGATTTGGATGCGATTCGGGTGGATTTGCTGAAGGCGAAGCAGACGGAAGCGCAATTCGAGCATACCAAGCGGGCTTACAGAGAGATGCTTTCGCGGCTTATCGGCGAGGAAATCGGCGAGGAAACCCGATTGGTGAAGCCAGAAGTCGTTCGTCCCTTGACGAAGGAGAACAATCGCCCTGAATTGGAACTTTATCAGGCACGGATACGGAACTTGTGGGCGCAAGATAGCCGCATCACGGCGGGGATGATGCCGAAACTGGGTTTGTTTGTTACGGGAGGCTACGGGAAGCCCGGACTGGATATGTTCGAGGATAATTTTAAGGCGTATTACCTCGCGGGCGTGAGACTTTCGTGGAACCTCGGAAGCCTTTATACCCGAAAGAATGACCGGAGAAAGATACAAACTGGTATCCGTTCTATCGAAACCCAGCGGGAGACATTCCTCTTCAATACTTCGCTCGACGTTGCACAACGTAACGCCACTATCGACAAGTATATCGACCAATTGAAGTACGACGACGAGATTATCGCTTTGCGAGGTTCCGTGAAGCGGGCTTCGGAAGCCAAAATGGCGAACGGAACCTTATCGGGAACAGACCTGACACGGGATATCCACGCCGAGCAATCCGCTATTCAAGATAAAATCTTGCACGAAATGGAATTGCTGCAAGCTATCTATAATTTGAAATATGTAACTAATAACAAATAAAAAAAGAAGAAGATGAAAACGATACGTTCTTATTATGTAACCATTGGCTTGATGGCATTGTTCGCTTCGTGTAAGGGAGGAAGCGGCGATTACGATGCGTCGGGCGTGTTCGAGACTACGGAAGTGACCGTTTCCGCGCGAGGTACGGGCGAGATTATGCGCTTCGACATCGAGGAAGGGTATCAGGTAGAGGCCGGGCAGGCGGTGGGATACATCGACACCATCCAGTTGCATCTG
>CASFRN010000169.1 GCA_949296855.1 uncultured Bacteroides sp. | reverse complement strand
GGTATTTGAGATATTCAGGTGGCTACGGCACGGGGGCCCCACCTCTTCCCATCCCGAACAGAGAAGTTAAGCCCCGTCACGCCGATGGTACTGCGCAAGCGGGAGAGTAGGTAGCCGCCGTCTTGAGGTCTGTCCCCACACCCGTTGGGGACGGACTTTTTTTGTACATACCGATGATTCAGTGGTAAGTTGAAATTTATATAAAGTGCTTGTCAATTTTAACACTTGCTTCTTTAAGAGATGTTTGGGTAGTTAATGGAGATTTGTTACCTTTGCAAAACTTAATAAAAATCAACTGTATGATACAATCAATGACCGGGTACGGCAAAGTAACTGTTACATTCGGAGATAAGAAGATAAATGTCGAAATTAGGTCACTTAATAGTAAGGCACTTGATCTTTCGACACGTATTGTGCCTCTCTATCGAGAGAAGGAAATGGAAATAAGAAATCGTATAGCAAAGACATTGGAGCGTGGAAAGGTGGATTTCTTTATTTGGGCTGAAAAAGAAGCCGGTGAAAATGCAACTCCTATTAATGCGGCGTTGGTAGAGAATTATTATCGACAAATCAATGCTATAGCCGAGGCATATCATATTCCCGTTCCAGAAGATTGGTTTGCCACATTGCTTCGTATGCCTGATGTATTAGCGCGGGTTGAAGTGCAAGAACTTTCGGATGAGGAATGGGAAGTGGCTAGTCAGGCTATTAATGATGCTTTGCAACATTTGGTTAATTTTCGCAAGCAAGAAGGAGCCGCATTGGAAAAGAAATTCCTTGAAAAGTTGGATAATATTGAGCGGTTGTTATATTCTTTAGAATCTCATGAAAAAGAGCGGGTAGCCAAGATACGTGAGCGTATTACCGATGCCTTAGAGAAAACCATCCGGGTGGATTATGATAAAAACCGGTTAGAGCAAGAATTGATTTATTATATCGAAAAATTGGATATTAACGAAGAGAAACAGCGCCTCGCCAATCATTTGAAATATTTTCGTGAAACTCTTGCTAACGGGTATGGACAAGGCAAAAAATTAGGGTTCATTGCTCAGGAGATGGGGCGTGAAATTAATACTACTGGCAGCAAATCAAATCATGCATTGATGCAGAACATAGTAGTGCAGATGAAAGATGAGTTGGAACAAATTAAGGAACAAGTGTTGAACGTAATGTAATATTGAATCGAAATGAACGGAAAACTGATTATATTCTCCGCCCCCTCCGGCTCAGGTAAGTCTACCATTATTAATTACCTGTTGAAGCAGGATTTGAACTTGCGGTTCTCCATTTCCGCTACCAGTCGTCCGCCTCGTGGTACAGAGCAAGACGGGGTGGAATATTTTTTCCTTTCGCCCGATGAGTTTAAAAGACGTATAGCAAATGATGAATTCGTGGAATACCAGGAAGTATATCCTGAACGCTTTTATGGCACATTGAAATCGCAGGTAGAGAAACAACTTGCCGAAGGGCAAAATATTATCTTTGATGTAGACGTAGTAGGCGGATGCAACATCAAGCGTTTTTATGGCGATCGTGCTTTATCGGTGTTTATCCAGCCGCCTTCTATCGAAGAGTTGCGCAAACGTTTGGAGGGACGAGGTACTGATTCGCCGGAGACTATTGACAAACGGATTGCTAAAGCGGAATTCGAATTGAGTTACGCTCCGAAATTCGACCTTGTTATAGTGAATGACCAGTTGGATAAAGCCGAAGCGCAGGCGTTAGAGGCTATTCGTGGATTTTTGATTAATTGACATAAAATTAGAAAACGATGCCCAAAGACCCGAAAAAACTCCTGCTTATCTTGATGATTGTGGCAATTTTCATTGCGTTAGTTGCTTTAGCTGTAGGGATATTTGCCCTTAGCTTGAAAGAATACATCATCGCCGCTGCTATGTTTATCGTAGCAGGGTGGCAAGTCGTAAATTTCTTCAAATGGAAAAAACTCATTTAAAGACGGGAATATTCGGAGGGACGTTTAATCCTGTACACATCGGACACCTTGCCCTTGCCAATTATTTATGCGAGTACGAAGATTTGGACGAAGTGTGGTTTCTTGTGTCTCCGCAAAATCCTTTCAAGAAAAATGTTCACTTGCTGGATGACCGCATTCGTTTGGAAATGGTAGAAGCCGCTACTGCCGGCTATCCCCGTTTCCATGCATCCGATTTTGAGTTCAGCTTGCCCCGCCCCTCGTATACCGTTGATACCCTTCAGAAACTTTCCGAAACTTATCCGGAACGGGAATTCGTTTTGATTATCGGAGCGGATAACTGGGCGAAGTTTGACTTGTGGAAGTCACCGGAAGAAATCCTGCGGAAACACCGGATACTGGTTTATCCACGTCTGGGATATGAGTTGCATATTCCGGATAAAGTGTCCGGATGCGTAAAAGCCGTGCATACCCCTTTGCTTGAGGTCAGTTCCACATTTATCCGTCAAGCCATTGCTGGCGGGAAGGATGTCCGCTATTTTGTCCATCCTGCGACATTCCGTATTATCCAAGAAAAACAACTTTATCAATTGTCATGTTCTGTATGAAAACATCCATTTTATCTGTTTGGACTTTGGCTGTTTTTCTGTTGGCGGGTTCTTCCGTACCGGCAGATGCCAAGATATTTAAGAAAAAAAACAAAAAGGCACAGGCCGAAAAGGTCGTGAAGCCTGCTTCGAAAGACGGTTTGAAGCCGTATAATCAAGTTATTACCGATAAAGCGCAAAGCACATACGGGTTTCTCGGTGTGCACAAAGTGGGAAATGATTATTTTTTGGAAATCCCTGATACGATGTTAGGACGGGAAATCCTTGTGGTAAACCGCATCAGCAAGGCTCCTACGGCGCGTCAGAAATCGCGTGTAGGTTATCCGGGAGATATTATCGGGAGTAAGGTTATCCGTTTCGAAGCAGGTCCGGATAAGAATTTGTTTGTGCGTGAATTGTCTTACCGCGAACGTTCTTCGGAGAAAGACGGTATGTTTCAGTCTGTATTGAATTCGAACATCCAGCCTATTGTGGCAAACTTTAAATTGGAAAGTGTCCGCAACGATTCGCTTCATCGTAGTTATGTGTTTAATATCGGTGCGTATCTGAAAAAAGAAAATCCGCTTTTCACTTTCAGTAAAGAAGATAAAGAATACATCGGATTGCAAGCTTTCAATGCCGACGCATCGTATGTAGATACATTGAAGGCTTTTCCGCAAAACGTCGAAATCAGCAATGTCGTGACCTATAGCCGTAAAAAGGCGGAAGGGGCAAGTTTTTTAGAAACGGGAAGTACGGATACGCCGTTGACTTATGAAGTGAACAGTTCGTTGGTGATTTTGCCTGAAAAGCCGATGAAGTCCCGTTTGTTCGATCCGCGTGTCGGTTATTTCACCGTGCGTTATACCGATTTCGATTCGAATCCTCAGGGCATTGAATACAAACAGCTTGTCACACGTTGGCGCTTGGAACCGAAAGATGAAGCCGCTTACTTGCGCGGCGAATTGGTGGAGCCGAAGAAGCCGATTGTCATTTACATTGATCCGGCCACTCCGAAGAAATGGGTGCCTTATCTGATACAAGGTGTGAATGATTGGCAAGCGGCATTCGAGAAAGCCGGATTCAAGAATGCCATTTATGCGGAAGAAGCTCCGGCGGACGACCCTTCATGGAGCTTGGAAGACGCGCGTCATTCTGCCATTGTCTATAAGCCGTCGGATATCCCCAATGCCAGCGGGCCTCATATCAATGACCCGCGTACGGGAGAGATTTTGGAAACGCACATCAATTGGTATCACAATGTAATGAGCCTGTTGCGTAATTGGTATATGATTCAGGCTGGAACAATCGATGAAGCTGCCCGTAAAATGCAATTGGATGATGAACTGATGGGACAGCTCATCCGCTTTGTTTCTTCGCACGAAGTAGGGCATACCCTCGGACTTCGTCATAACTTCGGGTCTTCGCATACCATACCGGTAGAAAAGCTGCGTGATAAAGTATGGGTAGAAGCCAACGGGCATACTCCTTCTATTATGGATTATGCACGGTTCAATTACGTGGCGCAGCCTGAAGACAGCATTTCACGGAAGGGCATATTCCCCCGTATTGGTATGTACGACAAATGGGCCATCGAATGGGGATACCGCTGGATGCCCCAATTCAAGACTCCCGAAGCGGAAGTGCCTTATTCTAACCAATCCATCATAGCTAAACTGAACGAAGACGTGCGTTACACTTTCGGCACGGAGTCGGATCCGGACGACCCGCGTAATCAAAGCGAGGATTTGGGAGACGATTCGATGTTGGCAAGCGAATACGGCATCAAGAATTTGAAGCGCATCGTGCCTCGGATTAAAGAGTGGAGCTACGAACCGGATAAATCCTATGCCGGCGCTGCTGAAATCTATACTCAAGTAGTCAATCAGTTGGCGCGCTATATGGGGCATGTGGTAAAAAATGTGGCAGGGATTTATTCCACACCGATTACGGTAGAACAGACCGATGCCGTAGCGCGTGAGTTTGTTCCGGCCGATATTCAGCGTCGGGCTGTAGCGTTTCTTAATGAGCAGCTTTTCACTGCTCCCGAATGGCTCATCGACCGCGGTCTGATAGCTAAGGCGCGCATTACGCCCGTCAATGCCATTTGTTCGCTTCAATCCAGCGTGTTGGCACGTTTGCTGAGCAAGAATACGTTCGATAAGATGTGCGAGAATGAAGCGTTAAATGGAGCCGAAGCCTATACAGCCGCTCAACTTTTTGCTGATTTGCGTCCTGTATTCTGGAACAATCCTGCGCGTTCGGACATTTTCCGCCGGAACATTCAGAAGGCATACGTCGAAGATTTGATAGGTTTGCTTGATAAGTCACAGGCGGAAGCCGACAAGCGTGCAAACCGTCGTCCGCGTTATTCGGATGCTCCTGCCATTGCCCGCGGAGAGCTTATCGCGTTGGAGCGTTTGGTGAAGAGTGCTGCCGCTCAGACTTCCGGCGTTGTCCGGAGCCATTACCAGAATCTGCTGGCGTTGATAGAAGAGGCTTTGGGCAATAAATGATGTTTACTTCATTACAAGCAAAAAAACGATGAACGAGAACATTCAACCCAATTCACCTCAGGCTTGGATATTGGCGGCACGTCCTAAGACGTTGACCGCCGCTTCCATTCCCGTTATGATAGGATGCGCGCTGGCGGAAGCACACGGGCATTTCCAAGTTGTGCCTGCCGTTCTCTGTTTTCTGTTCGCTTTCTTGATGCAGATAGACGCGAATTTTATTAATGATTTATACGATTTCTTAAAAGGAAGCGACCGTGAAGACCGCTTAGGCCCCGAGCGGGCATGTGCCCAGGGCTGGATTTCTCCCCGGCAGATGAAGCGGGGCATTCTCTTTACCACATCCCTTGCCGGAGTATGCGGGCTTGGACTGCTTTTCTATAGCGGCTGGGAGATGATTCCGGTAGGGGTTGCTTGCATCCTTTTTGCTTATCTTTACACCAAACTGGCTTATCAAGGTTGGGGCGACCTCTTGGTGCTGGTGTTTTTTGGCTTTGTGCCTGTAGGGTGTACTTATTATGTCATGGCGCATTCCTGGAATTTGCCCGTGACCGTTGCGTCGCTTTCTTGCGGCTTGGTGATTGATACGTTGTTGATGGTCAACAATTTCCGCGACCGGGAGCAAGACAAGATTAGCGGGAAGCGTACATTGGTTGTCCGTTTTGGAGCCAAAGCCGGACTTATTACTTATTTCTTTTTGGGGCTGATTGCTTGTTGGCTTTGTTTTTATTTCCTTGGGCAAGGAAAACTCTATGCCAGTCTTCTCCCTCAAGCTTATTTGCTTCTTCATATCCTGACCACTGCCCGTATGGCACGTATCGGGAAAGGGAAAGCTCTGAATGTCATTTTGGGTGAGACTTCAAGGAATATGCTTCTTTTCGGCGTTTTGCTGTCCATCGGTCTGTTGCTTTAAGGCGCTTGGTTTGTCATGGCACACAGATGACACAGAAAGGTGCAGAGGAACACAGATTTTTATTTCTATGCTGACGCAGCGCAGCCTGAATTAATCTGTGTAAATCTGTGCCTTTCTGTGTTTTTGTGTGCTATAGTTTTTTGCGAATTTTTGGGTTTAAGTTCTTTGCCTGTCTTCCCGAAGCGAACGGAGCACAGGGATGGCTATCGGCAAGGCGAAGAGAAACGAACAGAAGTCGGCTGCGGCTTGACTCATTTCCACACCTTGTAAACCAAAGAAATAAGGTAACAGTAAAATAGCCGGTATAAAGAACAGCCCTTGGCGTGCCGAAGCGAGCAATACGGCACGCACGGGACGGCGGATGGTTTGGAGTAGCATATTGCACAGGATGACCCATGTGCCAAGAGGCAAGGTGATGAGTTGCCAGCGCAGGGCGCGTGCGCCGATGGCTATTACCTCGGCATCATCCTCCCGGAACCATGACACGACTTCGGGCGCATAGATGTAGCCCACGATGGAGCAAAGTGTAAGGAAAACAACGCCTACCTTCACGCAGAACCAGAATCCTTCGCGCACCCGTGAGTAGATTCCCGCACCGTAATTGTAGCCGCATACGGGCTGGAATCCTTGGCCGAAACCGATAAGGAAGGAATTGATGAACATACAGATGCGCCCTACGATAGACATGCCCGCAATGGCTGCGTCGCCATATCGGCCTGCGGCTACATTGAGCAAGATAGCAGCAAAGCTCGCCAATCCTTGACGGCAGAGTGAAGGGCTTCCTCCGTAGACGATTTCACGGAAATAAGCGAAGCGAGGAGTGAAATTGCAAAGGCGGATGCGGATGTTTTCCCCCCGGCTATCCATATAAAGTAGGATGATGAAGCTGCATATTTGTCCGCAGAGGGTAGCCCATGCCGCTCCGGCGATGCCCATGCCGAATGCGAAGATGAACAAGGGGGCCAAGATGATGTTGAGTACCGTTCCGGCTGTGATGCCCACCATGGCATAAAGTGCGTTCCCTTGAAAACGCATTTGGTTGTTCAGTACCAAAGAAGATGCCATAAAAGGCGCGCCTAAAAGAATGATGCCCAAGTAGGTTTCGGTGTAAGGCAGGATGGTAGGAGTGGAGCCGAGCCCGATGCAGATGGGGGTGAGGTAAATCAGCCCGAATGCCGTAATCAGGCATCCGGCTATGAATGCGCTGAAGAATCCCGTAGCCGCCATCTTTTCGGCACTCTGATAATCGCGTGCCCCTAACCGGCGTGATATGAAATTGCCCGACCCGTGTCCGAAGAAGAAGCCGAAGGCTTGTATGATGGCCATCACTGAGAACGAAATGCCCACGGCTGCAGTGGCTTGTGTATTGATTTTCCCTACAAAATAGGTGTCTATCATAACGTAGAGCGAAGTAACCAGCATACTGATGATGGTAGGGACAGCCAATGACCCGATAAGCCGGTGTACTGGGGCAGTGGTCATTTCCGTGTATTTGTCTTTGTGCTCGTGTTTCATAAATCGGGATTATAACAGTGCGGCATATCTCCGTATTGGGTTTAAACGTTCCATGAAAGACAAATCGTTTGTAGCTTGTTGCATATTATATTTCAGTTGTAACCGCATGAGTGCGGTCGGGATTTGCCTGTTGCAAAGGTACGATAAAATCTGGAAACTCTATTTAAAACGGGGACGATTATTTATCCTTTTTCTGAAGATGAACTTGTAGAGGGAGGGTTTGTCTGATTGAAAATGAGCATACGGTGTACATACAATCTTGCCTATACATCCATAAATTGTTTCACAAAAAAATGTCCGTCTCCTATTATGAGACGGACATTTCTGCTGCAAAGGTAACAAAAATAATTGAACATCAACGGTTTTGGCGGATTTATTTGCGGCTGTTTCTTTATAAAATGTCAACAATCAGGCTTTCTGTTGACACAATCTTTTCACAGAAATTCCATAAGTTGTTGACTGACAGCTGTTTTACGGAAATGTCCGTCTCATAATAGGAGACGGACATTTCTGTAAAAGATTTGTCTGTGTGGATGTTGTAATAAAAAATGGATTCGCGGATTACTCAATGGAAACATTCACCTTTTCTTATACCTTATTTATAATAGCATAATGGCGTTAGAAAGAATCCTTTAAAGTTCTTCGGCAAAAGCTGGTGTTTATTCAAGAAAACCTTGTATCTTTGTAGAACAAAAAACTGTTTATTTTCAAAAAAAGACTGCCAAGATGTTGGAAAGAGACTATATTATGCGATTGATACGTCAGTTTTTCGAAGCACTTGAGAAACTGAAGGAAAAGAGAGAAAAGCAAGAAGGGGCTACCCTTCAAATGGAAACAGACGATATGTACCGCTCTTTTTTTCATCAACCTGCACCTTTTTTTTATGAAGCAAATTCTGATATTCTCATTGGCTATATACAGGCGCGTTTCCCTGAAAAAGAATGCTTGCACCGCATGGAACTGCTGGCTGAATTGCTTTATTTCGATTCGACTATCAAAACGTCAGAAGAGGAACAGAGGATGTTATGGGGAAAAGTGCTCGATTTACTTGCTTTTTTAGATACACATAGCGATACTTTTTCGTTTGAAAGAAGACGGAAGATGGAGGAAGTGTCAGCTTTGCTGAACTGATGAAGGTGATAAAATGTTCTTTTTCTGTGAAAAAATATGTTTTTTTGCCTGAGATTGCTTTCTTCTAAAAAAGTTTTGCTATATTTGCTTACAATATGATAATACAAGATTGATAAATTCTTATGGAAAAAATTGATAATCTCGACAAACAGATTCTGGAAATCATTTCGCAGAACGCACGCATCCCGTTTAAGGATGTGGCTGCAGAATGTGGCGTTTCGCGCGCTGCTATCCATCAACGTGTACAACGGCTGATTGACTTAGGGGTCATAATCGGATCGGGTTACCATGTTAATCCCAAAAGTTTGGGATATAGCACTTGCACTTATGTAGGTATCAAGTTGGAGAAAGGGTCGATGTATAAAAGTGTAGTAGCGGAATTGGAGAAGATTCCTGAAATTGTGGAATGCCATTTTACGACAGGGCCTTACACGATGCTGACCAAGTTGTATTGTACCGATAATGAGCACTTGATGGAATTGCTGAATTCCAAGATTCAAGAGATACCGGGCGTAACCGCTACGGAAACTTTAATTTCGTTGGAACAAAGCATAAAGAAAGAAATACCTATCCGCAGATGATGGACTGGCTTACTACTTGCCATATTGGAGGAATCGCCATCGGCATTTGTACGTTTTTGATAATCGGATTGTTTCATCCCATTGTCATTAAGGCTGAATATTACTTCGGGACACGGTGCTGGTGGTGGTTCTTGTTGTTGGGCGTTGCGGGGATTGTCGGGTCAGTATTCGTCAGCGATATTCTCGTTTCGACCTTGTTAGGCGTATTCGCCTTTTCTTCATTTTGGAGCATCAAAGAGATATTCGAGCAACGCGAACGCGTACGGAAAGGTTGGTTCCCGATGAATCCGAAACGGGAACATGAGTATTTGGAAAATGAAGAATAAGAAACTGTTTTGAATTTCTACGAAAAGTTTTTCTTGGCTTGATGTATCCGTTTTCGTGTGTGCTTTGGGCGATTTTTTGGTCCTTTCCGCTTCTGTTCTTCGTCAGATAGCCCGCTATCTTCCTCATCACAGAAGT
>CASFRN010000168.1 GCA_949296855.1 uncultured Bacteroides sp. | reverse complement strand
GTCTCAAAATGAAAATTGCCTATCAAAAAGTAATGTCATTCTGAGCATAGCGAAGAATCTCGTGTGCATCAGCTTGTGTATTCGAGATCCTTCACTCCGTTCAGGATGACAAAATGAAAGCTTATTTCTATTTTGAGACAGTCCCATTGGATATTTGCGGATATTCATTTATTTATTAATCGGATTTTTAGAAACTGTTTTGAATTTATCGTGTGATGAGAACCCAAAATCCGCCCTAAAGCACACACAAAAACGAATACATCAAGCAGGGAAAATGTAGGATTTAAAACAGTATCTTAAAAGAAAGTGGGCGTTGACGGATTCGAACCGCCGACCCTCTGCTTGTAAGGCAGATGCTCTGAACCAGCTGAGCTAAACGCCCTAAAGCGCCTCTTGAAAACGAGCATCGAAGTGGGCGTTGACGGATTCGAACCGCCGACCCTCTGCTTGTAAGGCAGATGCTCTGAACCAGCTGAGCTAAACGCCCGAAGGTCTCGTTCTCAATTGCGCTGCAAAGGTACAGCTTATTTTTAAACCTGCAAACTTTTGAGCAACTTTTTTTCTAAAAATTAAAAAGAAACACATTTCCAAAACACATCATAGCACACATATTACACAGAAAGACACAGATTTACACTGATTAATTAAGGCTGCGCTGTGCCTGCTAAAAAAATAAAATCTGTGTATTTCTGTGCCCTTCCGTGTAATCTGTGTGCTATTAAATCATTTCCCGAAGCGCGCGGATTGCTCGGCGATTAATGCCGCATCGTCAAAATAGTCTATCTTCATTGCACGGCGTACCTCGCTCAAGGTTTGGGCTGCCGCCTCGCGCGCCGCCTCACATCCTTTCTTCAGCATGTCGTAAATGGCGGGGATGTCTTTCTCGAACTCTTTGCGGCGTGCGCGGATAGGTTCTAATTCCTCCTGCATGATGGCTGCCAAGAATTTCTTCACCTTTACGTCGCCCAATCCGCCACGGGTATAGTGCGCCTTGAGTTCATCCAGGTTCGGATAGTCGGGCAAATAACGCTCAAAGTGTTCCGGACGGCAGAAAGCGTCGAGATACGTAAATACGGTATTCCCCTCTAACTTGCCGGGGTCGCTCACCTTGATGTGGGTGGGGTCGGTGTACATGCTGCGCACCTTCTTCTCTACTTCATCAGCCGGGTCGGAAAGGTAGATACAGTTGCCCAACGACTTGCTCATCTTCGCCTTGCCGTCTGTACCGGGCAAGCGCAGGCAAGCCGCATTGTCGGGAAGCAGGATTTCGGGTTCCACCAACGTCTCCCCATAAATATAATTAAAGCGGCGCACAATCTCGCGTGCCTGTTCCAACATCGGTTCCTGGTCTTCGCCCACGGGCACGGTCGTTGCCTTGAAAGCGGTGATATCGGCAGCCTGGCTGATCGGGTAAACGAAGAAACCTACCGGAATGCTCGTCTCGAAGTTACGCATCTGAATCTCGGTCTTCACCGTCGGGTTACGCTGCAGACGCGACACCGTAACGAGATCCATATAATAAAAGGTCAGCTCGCACAACTCCGGTATCTGCGACTGGATGAAGATAGTCGATTTAGCGGGATCCAAGCCTACCGACAAATAGTCGAGCGCCACCTCTATCACATTCTGGCGTATCTTCTCCGGATTGTCGATATTGTCGGTCAATGCCTGCCCGTCGGCTTCGAACACGAAAATCTTATCATAAAGTCCTGAGTTCTGAAGCTCTACACGGCGCCGCAAAGAACCTACATAGTGTCCGATATGCAATTTACCGGTGGGACGGTCACCGGTCAAAATAATCTTTTCTTTTCCCATATTACAATTTCTTATTAATTTTATTGGGACAAAGATAAACAAAACCTTTGTTTTCTTCAAAAATAAATTGTTCCTTTGCAAAAAGAGTACATTTAATTAATAATGAACAATGAATAGTTAACAACGGTGGATGATTACGGCTATTCGTTATTCATTATTCACTATTAATTATTAACTCAAACATAAATCATAAGTACATATATGCCATGAAAAAGAAATTGAAGAAAGTCCTGGTCTTGGGATCAGGCGCACTCAAAATCGGACAAGCGGGAGAGTTTGACTATTCAGGTTCGCAAGCCTTGAAAGCGTTGCGCGAAGAAGGCATCCGCTCGGTGCTTATCAACCCCAACATCGCTACGATACAGACTTCGGAAGGCATTGCCGACCAAGTATATTTCCTGCCTGTCACTCCCTATTTCGTTACGGAAATCATCAAGAAAGAACGCCCCGACGGCATCTTGCTGGCGTTCGGCGGACAGACCGCACTGAACTGCGGAACGGAATTGTACAAGAACGGCACGCTGAAAGAATACGGCGTAGAGGTATTGGGCACCTCGGTAGAAGCGATTATGTACACCGAAGACCGCGACCTTTTCGTAAAGAAGCTGGACGAGATTCCATTGAAGACCCCTATCAGCCATGCGGTAGAGAACACGAAAGACGCCATCGACGCAGCCCGCAGCATCGGTTATCCGGTGATGATACGTTCGGCATACGCGCTGGGCGGACTGGGAAGCGGCATCTGCCCCAATGAAGAAGCCTTTATCGAACTGGCGGAAAGCGCTTTCACCTTCTCACCCCAAATTTTGGTGGAAGAATCGCTGAAAGGCTGGAAAGAAATCGAGTTCGAAGTTATCCGCGACGCCAACGACCATTGCTTTACCGTAGCCAGCATGGAAAACTTCGACCCGCTGGGCATCCATACAGGCGAATCCATCGTAGTGGCTCCTACATGCTCGCTCACTCAGGCACAAGTGACTATGCTGCAAGACATTTCGAAACAATGCGTGCGCCATTTGGGCATCGTGGGCGAATGTAACATCCAGTTCGCGTTCAATGCCGACACCGATGATTACCGCATCATTGAAGTGAACGCCCGCCTGAGCCGCTCTTCAGCATTGGCTTCGAAAGCCACCGGTTATCCGCTCGCCTTTGTAGCCGCTAAGATTGCTTTGGGATATACCCTTGACGAGATTGGCGAAATGGGCACGCCCAACTCGGCTTACGTAGCTCCCTCACTCGATTACCTCATCTGCAAGATTCCGCGCTGGGACCTGACCAAATTCGTCGGCGTATCGCGCCGCATCGGGTCGAGCATGAAGTCGGTAGGCGAAATCATGTCTATCGGACGTTCGTTTGAAGAAATTATCCAGAAAGGATTGCGCATGATAGGCCAAGGCATGCACGGTTTTGTAGGCAACGACCATACGAAATTCGAAAACTTGGACGATGAACTTGCCAACCCCACCGACCTCCGCATCTTCGCCATCGCACAGGCACTGGAAGAAGGATACGACATCCAGCGCATCTACGACCTGACCAAGATAGACCCGTGGTTCATCGGCAAGCTGAAAAACATCGTCGATTACAAACATAAGCTGCAAGGCTATAACACCTTAGAAGAAATCTCACCCGAAGTGATGCGTGAAGCCAAACGACTGGGATTCTCCGACTTCCAGATAGCCCGCTTCGTATTGAAGCCTCAAAGCGGCAACATGGAGAAAGAAAACCTTGCCGTGCGCGCCTACCGCAAGAAGCAGGGCATCCTGCCTGCCGTGAAACGCATCAACACCGTGGCTTCGGAACATCCCGAACTGACCAACTACCTCTATATGACCTACGGCACCGAAGGGTATGACGTCAACTATTACAAGAACGAAAAATCGGTTGTCGTACTGGGCTCGGGCGCTTACCGCATCGGTTCATCCGTAGAGTTCGACTGGTGCTCGGTGAACGCCATCCAGACCGCACGCAAGCTGGGATACAAATCCATCATGATCAACTACAACCCCGAAACGGTATCGACCGACTACGATATGTGCGACCGCCTCTACTTCGACGAATTGTCGTTCGAACGCGTATTGGACATCATCGACCTGGAACAACCCCGCGGCGTCATCGTATCGGTAGGCGGACAAATCCCGAACAACCTTGCCATGAAGCTCCACCGCCAGTCTGTTCCTATCTTAGGCACATCGCCGGTATCCATTGACCGCGCCGAAAACCGCAACAAGTTCTCGGCTATGCTCGACCAGTTGGGCATCGACCAGCCCGCTTGGCAAGAACTGACCAGCTTGGAAGACGTGGAAAAGTTCGTAGAAAAGGTGGGCTATCCGGTATTGGTACGTCCGTCGTACGTACTGAGTGGTGCAGCGATGAACGTCTGCTACGACGAGGAAGAACTGAAACGCTACCTGCAAATGGCAAGCGAAGTTTCAAAAGAATATCCGGTTGTCGTATCGCAGTTCATGCAAGAAACCAAGGAAATCGAGTTCGATGCCGTAGCGCAAAACGGTGAAATTGTAGAATACGCCATCTCGGAACACATCGAATACGCCGGCGTACACTCGGGCGACGCTACCTTGGTGTTCCCCGCCCAGCACATTTACTTCTCTACGGCACGCCAAATCAAGAAAATGAGCCGCCGCATCGCCAAAGAACTGAATATCTCCGGCCCGTTCAACATCCAGTTCCTGGCGCGCAAGAACGAAGTAAAAGTCATCGAATGCAACCTCCGCGCATCGCGCAGCTTCCCGTTCGTATCTAAAATATTGAAACGAAATTTCATCGAAACGGCTACCCGCATCATGCTCGACGCTCCGTATGTGAAGCCCGATAAATCGGCATTCGACATCGACTGGATCGGCGTGAAAGCTTCGCAGTTCTCCTTCGCCCGTCTGCAGAATGCCGACCCGGTATTGGGCGTAGACATGTCGTCTACCGGCGAAGTAGGTTGCTTGGGTGACGATTTCGACGAAGCCTTGCTCAACGCCATGATTGCCACAGGATATAAAATCCCGAAACAATCGGTACTGCTCTCTTCGGGCGCCACAAAGTCGAAAGTCGACTTGCTGGATGCCAGCCAGGAACTGAGCAAAAACGGCTACCACATCTACGCTACCGCCGGTACCGCCACGTTCCTTAACTCGCACGGCATACCGACCACACCGGTATTCTGGCCCGACGAACGTCCGCACGCCGAAAACAACGTAATGAAGATGATAGCCGGACACAAGTTCGACCTGATTGTCAACATCCCGAAGAACCACACCAAGCGCGAACTGACCAACGGTTACCGCATCCGGCGCGGTGCCATCGACCACAACATTCCGTTGATTACCAATGCCCGCTTGGCGAAAGCCTTTATCGAAGCCTTCTGCCGGATGAAGCAAGAAGACATCAAGATAAAGAGTTGGCAAGAGTATAAATAAATGAAGAATAAGCAAGCGATATTACTAATTCTTCATTCTTAAGTAACTAATCGAATTTATCTTATAGCACGCAGAAAACACAGATGAAACCGATTTTCACGGATTTTTCTTTAAATAATATCTGTGGCCATCTGTTAAATCAGTGTTTTCTGTGTGCCATAATATTTCCCCACCAGATGCTACTGTTTATATCGTGTGCCAAGACCATGACCGGACGCAGCCGGTTGCAAGTCCCTTTTACCACCATCCCGCGTTTCGAGACCGAAGCGAGAGAGAACGCTATGGAAATGAGTATGTTCAGTTCAGACGAATTAAGCCGCCTGCTGCACGTCAACTCCAAGATTGCAGCCGAAAATTGCCTGCGCTATCAAGATTTCCTTTCGGCAGACACACCTCCCCTATCCGCCCTGCTTGCTTATACCGGCATCGTGTTCAAGCGCATTGACGCCGCTACGTTTACATCCGAAGACTGGGCATATGCGCAAGAGCACCTGCTGATTACCTCTTTCTTATACGGCCTGTTACGCCCGCTCGACCTGATCAAACCTTACCGCTTGGAAGGTGATGTACGCCTCCCCAAGCACGGATGCACGATGTTCGATTATTGGAAACCCATCCTTACCGACTGGTTTATCGAAGCCATCCGGAAACAAGGGAACACACTGGTCAATCTTGCCAGCGCCGAAATGAAAGACTTGCTGTATTGGAAACGGGTAGAAGAAAACGTGCAGGTCATCACGCCGGAATTCTTGGTGCAAAAAGGCGGAAAGCCCAAAAGCGTGACGGTGTATGCCAAGATGTGCCGCGGCGAAATGACACGCTTCCTGCTAATGAACCGGATAGAAGACACCGGGCAAATCAAGACTTTCGAATGGGAAGGATTCACCTACCGGCACGAACTGAGCAGCCCCCAACATCCGGTATTTGTATTGGAATAAGAGTGCCGTGTTTGCTGAACAAAGGAAGCGGATTATTTTCAAATAGCTACGTTGCCTTGTAGGGGCGTATCGCACACGCCCAAAGCATCAACAGTGCATTGGCAGGCAGAAACAAGGTAGGGGCGGGGTCTGCCCGCCCGATGACATACGCGTGTATGCGTCCGGACTTGGCAGACTTTGCCCCTGCAAATGTGGTTGGTTTTACAGATTCTTCAGCCAGCGTTTGCCGGGCTTCGTATAGAGCCAAATCAAAAATCCGCCTGCTATTACTACCCCTATCGTAAATACGACTCCTAACATGTTCATAAACTGTTTATTTTAAAATTTTATTTCCCATCATTGCAAATATGATGGTCAATAGGCTGCCCGTAAAAACGGCATACCAGTTCTTTACATCTTGGATATTAGAATAAAGAGGAATGACAACACCTACTACAAGGGCTAAATTTAAGAACTTATTTGTCTTTCTTCGTTGTTTTAAAAAAGATAAATACTCCTGCTACGGCAGCAATAGAACCTATGGCACTTTGCGGCTACAGTGTCGATACTTAAACGCACCCTTTATTATATGAATATCCGCATTTCGCTCAATAACGAGGCAGGGGCAAGGTCTGCTTACCCGATGCCATACGCGTGTATGTGTTCGGGCTTAGCAGGCATTGCCCCTGCAACCTTGATTGGGTTTTACAGATTCTTTATCCATTTTTTACCGGCTGGAGTTTCTGTATAAATCCAGATAGCTACAGCAATAGCAGCCAATACACCGAAAACGATAATGCCTCCATTCATAGCTTTATTATTTTACAAAAATAATCAATATCTTAGAAACAGGCAATGAAAAGCGATGGAAAAGTTTATAGGCCATATATTATAATAGGTACGCGCGTATATTATATATATAGCGTTGCCTTGTAGGGGCGCATCGCATACGCCTGGAAATTCCGCTTCTTCGCTGCATATTTAATTCTTTTTTATTACAGAAGCTATTATAATATGCGATTATTTCCCTATCTTTGTACAATGAGTCCAAGAGTATTATTAATAGATGGATACGACTTCTTCTTTTATTCAAGAGAAGAAAATAGAATGCATATTCATGTGGAGAAAGGCGAAAACGAAGCAAAAGTTTGGTTAGAACCTACAATTGAATTGGCTTATAGCCATGGCTTTACAACAAAAGAAATAAAATTAATTCTTCAAATAGTAGAAATGTATGAACAAATCATCAATGACAAATGGAATAGCCACTTCAGCAATAAAAAGCAATGTTGAAGTTACGCATTTATCCCGAAACGGATTGATTCTGTTGGTCGGAGATAAAGAATACTATTTATCTTACGAAAAATTCCCTTGGTTTAGAAGAGCTACGGTCGATGATGTGTTCAATGTTCAATTACTTGGTAAAAACAGAATCCGCTGGGACGCTTTAGATGTAGACTTGAATTTGTCAATCATTACAAATCCTGAAGCCTATCCGCTGGTAGCTGAATAAAAATCTCTGTAGGGGCGTATCGCATACGCCCGAAAGCATCAGCAGGTATGGCTGATACAGAAACTTGTAGGGGCAAGGTCCGCTTGCCCGATAACATACGCGTGTATGCATTCGGGCGAGCAAACCTCGCCCCTACAAATGTGATTCGTTCCTTTTATTGCGCTACGCTGAGCGATTGGGTAGCCATTTCGTAGGTTACGGTGTAGACGGTGCCGCGAGCTACTTCTGTACGGGTTCCTCCTTCAGCATCTAAATCTTCTCCATCCGTGTTTGTCACCTTCAATAAATAGCTGAATGTGGTTGCCCCTTCCTCATAGGGGAAATAGGCGGTTTCTCCCGATTCCAACTCTACAGACCTGTCGCCACAGATTACGGTAAACGTATAGCTTGGGAAATATGTACCGAAGCTTTCCGGCAATTGCAATGTCACGCCGAAATTAATCATCGGCACTTCCAGTTCGAGCGGTGTCACCGCTCCGGCTTCTACGTCGAAAGACTGTGCTTCGCTGGAATAAACAGCGTAACCTAATCCTTCATAGGGATTTCCCATCCGCGAGGCTTCGTTGTACGCACGGAGTTGGTACGTCCCTACGGGCAATTCGATTTTGTCGGGCACAGTCCCCGGATTGTATGTACGATATGTTTCGCCGTCTTGCAGAATCTCCACATACAGGTCGCTATCTACCGCACGCGAAGATACGGTTTGCACATCCGCTTGCAGCGCGATGCTTTCTATCGAAAGGTAACCGGTCGTGGTTTCTTCCGCCACTCGTTCTTCCTGCTGGCAGCTTGCCAAGAGGAAGATTGCCGCTACGAGATATAATATGGTTTGTTTCATATTTTGCTGCTTTTTATTTGTCGTAGATTAATGATATGTCATCAATGATAAACACACTTCCTGAAAGAGTTTCATCTGTTCTTTGAGAATCCTTATACCATGTTGTAACGTTCATCTTGTGATATGGTAACTGATTACCAGAATAGATGGAAGACGCAAAATACACATAGATTTTTGCAGGAACGGCATTTAAATCATCTGTATAATTAAATGGGACGTCAATAAAATTATATGAATCTTGTTTGTCACCTGTTTTTGTATTTTCTGCTATAATATTATCTTCTGAATCATACAAAGCAATATAAACCTTCCATGAATCTGTATTATAAGGCGCATATTTATAATAAAAACGCAAAGCGGTAGGTCGTGAAGCAAACGTTTTTCCCTTATTTATGCTATAACTATCATTAGGAATTACTTCTGTTCCACTTTCCGATACAGAGATGTCGCCAATAAATAATTCACCTGGGACATTATTAAAATCATAAGAACTTTCTGAAGAGGATGTATTGCCTCGTCCTGCTGCTGTATTTCTTAGTTCTGCTGCCCATGTACCTGAATTCGCATCTTTTGTATAAGATACTGCTGGAAATGAATTGTAACGATATACAATAGAAAATGCAGCTGTTGAAGCATCTCTGTTACGTGTTGTAAAATCATTATTCGTATTCCAAAAAGATTCATCATCCCATGGATAATAAACTCTTAATTTGGGATCATTACTATTAAATATATTACCATCATAGTAATACCCCCTTTCTTCTTCTTTCCATTTTTCCATGTTACCATTCTCTAATTCAATAACAGGATAAGTAGAAACCTCCGCTACTTTCCCCGCTACTTCACCACGATACAGACCACGAATATAATAAGTTGTTCCTGGAGTCAGTTGGTCTTGGCGCATACCGTCATTTAATGTTATCCAATTAGTTTCTCCATCAACACTATACTGATAGGTCATATCACTACTCAAAGTCGTGAAAACACCACTTGTTACTTGCTCTTCACGCAGAGCATTTACGGTAAATTCCTTAGTCCAAATATTGCCAGGATAAGCATCGATACTAAACTCCGGCTTATTGCAAACAATTTTATAAGTACGGTTTGCTTCTGCATCCTCGCTACTCCACCGGTTATTAGCCTGTACATCAATTTCAATCGTATTGGTAGTGAAAGTACCTGCATTCGTTTGCAGTTTGGCAAGCAGATTACTTAAATCAATGCTTTCCGGCTTATCGCCCACATTAGGCAGAGTAATGCCTAAAGCTGTTTCTATAGCTTTCTTATCTTCTGCATTCGATAACAGATACTCTTTATCCGCTTGCAAAGATGTTGCAAACTGCTTATCCTCGAAATTGAATTTAAACTTCATATCCTGCAAAGCCGAAGAAAGGTTCAGGTTCAATGCAGCTTGCTTTTGTTCGGTCTCCACAAAAGCCAAGGTATTGTTCGCGTCAAATCCGGTAGCTGTAACTTTCGGCTTCGGCAACCACTCCAGCGGAATAGTCTCGTTTATCGTCACCGGAACCACTTCCACCTTGCTTACCTCCACACGTATGCCCGAAGACGTTGCGCCAAGCTTCAGCTTGATGATGCAATGCTGTCCGGCGGCAAAGGTTGCGTCATCGGAAAGCTTCTCATCTGTCAAAGGCACAGGCTCTATATCAGTCCCATTCTTCAATGTCCCTTCGAACGTAAAGGCCGGTTTCGTTTCTGCACGGTAATATGCGCTTCGTCCGTCACCATTCTTGAGAACTGTAGAAGTACCGGAAACCTCAACCCGCACTCCATACGAAGAGAACTGGTCGGCGAACTGATAGGCACCGCCATCGTCAAATACGACCGAAGCCAAGGCATTTGCTACCTTGCACTGAATGGTCACCGGAGTAGACTCCGCTTCCGATGTCACTTCGGCTTCGGTTGTACCTTTATAATAAGGAGCATCCAAAGCCAATTCCGGATTGTCGCCTTGCTCAGCTTCTAAGGTGTACGTGCCTACCGGAGCAGGAATCAGACCTTCGGTGTACGCCCCGCTGTATGCTTCGTGCCCGTCCGATTGGCGGGTAATCTTCAACTGAAAGTTGCTTGCAGCAGGTTTGCCTATCTCTTCCGGCGTACGGCGCGATTCTACTTTTACGCTTTCCGTCAACGATACCACGAATCCCGGCTTGCCCGCTTGCGATACGTTTTCCTCTTCGCTGCATGCCGCTAACAGCACAGCTAAGACAGTTGCTACTAAAAATCTCACTTTATTCATATACCAATTCCATTTCGTCTATAAACATTTCGCTCGAGTCACCTCCCGTAAAGAAATCGCCGTATTTGCTCGAACTGCACACGATAATCAGGTAGCTGGGCGTTTTCTTCCGGTCGTAATACTCAAACGGCACTTCCACTTCGCGGTAGGTCGCTTGGTTTTGATTGGAGGCAAATTCGCCGTAAGCGATTACCGACGGGTCGTGCCGGTTGAACGAATCTCCCTTTGCCGTACGGATGGTATATTGTGCCGTAGTCAGGGCAAAATATACGTGGCACGAATCGTTCTGATTGCGCATGTATTCGAAGCGTTCTTCCTTGATGCGGTTCACTTTCGATGTCTTGTATTTATACGAAAACCGCAATGCTGAAGGAAACGTAGTGAACTCACGCCCCAAAGTCAGGACGCCATTCGTCCCGTCTAAGGCAAAATCACCCGTAAAGATGTTTCCAGCAGCCAGCTTGATAGCCGCCCAGCGCGATTGCAGATGAGCCGCCGTGCCCGACACCGCATCGCTGGTAGGCGTAGTGATGCTGCCTATGAACGGAGCCGAACCGCCGTTGCCTGTGCTCCAGAACGAATTGCTGCCCGAAGCCCAAGGGTTATACAATATCTGCGTACCCGCCTGTGCTTCCGACCAGTCTTCAAACCCTCCGTTCTCCAACGGGGTGGCAGGAGCGGTGGTAAATGTCTGCTCCTCGCCTGCCACTCCGTCGATGCTGACACGGTACTGATACACAGTACTTGCGTTCAGCCCACTGAACGAAGCCGAATAAGACGTGCCTTTCACCGATACAGCCGATGCGGGAAGTTGCGTCCACGAGCTTTCGCTTTGTGCCTTATATTCCACTACCGGTGTCTTGCCGTTCTGGATGGTTCCGCTCAAGTCTGCCGTAGTCACCCGCGCGAACATATCGCCCGTAGCACCGCTGCTTTCCTGATGGTAGACAAACACTTTCCACGGATAAGAAGCCTCTTCCCAAGCGTAAGACACAAAAAACTCTTGCGGCACAGAAAAGTCGAATGTATCATATTCTTCCGGATTGGGCACTACCTTGCCATGTTCACCACCCAAATTGAAGGTAGTCACCTTAATGGCGTTTAATGGCTGTTCGGGTGAAACATAAATGATGACGCTCCGCGAATTGACATCAATCACCGGATTGCCTATTTGGTTTTCCAGCACAATCTCGCGGTCTATCAGCTGCGTCACCGTCACCGTCCAGTCGTAATCCTGATAGGTGCGCAGCGTGAAATGCACGGGTTGGGTAAAGTCCATCCGCGTATCCATGGAGAGAGGCAGCTCATCCAGCGATTCGAACCCTTCACGAGGGAAACGTTTGTAATCCTTACACGAAGCCGAGTCGGGAATCAGTTCGGCTTCCTCGGATATGCCGAGGCGGGTAATCCGCAGCTCGCTCAAGTCTACCGAATCGTCTACATAGAGCGTCACCGTGCGGTTTTGCGTACTGATGGCAGCCTGTACATTGCCGCCTTCTTCACCTGCACGTTGCCCTTCTACTTCGAATGCCGTAATGTTTCCTTCCACGATAGGGTAAGGAATGTCGTTCTCAATCTTGCAGCCGTGAAGTGCCAGCAAGCATAAAGCGGTATAGAGTAGTTTCTTTATCATGTTTCGTATTCAAGTAAGTAAAGTATTCAAGTAAGTAAAGGAGGTGAAGTTAAAGGTAGAATGTCATGCCGATATTAATCGAAAACAAGTCTATCTTGAAGTTGCCCGAACTGGTACGCCGCTTGCCCGTCTCAATCTGGTTGGTCTGCTGGTTTTGCCACTTGAAGTCGAAACCCATGATGTCCATCGATACTTCTACCGCAGCCCAGTTGGTGACGAATGCCGTCAAGCCCGGAGCGATACCGATTTGCAGGTGATGCGCTTTCTCGAATGTCCCGTCGTATTCCGTACCCGAACCGGTGGAGTTCTTACCGGTGCTGTATCCGTAAGAGAGGCGCAATTCGTTGAACAAGCCGAATATCTTGCTGTTGCCTATCGGCATATAGGTACGCAAAAAGCCCGATACGTCGTATCGGTGTTGCAGGTAATACAAGTCTTCCAAGCTGATGTTAAGGTCATCGCCTAAGTTCAGTTGGAGATTGGGCATATCCAAATACGTGCGGTTGTAGGCAAAGCGGAATCCGGCAGCCATGTTGTCGGCAAAGAAATAGCCCACGTAGGGACTGACCTTGAAGTTGTACCCCTTGCCTTCCACGTCTTTCAGCACCAAGAAGTTCAGATTGTCTTCTTCGTGCTCGGAATAAGAAACGCTACCGCCAGCCATCCATTGCCCTTTAGGGATAAACACACGTTCTTGCACGCCCCGGTCGATGCGCTTCATCTTCCGCTCCCGCTTCTGCGCTCCCGCCGTAGCGGCTATAGCCAAGAGGCAAACGATTGCTAAAAGTAATCTTTTGGTCATGTAAAGGTTGTTTTTTATTTATATGCTTTCTATCGCCACAAAATATATCCTAAAAGCAACTGTCATTCTGAACGTAGTGAAGAATCTCGTGTACATCCACGTGGATGTATTCGAGATTCTTCCTCCCTACGGTCGTCAGAATGACATACTTAGGGTTATATTGCTTATTTGTTCTTCCAAATGGCAGGAGTGCCTTCGTAGACGAGGCTGAAATCGTCTACATAGAGGGTACTGCCAACTGCCCCTGTGAAATAATCACCGTATTTACTTGAAGTACATACAATAATCAAGTGCGTAGGCTGTTCTCCGAATTGCCCCTCCTTATATTGCAAGGGAATCGTAAATTCTTTCCATTCACCTTCTGTATCCACACATTGGTCTGCTGGCAATTCACCGTATGCAATGAAATTATTATCCTTCCAAACATTTTCCATTGTAAGCAATGTACTTGTATTGGTATTATCCACTTGATGCACTCCCTTAGCAAGGATAATATAAATTGCACAAAGATCAGAATCCCCTGTCTCTAACACACCTGAATTTCCGACTTCTTGCTTTTCATCATCTATCATTTCAGGAGCGTATTGATACCAACCTTTCAATGCAACCGGACGGGAAGTGAACGGCTGGCCAAAATCAATCTTAGCGCCACTTGCACCTACCAAACTATTAAATTTGCCAGTGTACAAACTGGCAGCAGCCAGTTTCAATACAGCCCACTGAGTTTCCAAATGTGCGGCATGAGTACCTGAATGTTTTACTTCTGTAGTCCCTTGCGTCGGATTAAGTCCTCCCGACATAGAGCCCATACCTTGAGTTGTTCCAGGATTGCTTGAATCCCAATAAGATGCTCCATTATCTGTATAATATTGTGAAGAGCAAGGATACCACGTTTTCGAATCCGCTCCCATAAATCCTAATTTGGCTTCCAAAAGATACCAGTCATCAAATCCTCCGTTAACCAATGCCGTCTGCGCATCCGCTTTCCCCGTAGTAAACGACTGAGTCGCGATTACATCCCCATCGCCGTTTACCAAACGGTATTCGTAAGCCGTTGCTGCAGCCAGTCCGGTCAACATAGCGGTATAGTTGTTTTCTTCCGTTGTGGTAACCACATCCGTCCATCCGGCTTCCTCGTCCTCAGCCAAGGTTTCGGTTTCCGCAGCTGCACGGTATTGGAATTTCATACCCTCGGTACTTACGCTTGTGCCTGTAGAAACATTGGTAGCTTTCAGGTAAGCCAAACGGTCCCATGCACCGGCAGTTAGTGTCGCTCCGCTGGTCGGTTTGGTCGATACATTGAAGGTGTACGAGTATTCGTGCGTAGTAGGGTCTACCGTCACCGTAATGCCGCTTTCGCCTGTACCCGATTCTTTGATGTTCAAGATGAAATGGTCGCGTGCTTTCACCGGATTGCCTTCCGCATCGGTCAATTCCTTACGCATTGAGTTCGAAACGCCTTCGTTGTTCACAACCGTAATGTTCGCAAACAATCTCGATACCGGGAAATATCCCGAACGGGGTTCCGTGGAGGGGAAAGCCAAGCTGTAAGTGGCCGACGTACCGTTCGACACAGCGTCATCGTCTACCGTAGCCGCCACCGAACGCACCTTTGCGAGCAAAGCCGCATCGTAGTTCACGGTCACCTTTACATTTGCCAATTTACAGATTATAGTTTCATTCGCTTCTCCATTGGCAGTAATGGTTACTTCTTTACTTCCTGTATAATAAGGGATATCAAAACCGGCATCCTTGCCATCGAATCCATTAGAAGAAGCCTTTATTGTGTACTTGCCTACTGGCAATTCAATTGGTTTACCACCCCAAAGCTCCCAGTCTTCGGTCTCTTTCACCGTTTCACCTTCCTCATTCACAATCTGTACAGCGATTTGTTCAGGCTTGTAATTTTCAGGAACTGCACGCGAGTTGGTGCTCATGTCTTCGTTTACCGTCAGGCGAAGATAACCCGTTGCCCCTCCTGCCAAGTTTTCTTCCTGCTGACAAGCAAAGAAGAAGAGGGTGCTTGCAATTAATAAAATAGTGTATATTCGTTTCATTGTTTATTCTCCTCCTTTACTCTGTTACTACCACATTCAGACTAGCCGAAGCTTCCCCATTCGCATCGGTCACTGTAATGTAAAACACATGACCATCTTCAGCAGTCGTCACTCCCATTTGCTGCAAAATATTAAAGAAACCTCCTACGGGGAAAGTATAACTTGTAGCACCAGCTTGAGGCATTTCCAATCCTTGAACAATCGAACTAATAACGGGACCTAAAGTTGTGTTTCCAACCAGTTCCAAACCTTTATCAAAGCCCATCCCTGAAGCAATCCCAGCAAAATCATCATTTCCGCCGATAATCTGAACCTTTACACTCTGTATTCCACCCTCTGCTGTAGAAGTAATCACCGCATCCGCGTTCTTAGAAGCGTCCGCAGGCAATGTATAAGTACTTTGAGGGAAAGTTACAGTAGGTAAGTCCTTATTATCATCATCATCTCCCGGCGTAACCGGCACCGGCACATCCGTTTCTTCTTCATCAAACGAAACGCTTGCATTGATTGTAATGCCGCTGCCTTGAATGCCTGACGGATTATCAGGAGTGGGAGTAGATTCTTCCATCGTAATGGTCAAAGCGTCACCGCCAGTCCAGTTAGCTGAATTGCCACCTTCCGGTTTGGTCAGTTCACGTGATTCATGAACTGTTTCATCATCCCCGTTTACGGCTGTAATCTCTACCGAAAGCTTAGATTGATTATCTGCCACCAGCCAATAAATAGCAGCCGGATTCTTGTCTGTCTCATCAAAATACAAGTTGTTGGTGCCATCGGTTATCGTAATGTCCCACGACTGGAAATTCGCCAGGAAGTTTGCTGTATAAGTAAGCTGAATCTTCATATTCTTCATGGTGCATTCCACGCTGGCAGAAGATTCCACCCCAGCAGTAATCTTGATAGGTGCAGTCCCTTCGTAGTAAGGAGCCGCCATCTGCGGTTGCAGTTCGGCATCGGAATGCGCCGTTACGGTATATTCGCCTACTGGCAGTTCCACCTTGCCTTCGTTTTCTGCCTTCAGAGCCGCATAGCTTTCGTATTCCTTGCTATACGAAGGGTCTGTCACGCCCGTAATGATTACCGGGAAATCGTCGGCACTGACCGATACACCTACATTTTCGCCGTCATCGTCCACGTCCGCACGCGAAACATTGTTCTGCGAAGCGTTGACCGCTACGCCCAAGTTGAGGTATCCCACTTCGGAAGACCCTTCGCCGCTGCCCCTCAGTTCGTCTTTCATCTCGCACGAAACGAGACCGGCACAAAGCAGCAAGCTTGCCGTTATAGTATTGAATAATTTCATACGTTGTTCTATTTTAAAGTTCGTTTAATTAAAGCCATTCCGAAGGGATTTCGATATCGACTTCGATATCGTTCGTCGAATTGTCTATCTCCACGGTAATACCTACGCTTCCGGTGGCTTCTTCCACTACCGGAGCGATTTTCAGCTTCCAAGCTTTTGCCGCGCTTACTTGCTTGGTGCGTACAATATCTTCTGCCACCTTCCCGGTTTTGTCTACCAGCTTAATCGTAGCGGTAAGCGTTTCCGTCCCATCTACTGCCATATAGACCGGGTCGGCGCCATGGTTCTTCGCCCACGTATAGCTGCTTTGCCCCAAAGCCTTAGTCCCGCTGAACACCACGTAATAGTCTTGAAAGTAGTCGGCCATCGCCGCATCGAAGTTCACCGTCGCCCGTGCGCATTGCGGCGTGCAGTTTACCTCGGCAGTTGCCGTCTGGTCGCTATTCACACTGAAGTCGGCAGTTCCTTCCACATACATGCCTTCGGTAGTGGCACCTACACCTTTATAGTCTTCTCCGGTAAAGGCAAGCACGGTATACGAACCGTTATCCAGTTCAATCAATTCTTGCGGGATAGTCGTTCCGGTCCATTCGCAACCGTCCACCACTCTCCCGTCTTTCAGAATCTGCACGGTATAGTTGGCAAGATTCGTATAATCCGATTCGGTCACGGCTCTCGACTGGAAGTCCGCACCTACATTGAGCGAAAGCTTCACCAATCCTTTGCCTTCCGCTGCGCCCTGCACCGCTTCTTCATCCGAAGAGCAGGATGCCACCACAGCACCCATCGCCAGCACGGCGCATAACATCATTACATAGTTTTTCATTTTTCTCATATCTGTTATTTAAATTGGTTTTCCATTGCTTATTTTCCGGCTGCAAAGGTGCAATCTTTCTTAAAATCTCACAATATCCATTTTTCTTATTTTTGTCCCATTCTTTATAATCGGGCTGTTTTTTCACCAGAAGAGCTGTTTTAGGATGTCTTTTTTTCAGAAAATCCCGAAGGATTCGGTTTTCTATGTAAATAAAAAAACATATATTTGCAAACAGATGTTTTAAACACCCGAATCATGGAAAAAACGAACATAAAAGGCATCCCCTACGGAGTGTCACGCTTCGAGGAGGTGAGAAGCAAAAACCGGTATTACGTAGACAAGACGATGTATCTTCCCCTCATAGAAGAAGCGAGCGACTACTTGTTCCTCATCCGCCCGCGCCGCTTCGGGAAGAGCGTGTTCGTGAGCATGATGCAGGCGTATTACGACATCGCCAAGAAAGACAGCTTCGACACCCTGTTCGACGGACTGTGGATTAAAGAACATCCCACACCGCTCAAGAATGCTTTCCAGATGATTTACTTCGATTTCTCCATTGTAGGTACAGGATTCGACGAGGGGTCTTTGGAACAGAACTTCAATAAATATTGCTGCCAAGTACTTGATGTATTCGCCGAAACTTACGCTGCTTTTTATGATGCCGGATTCGAGCAGGAGGTCAAAAAGGAAAATAATGCAAGAGCTAAATTGAACTATATCAATTTGCACGCGCACCAAAAAGGCTATCCTTTGTATCTAATCATCGATGAATACGACAACTTCACCAACGTAATCCTCAGCGACGGAGGGAAAGAGTTATTCCAACGGCTGACCCATGCCAGCGGATTCTACCGTGAGTTCTTCAAAATATTCAAGGTGATGTTCAGCCACGTGTTCCTCATAGGCGTATCTCCCGTAACCTTGGATGACCTGTCGAGCGGATACAACATCGACTGGAACATCTCGCAAGACCCGCAATTCAACTATATGCTCGGGTTTTCGGAAAGCGAGGTCAGGGAAATGTTCCTATATTATAAAGGTGTAGGCAAGCTCAAGCCCGATGCCGACATCGAAGCCATGATGGAGGAGATGAAGCCGTGGTATAACAACTATTGCTTCGCTAAAGAATGCCTAGAAAAAGAACGCCTGTATAACTGCGACATGGTATTGTATTACTTGCGTTATCAGGTGAGCCGTGGTCATGCTCCGGAAGAAATGGTAGGCAAGAATATACGCACAGACTACAAGAAGCTGCAGATGCTGGCGGACATTGACAAGGGCAACCAACGGGAAAGGCGGATGGGCGTCATCGAGGAAATAGCTGCTACCGGCTCCATCGTCATGACACTGAAGACTTCTTTTCCCGCCGACCGAGTGACTGATGACGACAACTTCCGCAGCCTGCTCTATTACTACGGACTGCTCACCATGGGAAGCAGGGAACTGGACGAACTGAAAATGGTCATCCCGAACAACTGCATCAAGGAACAATACTGGAGCTTCATGCGCGATTTTTACCAACACAGTGCAGACGTGGACTTAAGCAAGCTGAAAAAAGACTTCCGCGCATTGGCGTTAAACGGAGAATGGGAACCGCTCATACACCGCATCGCAAAGGCATACAAGGAAAACTCTTCGGTGCGCGACAGCATCTTGGGAGAACACAACCTGCAAGGATTCTTCAAGGCTTACCTGGCACTAAACACCCTCTACCTGGTGGAACCGGAAATGGAAATGAACTACGAATACGGAGACTTCCTGCTACTGCCCGACAAGGCACACTACCCGGAGATAATGCACAGCTACATACTGGAAATGAAATACCTGAAGCCGACGGCTACCGACAGTGAAACGGACACGAAAAGCAAGGAAGCCGACAGGCAGCTAAGGAAATACAGCGAAAGCAACACCGTAAAAAGGCTCTGCCAAGGGACACGGATCCATCTGCTGAAAACCGTATTCCGCGGAGCAGACCTGGCGGTATGCGAAGAAATACATCCTGCTTAAAAAAGTAATGCATCATGGAAACAACCAACGAAAAAGAATTGCCTAAAATCGACCTGCCCGAAGACTGGGTGACAGGCACCGACATCCACAAAGACCTGCTGACGCTCTATACGCATTACCCTGTAAGGCTGAAATGCGAAATGTTCGTGTTGTGCCTCAGCGGAGAAGTGAAAGCGTTGGTCAACCTGAACGAGATACAAGTGCACCCCAACGACGTCATTACGCTCATGCCGGGCAGCATTTTTCAAATCAATGAAATACGAGGCGACCTGAAAATCTATTTCTTAGGATTCTCTTCGAATTTCATCGAGCGAAGCGGACACTCGCACTCCCTGCTTGACGCCATCTTCCTTACATTGGGAAGGCCAGTCATCCCGCTGAAACCGCAAGGGGCAATCATGATGGAAAAATACCTGCAGATGCTCATCGCGATGTATGAAGGGTTTAACGAAAAAATACGCAACGAAATAGCCCCCAACCTGTATGCCGACATCCATACGGGCATCTCCATCCTATACAAGACACGCCAGTATGACAAGATGACGCTGTCGAAAAGCGAACAACTCTGCCGCAGCTTCATGCAACTGGTCACCCAGCACTATAACCAAACACGCAACGTGAGCTGGTATGCGCAACAGTTAAACATTACCCACGCCCACCTCTGCACCGTAATTAAACAGATAACGGGCAAGACGTGTGCCGACGTAATCGCCTCGATGGTGATTATGGACGCAAAATCGCAATTGAAATCAACCAAACTCACCATTCAAGCCATCGCAGACTCACTGAACTTCGCCAATATTTCATTCTTCGGCAAATATTTCAAACGGTATGTCGGCATCAGCCCAATGGAATACAGGAAACAATAAGGAATGAAGGATGAAAAGCCATTCATTTACATTGTTTTATTTTCTCTTCCAAACGTAAGGCCGGAATGCCCAGTTCGACGGCACGTCCATAAGCCTGACGTGCCTGTGCTTTTTTCTTCTGCTGAACGTAAATGTCGCCCATCATCACACAAATGTCGGCATCGGCAGGTTCTAATGCAGAAGCGGCTTCGAGGTCGATTAACGCCGCATCGGCAAAACCTTGTTCCAACTCGACATTGGCACGCATTTTCAACAGAGAAGCATCTTCCGGATATTCTTCAATAAGTTGGTTCAAACTCTCAGTAGCCGCAATAAACTTTCCCTCCTTCTGGTCGAGCATAGCAAGACCGATGCGGGCGGATTTGTTTTTCAAATCCTTACCAAGCAACACATTGTAATCGATACGCGCCTCTTTATACTGACGCCGCTGCATATAAATATAAGCGCGGAAGAAACGGGCTTCGCGGTCTTCGGGTATGAGGTCGATGACATTGCAATAATCAATATAAGCCTTTTCCGTCAGCCCTTTCTCTAAATAAAGAGCCGCACGGTTGAGCAACATCGCCGTAGCATAGGGGGTGATGTTGAGTGCCATGGTATAAGCTTCTATCGCCTCGTCTGCTTTCCCTTGGCGTTTCAGCACGGTGCCCAGATTGGAGAAAAGCAAGGCGTTACGCGCATTCTTGGGGTCGAGCCTCAGGGCTTCCCGGAAAAGCTGCTCGGCACGCGCCAGGCTGTCCCGTTGCACACAAGCCATCGCTTCTTCCACTAACTTGTTATAGTCCTGGGCGAAAAGCCCGAAAGAACACAAACAACACAGGGTTATCAGTATTAATTTTTTCACCACAGATTACTCAGATTAAAACAATTTATTATTGACCAATCCACCACAGAATACACGGAAATTAATTAATAATGAATAATGAATAGTGAACAATAAATAACGGCATAGGTTTCTATTCAACGTTATTAGCTATTAATTCTTAATTATTAATTGATTAAGTCTGTGTAATCTGTGATGAAAATGAAAATTATCACGCTTCTTTGATGTAATTCACAATCCACTCGCCTACTTCCTTGGTGCCGTACTTAGCTCCGCCTTCCACCTGTATTTCGGGCGTGCGCACACAAGCGTCTAAAGAAGCATCTACGGCACGGCGAATCAAAGCGCCTTCTTCCTTGCAATCGAAATGCTCGAACAACATGGCTACGGAAAGGATTTGAGCCAACGGATTGGCAATGTTCAAGCCTTTCGCCTGCGGCCACGAACCATGGATAGGCTCAAATACCGGAGTGCTTTCGCCCGTAGAAGCCGAAGGGAGCAAGCCCATCGAACCGCTGATGCACGAGCCTTCATCGGTCAGGATATCGCCAAAAGTGTTTTCAGTCACCATCACATCGAAGAACTTCGGTTCCTGAATCATGCGCATGGCAGCATTGTCGACATACATATAATCGGTGGCCACTTCGGGATACTGCGGAGCCATCTCCTGCGCAATCTGACGCCACAAGCGGGAAGAAGCCAACACGTTCGCCTTATCGACTACGGTGAGATGCTTGCGGCGCTTCATGGCATACTCGAATCCTACCCGAAGGATGCGTTCGATTTCGGGACGGGTATAATAGTTGGTATCGTATGCCTTGTCGTTGTCCTGGTATTTCTCGCCGAAGTACATGCCTCCGGTCAGTTCGCGGATGCAAAGGAAATCGGCTCCTTCCACCAGTTCGGCACGCAAAGGAGACTTATGCAACAAGCATTTGAAGGTCTGTACCGGACGGATGTTGGCAAACAATCCTAACTTCTTGCGCATCGCCAACAAGCCTTGCTCGGGACGCACCTTTGCCGTAGGGTCGTTATCAAATTTCGGGTCGCCTACCGCCGAGAACAAAACCGCATCGGCTTCCTGACACACCCGGAAAGTCTCTTCAGGAAACGGGTCGCCCACCTTATCAATGGCATCCGCACCGCAAATGGCATATTCATAACTTACTTTATGTCCGAACTTCTCACAAACGACGGTCATGACATTGACTCCCTGAACAGATATTTCGGGACCAATGCCATCGCCTGCTAATACTGCAATTTTAAAATCCATACTAATTATTCTTCGATTATATTCAACATTTTAATGGTCGCTTTGATAGCCGCTTCCGTCTGGTCGGCATCCAAGCCACGGGTACGGAACTCACGGTTATCGTAATTCCACGTGATAACGGTCTGCACAAAGGCATCGGTACGTCCGCCGGGCGGAATAGTCACGGCATAATTGGTCAGCATCGGGAACTTGCGCTGCAACGTACCCTTATATATCTTGCGCAAGGCACGCACAAAAGCATCGTACTGGCCATCGCCCGATGAACTTTCCTGATACACTTTCCCGTTGATTTCGATGCTGAGCGTAGCCATCGGCTTCAAGCCTTGGGCAAGGGTGACGAAATAGCTCAGGAGCTTCACCTTGTTCTGCGCCCCGTCGTGCTTCAGCACGTCGCTGATGATGTAGGGCAAATCTTCTTGCGTGACCAACTCCTTCCGGTCGCCCAACTCAATGATGCGCTCGGTGACTTTCCGCATCGAATCCTCGTCCAGTTCCAAGCCCAAGCTTTCCAAATTCTTGCGGATATTCGCCTTGCCCGAAGTCTTTCCCAATGCATACTCGCGCACCCGTCCGAAGCGTTCGGGAAGCAAATCGTTGCAATACAGGTTATTCTTGTTATCTCCGTCGGCATGCACGCCCGCCACTTGTGTAAAGACACTTTCGCCTACAATCGGCTTATTGGCTGGAATGGTCATGCCCGAATACGACTCGACCACCCGGCTCACATCATTCAAACGGCTTTCATCGATATGGGTCACGGCATGAAAATGGTCTTTCAAGATAGCCTGCACACTGGCAAGGGGCGCATTTCCTGCCCGTTCGCCCAATCCATTGATGGTGGTATGAAGCCCCTTCACCCCGCTCAGCACAGCCGCCAGCACATTGCTCACGGCAAGGTCGTAATCGTTGTGCGCATGAAAGTCGAAATGCAAATCGGGATAGCGTTTCTTCATCTTCCGCATGTACTCGATGACCTGCAAGGGATTAAGGATGCCCAAGGTATCGGGCAACATAAAGCGCCTGATACCTGTATCTTTCAATCCATCTACCAAGCCAAAGACATAATCGGGCGAATCTTTCATGCCGCTGCTCCAATCCTCTAAATAGAGATTGACATCCATATCGCGTTCGTGAGCGTAACCGACCACCGCCCGGATATCTTCCAAATGCTCTTCGAGCGTTTTCTTCAATTGATAAGTGCAATGCCGCTCCGAGCCTTTTGCCAAAAGGTTGATGACCCGGCATCCGGCATCGTGTATCCAGTCGACCGACACATGCCCGTCAACAAAACCCAACACCTCAACCCGCGGGAGCATATTCCGCCGTGCCGCCCAGTCGCATATCATCCTTACGGCACTAAACTCCCCTTCGGACACCCGTGCCGAAGCCACCTCCACGCGGTCCACTTTCAGGTCTTCGAGCAACAAGCGGGCAATCATTAATTTTTCATGGGGCACGAACGATACGCCGCTGGTCTGCTCACCGTCGCGAAGCGTCGTGTCCATGATTTCTATTCTCGGATGATTTTCCATAATGCTTCGTTTATTCACCACAGATTACACAGATTTAATCAATTAAAAATTAATAGTTAATAACGATGGATGTTTTTAGGATATCTCTACTCATTATTCACTATTGATTATTAATTAAATCTGTGTAATCTGTGGTGAAAAATATTATTCTGTGTTATCTGTGTGCCAATTCGTAAGCCTCAATTTTATCTTTGTTCTCCACAAGGAAATCAATGTCGTCGAGACCGTTCATCAGACAATGCTTCTTATAAGCGTTGATTTCGAATGTTTCCGATTTGCCTGTCGCCTTATTGGTTATGGTTTGAGCAGGAACATTCACTTCCACTTCTGTTTCGGGGTCGGCGAAAATCGAATCGAACAATTCTTTCAAGAAACCTTCACTGACCACTACGGGAAGCACGAAATTATTCAACTCGTTATTCTTGTGGATATCAGCAAAGAAGCTGGACACCACCACACGGAAACCATATCCGGCTATCGCCCATGCGGCATGTTCGCGGCTGGATCCGCTCCCGAAGTTCTTGCCCGCCACGAGGATTTGCCCGCTATACTTCGGGTCGTTCAACACAAAATCGGGATTCAGCGACCCGTCGGGATTGTATCTCCAATCGCGGAACAGGTTATCGCCAAAAAATTTTTCATCGCGCGTGGTCGCCTTCAGGAAGCGTGCCGGTATAATCTGGTCGGTATCGACATTCTCGAACGGCAAAGGCACGCAAGTGCTGGTAATTATATCAAATTTCTGTTTCATGATTCATCTTTACATAAATGTTCTCGGATCTGTTATCACACCGGTTACGGCTGCGGCAGCCGCGGTCAAGGGACTGGCTAATAAAGTGCGTGAACCCGGACCTTGACGCCCCTCGAAATTACGGTTGCTGGTAGAAACCGCATATTTCCCGGCGGGAACCTTATCGTCGTTCATCGCCAGGCAAGCCGAACATCCCGGTTGGCGGATAGCGAAACCGGCTTCTTCGAGTATCTTATCCAAACCTTCTTCACGGATTTGTGCATCTACCATCCACGAACCTGGAACGAGCCATGCCGTAATGTTTCCGGCTTTCTTACGTCCTTTCACAATGGAAGCAAAAGCACGGAAATCCTCGATACGCCCGTTGGTGCACGCACCCAAGAAAACATAATCGACCGGCTTGCCCAACAAAGATTCACCGGGTTGGAAACCCATATAATGCATCGACTTCTCGAATGAACTTTTTTCGACTTCGCTCATGCCTTCGGTAGTAGGAATGTGGTCTGTAATTGCCATCCCCATGCCCGGATTGGTTCCGTAGGTAATCATCGGCTGGATATCGGCGGCATCGAAACATACTTCCTTATCAAATACCGCATCCTCATCGCTCTTCAAGGTCTTCCAATAAGCAACCGCCTTGTCCCATTCTTCTCCTTTCGGAGCATATTCACGTCCCTTGATGTATTCGAAAGTCACTTCATCAGGGGCAATCATTCCCCCGCGCGCACCCATTTCGATACTCAGATTACACAACGTAAGCCGCCCTTCCATCGTCAGGCTCCGGATGGCCTCTCCGGCATATTCCACGAAATACCCCGTGGCACCGCTGGTGGTCATCTTCGACATCATATAGAGAGCCACATCCTTGGCGGTCACCCCTTTGCCCAACTTTCCGTCTATCGTAATCCGCATGGTTTTCGGGCGTGCCTGCAAAATGCATTGCGAAGCCATCACCATTTCTACCTCACTGGTTCCAATACCGAAAGCAACGGCTCCCATGGCACCATGCGTGGATGTATGGGAATCGCCACACACAATGGTCATACCCGGCAATGTCAGTCCCCGTTCGGGACCCACTACGTGAATAATGCCGTTCCGTTTGTCCATCATTCCGAAATAAGTCAATCCGAAATCAGCCGCATTCTTTGCCAAAGCATCCACCTGCGCCTTTGAAACCGGGTCCTCGATGGGCTTATCCTGGTCGTGCGTCGGCGTATTGTGGTCGGGCATACAATAAATCCTTTCGGGACGGAAACACTTCAATCCTCGTGCCCGCATCCCTGCAAAAGCCTGCGGACTGGTCACTTCATGGCAATAGAGACGGTCGATGTATAATTGCGTTGGTCCGTCTTCTACTTTCTGCACGATATGTGCATCCCAAATCTTATCAAACAATGTATTAGCCATACTCTTTTTACCTTATCTTATTTTCTAAATTTATTGATACAATCGATGTAAGCTTCTACCGAAGCCGCAATGATATCGGTATTGGCACCAAAGCCGTAATACATCTGCCCGTCGTATTCCACCTGCATGTGTACCTTACCCACATCGTCACTTCCCTTGCTAATGGCTTGAATCGTAAACTCTTTCAATGTCATCTGACGCTTAATGATTTGCTTTACAGCCTTGATTGCGGCATCTACCGGACCGTTTCCGGTAGCGGCTGCCTCGAAATGCTCGCCCGAAATATTCAATCCCAGACTTGCCACCGAGCGTACTCCCACGCCGCTGGTTACCTGAAGGTATTCCAATTTGATGTGATGGTTGACATTGCGGTCGGCACCGGCTATCACCATAATGTCATCATCGGTAATATCTTTCTTCTTATCGGCAAGCTTCAAGAAATCTTCGTAAACCTTATCCAGTTTCTCTTGACTCATCTCTACGCCTAATACATGCAAACGATGTTTCAATGCCGCACGTCCACTTCGGGCGGTCAATACGATTGCATTATCATCAATACCTACATCCTTCGGGTCAATGATTTCATAGGTCTGCACATTCTTCAACACACCGTCTTGATGAATACCCGAAGAATGGGCAAACGCATTCCGCCCTACAATTGCCTTATTGGGCTGTACCGGCATATTCATCAGACTGGAAACCATGCGGCTGGTAGGATAAATCTTTTGAGTATTGATATTGGTATCGATATTCAAATGCTTGTGACAACGCAAAATCATAGCCACCTCTTCGAGAGCAGTATTTCCGGCGCGCTCGCCGATACCATCAATAGTCACTTCTACCTGACGGGCGCCATTCAATACCCCACTGATGGTATTTGCCGTAGCCATACCCAAATCGTTGTGGCAATGGGTCGAGATAATCGCTTTGTCGATGCCGTCTACATGGTCTACCAAATATTTAATCTTCGCACCATATTCATCCGGAAGGCAATATCCCGTCGTATCGGGAATATTCACTACGGTAGCCCCCGCTTTGATAACGGCTTCGATTACCCGTGCAAGGTATTCATTATCGGTACGTCCGGCATCTTCGGCATAAAACTCTACATCGTCCACATACCTGCGGGCATACTTAACGGCGGAAACGGCACGCTCGATGATTTCCTCGCGGGTGGAATTGAATTTATATTTGATATGAGAGTCGGAAGTCCCGATTCCGGTATGGATACGTTTGCGCTTCGCATACTTCAATGCTTCCGCCGCCACATCAATATCCTTCTGCACGGCACGGGTCAATGCACAGATAGTAGGCCACGTAACCGCTTTGGATATTTCTATCACCGAATTAAAATCTCCCGGACTGGAGACGGGAAAACCTGCCTCAATCACATCTACGCCTAACGCTTCCAATTGTTTTGCCACTTGAATCTTTTCAACGGTATTCAACTGGCATCCGGGAACTTGTTCCCCGTCGCGTAAGGTCGTGTCAAAAATAAACAATCTTTCACTCATAGTCTATTGTTTTTTATATTGTCCTATCAAAAAAAAACCTTTCGCACAGGGAAGTGAGAAAGGCTTTCGAAATATCTATCATTTTATTGTTCCACATTTACGCACGCACCCCACTTCCCATTGGCTTCACCAATAGAATAATCAGACCGCATAGCAAAATATGTATAAACAATGTATTCATCTTCTTTTCCTTTTATTTTCGGATGCAAAGGTAGACATTATTTCGATAAAACAAAATAGAATGAAAGTTTTTTAATCATTTTAGCTACAAATTCATACTTAAACATTTATTTTAAGCGCAATTCATACAAACAAGCTTCCACTTCCGCACCGCTTCCCATGTGTTTGCCCATGTCATCGGACAATTTTACACATTCACGCCATTCCTGATTTACATTCATCTTACAACGCGATAGTTTCATCACAATATTCGAAGGGATATATCCCGTGTCATTCGTCAGATTCGTACCAATACCAAACGAACAACGGATTTTGCCTTGGCAATATTCAAAAAGCCGAAGTGCTTTCTCAAAATCAAGTGCATTACTAAAAATTATAGTCTTTGTAGTAGGATCAATCCCCAGTTCCTTATACCGTTCAATCAACCGATCGGTAAAATCAAACTCATTCCCCGAGTCACACCGTACCCCATCGAACAACTTCGCCTGCTTCCGGCTAAAATTAGATAAGAAGGAATCAGAAGTATATGTATCCGAAAGGGCTGTACCCAAATCGCCGTCATACACATTTACCCAATTCTCCAATGCCATATAATTGGCATGCTTATAACCGAACTGAGCACCATGGAACATAAACCATTCATGCGGATGTGTCCCCATCGGGCGCATATCATACTTCATCGCTAAATAGCAATTGGAAGTACCTGTACAATAATGCGCATATTCTTTCAAATAAGAAACAACCGTCTCGTGCACATCAAACGAAAAGCGCCGACGTGTACCAAATTCGGAAAAAAGAATGTGATGTTCATTCGATAAATTAACCTTATCTGACAGCCGGTCTATAATCACCTGCCTGTCTGGTATACGGTTTAAGAACTGATTTTTAATTTCAGATATAATAGCTAACAAAGGAACTTCGTAAAGCGTCACTTTATATAAGAAATCTGTAACCTCCATGTGCAAATGATGTTCTTCATCCAAATACACACTGATTTTATCTGGATTAAAACGGAAAGAAGAAAGCCACTCCCAATAAACACGAGGCAAGAAACGGCAATGCGCGCACATATACTCCAACTCTTCTTTCCGTAATGCAACCAAAGCCAGATTATGAATCTCGTTCTTCAGCGCATTCAGGAATCCTTCCGTATATTCCGTTTCATCCCGATCTTTAAAACTAAATGTCCCTAATGCATAAGGAAACAATTTGATATACGCATACGAAGTCGTAAACTTATACAAGTCTGTATCTAAAAGTGTCTTTATAACCATAATACATCAAATATTTGCCCTAAAGATACGACTTATTTTCAACAATCGAATCAGGTGCACAAAAAAAAGTCCGTCCCCGATGAGTGTGGGGACAGACCTCAAGACGGCGGCTACCTACTCTCCCGCTTGCGCAGTACCATCGGCGTGACGGGGCTTAACTTCTCTGTTCGGGATGGGAAGAGGTGGGGCCCCCGTGCCGTAGCCACCTGAATATCTCAAATACC
>CASFRN010000167.1 GCA_949296855.1 uncultured Bacteroides sp. | reverse complement strand
GCGCGAAGCCTTCCGCAAGATTGGATTTCCATGAGGGCCGTCATAGACGATGACGTCGATAGGGCGCAGGTGTATAGGCGGAGACGCCACAGCCGAGCGCTACTAATTGCCCGAAACTTCCGCCAGTATCGGTGTTGCATGCTCCGGGGTCCCCCTCCGGGTTTCCTGTTGCTTGTCATGCTGTCCGTCCTTTTCACGGTATTTGAGATATTCAGGTGGCTACGGCACGGGGGCTCCACCTCTTCCCATCCCGAACAGAGAAGTTAAGCCCCGTCACGCCGATGGTACTGCGCAAGCGGGAGAGTAGGTAGCCGCCGTCTTGAAGGCCTCGACTTTGTTTCTAGAAGTCGAGGCCTTTTTTTGTATGTCCGGCATGAGCATTAGGGGGCAGTAGAAAATCATGGCACTCGAATTTTAGTGGGGATAGCCATGCGGCATAACGATTCTGAATGGGAAGAACTTTTTGGGAGCGTAGCGGAAAGGGCGGAGGAAGGCGGTAGCGGAGTTGCACTTCTTAACTTGACGGTAGCCTGACGGGATAATTGCCAAGATTAGAAAGAAAATCAATGTCAGGCCAAGGGAAAACTCAATTTCATGACTCCGGCCGAATGCTTTTTTTAAAATATTTCGTAATGTTGCACTTGCTGTTGGACTTTGCACTGCAGTATTTTGAAAAGGTCGTGAGAAAAATATATTCTTATGATTAGGGAATATCAATAATTATTTGTATCTTTGCTGCCCGATTTATATAGTGTAGTGATTTGGAGACGATTGAAACATATAAGGTGAATTTAAAGGATATGCAGCAAGATACATATTCTTGCGAGTATATGCTTGGTGATGAATTCTTTAAGAATAGTATAAATGCGCCAGATATACGTAGGGGTAATTTGCACGTGTATTTGAATGTGCGGAAATCTGCTGGAGGATTTATACTAGACTTTCATGCATTAGGGCAAGTGATTGTGCCTTGTGATCGGTGTTTGGATGATTTGGAACTTGATGTAGATACGGTCAATACTTTGAATGTGAAATTCGGAGCAGAGTTTGCGGATGAGGAAGAAGTAGTGACTATTCCTGAAGAAGAAGGATGTATTGATATAGCATGGTTCTTATATGAATTTATAGTATTAAGTTTGCCAATGCAGCGAATGCATGAAGAAGGTGAATGTAATGTAGATATGATGAGTGTTTTGGATCGGCATTCATATCACGCAAGCGAGGATGTCTCATCTTTTCAGGAAACAAAGGCAGTGGATCCTCGATGGAATGAACTAAGGAAAATATTAGATAATAACTAAATAAATTTTTAAGAAAATGGCACATCCTAAAAGAAGACAATCAAAGACAAGAACTGCTAAGAGAAGAACTCATGATAAAGCAGTCGCTCCTACATTAGCTATTTGCCCGAACTGTGGTGCATGGCATGTTTATCACACTGTATGTGGAGCTTGCGGTTATTATAGAGGAAAATTAGCAATCGAAAAAGAAGCAGCTCTTTAATAGAGAAGCTTTGTTGAACAAGTTTGTATAGTTCAAGGAATAAAGCCGGAGAGCTTTCGGCTCTTCGGCTGTTTTTTTAGAACTATATGAATTAAAAACAGGAATTGATGGAAAAAATAAATGCAGTAATTACAGGAGTCGGTGGTTATATTCCGGACTATGTGTTGACAAATGAAGAATTGTCACGGATGGTCGATACCAACGATGAGTGGATTATGACTCGTATCGGAGTAAAAGAAAGGCGTATTTTGAATGAAGAAGGCTTGGGTACTTCTTATTTGGCACGTAAAGCTGCTAAACAATTGATGCAAAAAACAGATTCCGATCCGGAGTCTATTGATTGTGTGATTGTAGCAACTACAACTCCTGACTATCATTTTCCTTCTACGGCTTCCATATTATGCGATAAGTTGGGGTTGAAGAACGCTTATGCATTCGATCTGCAAGCGGCTTGTAGCGGATTCCTTTATGCAATGGAAACGGCTGCAAGCATGATTCAGTCTGGAAGACATAAGAAAGTCATTATCGTTGGAGCGGATAAAATGTCTTCAATGGTGAATTATTCTGACCGTGCTACGTGTCCGATTTTTGGTGACGGGGCAGCGGCGTGTATGGTAGAAGCAACCACCGAGGACTATGGAATCATTGATTCCATTCTGCGTACAGACGGGAAGGGACTTCCTTTTCTGCATATGAAAGCCGGAGGCTCGGTATGTCCTCCTTCTTATTTTACGATAGACAACAAGATGCATTATCTTTATCAAGAAGGAAGAACGGTATTTAAGTATGCTGTTTCATCCATGTCGGATGTTACGGAGCAGATGGCTAAGAAGCATGGATTGAATAAGGATAACATTGATTGGATTGTTCCTCATCAAGCCAATTTGCGTATTATTGACGCTGTTGCTTCTCGCTTGGAAGTCCCATTAAGTAAAGTGATGGTAAATATCCAACGCTATGGAAATACATCTGCCGGAACATTGCCGCTTTGCTTATGGGATTATGAGAAACAGTTGAAAAAAGGCGATAATTTGATTTTCACCGCATTTGGCGCCGGATTTACATGGGGTGCTTCGTATGTGAAATGGGGGTATGACGGTGATAAGATTTAAATCAGGAATATGAATACCTTATAAAAAACGCATCCAAACCCGATGCGTTTTTTTGTATCACGAATAGAAAACATAACTATGCACAAAGCCGGATTTGTAAATATTGTGGGTAATCCGAATGTAGGCAAGTCTACATTGATGAATTTGCTGGTAGGTGAACGGGTTTCTATTGCTACGTTCAAGGCACAGACTACCCGCCATCGGATTATGGGAATTTTGAATACAGATGATATGCAGATTGTTTTTTCAGATACTCCTGGAGTCCTGAAACCCAATTATAAGCTGCAAGAGTCTATGCTGAATTTTTCAGAGTCGGCCTTGGTTGATGCGGATATATTGCTTTATGTAACAGATACCGTAGAAAAAGCTGATAAGCATGCTGATTTCGTTGAAAAGGTGCGGAATTTGAAAGTACCTGTATTGCTGTTGATTAATAAGATAGACTTGACAAATCAAGATAATTTGGTGAAGATAGTCGAGGAATGGCACGAGGCATTGCCTGAAGCGGAGATAATTCCAGTGTCGGCAAAGGCGAAATTCAATGTAGATGCTGTGATGAAGCGTATCAAGGCGTTGTTGCCCGACTCGCCTCCTTATTTCGGGAAAGATCAATGGACGGATAAGCCTGCGCGTTTTTTTGTCACTGAGATTATCCGCGAGAAGATTTTGTTGTATTACGACAAAGAGATACCTTATTCGGTGGAAGTGGTGGTCGAACAATTCAAGGAAGAGGCTAAAAGTATTTATATCAATGCGGTTATTTATGTGGAACGTGAATCCCAAAAAGGCATCATTATCGGGCATCAAGGTAAGGCATTGAAGAAAGTAGCCACAGAAGCGCGTCGGGCTTTGGAACATTTTTTCCAAAAATCCATTTTTTTGGAAACCTTTGTGAAAGTGGACAAAGATTGGCGAAGTTCGGATAAGGAGCTTAAGAACTTTGGTTATCAATTGGATTAATCTCGGCTGTGACAGCCGTAAATTAAGAAAGAAGAAAGTATATGGGAAATTTAGTAGCAATCGTAGGACGTCCCAATGTGGGAAAGTCGACACTGTTTAATCGTCTGACGAAAACACGTCAGGCTATCGTGAATGAACAGGCCGGTACAACCCGCGACCGCCAGTATGGTAAGTCGGAATGGCAAGGGAAAGAATTTTCAGTAGTAGATACCGGAGGATGGGTAGTTAATTCGGATGATATTTTCGAAGAAGAGATTCGTAAGCAGGTGCTTTTGGCGATAGAGGAAGCCGATGTTATTTTGTTTGTGGTTGATGTGAAGAATGGAGTGACCGATTTGGATATGGATGTAGCTTCTATTCTCCGTCGTTCGAAAACACCGGTGATTGTGGTGGCAAACAAAACGGATAATAATAGTTTGCAATACAATGCTGCAGAGTTTTATTCGTTAGGTTTAGGCGACCCATATTGTATTTCCGCCATAAGCGGAAGTGGGACAGGAGAGTTGCTTGATGAGATATTGGGTAAATTCCGTAAAGAAGCTGGCGAGCTGATAGAAGAAGACATTCCCCGTTTTGCGGTGGTGGGACGCCCTAATGCGGGTAAATCGTCTATTGTAAACGCTTTTATCGGTGAGGAGCGTAATATTGTCACAGAGATTGCCGGAACCACCCGCGATTCGATATACACCCGTTACACTAAATTCGGTTTCGATTTCTATTTGGTGGATACGGCAGGTATTCGGAAAAAGAATAAAGTAAGCGAAGACTTGGAGTATTATTCGGTTATCCGTTCTATTCGTGCGATAGAAAATGCGGATGTCTGTATCTTGATGCTGGATGCCACACGCGGTATTGAAGGGCAAGATTTGAATATATTCTCTTTGATTCAGCGTAACCAGAAAGGATTGGTTGTAGTCGTAAATAAATGGGATTTGGTGGAAGACAAGTCGGAAAAGGTGATGAAATTCTTCGAAAATGCGATTCGTAATCGTTTGGCTCCGTTTACCGATTTTCCCATTATCTTTACTTCTGCACTGACTAAGCAACGTATCTTTAAAGTATTGGAAGCAGCCAATGAGGTTTACCATGCACGTACGACACGCATTCCTACTGCTCGTTTGAACGAGGCTTTATTGCCGATGATTGAGGCTTATCCGCCTCCTTCGAATAAGGGTAAATACATCAAGATTAAGTATATAACCCAGCTTCCGAATACTCGGATTCCTTCTTTCGTCTTCTTTGCGAACTTGCCACAGTATGTGAAAGAGCCTTATAAGCGTTTTCTTGAAAACCAAATACGCGAACGTTGGAAGTTGTCGGGAACTCCGATTAATATATTTATCCGTCAGAAATGATTTCGATGGATTAAGAAAAGAAACCGGAGGTGTGTGCTGTTTCGGTCAGCCACACCTCCGGTTTTATAATTTCAGTACGACACGGTCGCCGGCGTGTTGTGCCATGATGCTTTGTGTTTCTTGCAGTTCTTTGTAGCGTTTCATTATCTCCATACACCGTTGTGGGTCATTGGATATTGCCGGATCGGTTAACGCTTGAAGGGTATGTTTCATCTCTTCTTCTACAATCGAAAGTTTAAAATCAAGCAGCAGACGGGGAATCAGTTCGTAAAGCCGTTCTTCATCGGTTACGATTTTTTGTCCTTTTGAATGATATTTGCTCAGTTGATAACGGTCGCTTATCAAGTCAACAGCCAGTTTGCTTACCGCAGGGTCGGGATGCGCGATAAAATACCGTTCGGGATTAAAGTCCGGGTCATCCAGATGGGCTTCACATTCTTGCAGAATCAGGCGATGCAGCGGGGCATGGAATTGCAAGTCATCTTCTTTCAACCCCGAAGAGATGCACTCGGTTACCGTAAGCGGCATTTGTCCGCCTTCTTCGTTTTCTACATAGCACATCACTTTCTCGCCGTATCGGATAAGCATCCGTACCAAATCTTCTTCTTTGGCATAGAATACTTTTTGCTCGCTTCCTTCCGTCGGGATATACGAAGTGTAAGCATCTTCCGGCAAAGAAGCCGGTTCGGGAGGGAATTGCTCTAAGCCTGCATCAGCTGGTGGGACGGTTTCAATCGGAGGAGGGACAGGAGCGTCTGGCATGGGAGTAGGAGTTGGAGTGGATGGGGGCGTTGCTGCCATCCGTTGTTCGCGTTCTTTTTTGCGTTGTTGTTCCTTGAATTTTGTTTCCCGTGCTTGTTCTATCAGTTTGGCTGTCGCTTCAATCAATACCTTTTCTTCCATTTGCAACATTTGGCTGCATTCGCGGATATAGACCGAGCGCACGATGGCATCGGGGATGACCGAAATGCTTTTTACGATGCTCGATATAAGCGCTGCCCGCTTGATAGGGTCTTTGCCCGCTTCTTCCATAAGCAAGTCTGTTTTGAAGCGGATAAAGTCTACTTCGTGGTCGTTGATGTATGCTTGGTAATCAGTCGCATTGTGTTTGCGTGCAAAGCTGTCGGGGTCGTCTCCGTCCGGGAGTAGGCATACTTTTACGTTCATGCCTTCTTCCAGCAGCATGTCAATTCCTCGGATGCTGGCTTTGATACCGGCTCCGTCTCCGTCGTACAAAACGGTGATGTTGTTGGTAAACCGGTGAATCAAGCGGATTTGGTCGGATGTCAGTGCGGTTCCGGATGAAGCTACTACGTTTTCGATGCCGCTTTGATGCATGGAGATGACATCGGTATATCCTTCTACCAAGAAGCAACGGTCTTGTCTTACAATGGCTTGTTTGGCGAAATAGATGCCGTACAGTTCCCGGCTCTTGTGGTAAATTTCCGATTCGGGCGAGTTGACATACTTCATCTGCACATTTTTCGTAGCAGCACTTAATACACGTCCGCCAAATGCCACGACTTTTCCTGAAATTGTATGTACCGGGAAAATGACACGTCCCCAAAAGCGGTCGTGCAACGTTCCGTCTTCTTTGCGGTAGCATAGTCCGGTTTTGACGAGAAATTCTTCTTTATATCCTTTCTGGAGGGCTGTGTGTGCCAGTGCATCACGGCTGTCAGTGCTGTATCCCAATTGGAATTTCTTGATGATGTCGTCACGGAAACCACGTCCGCGCAGATAAGTCATGCCGATACGTTGGCCGTCTATATTATTATACAAGGTATCTTGAAAATATTCCGAGGCGAACTGGTTGACTACAAATAGGCTTTCGCGTAGGCTATGGGCTTGTTTTTCTTCGTCGGTCAGTTCCCGTTCTTTGACTTCGATGTTGTATTTCTTTGCCAGCCATTTCAGCGCTTCATAATAAGATAGTTGTTCATGTTCCATGATAAAATGCACCACGTTTCCTCCCTTTCCGCAACTGAAACATTTGCATACGCCTTTGCTGGGCGATACGCTGAATGAAGGGGTTTTTTCGTTATGGAAAGGGCATAACCCGATGTAGTTCACCCCTCTTCGGCGAAGGGTGACGAATTCGGACACCACATCTACTATTTGTGCGGCGTCCATGATTCTGTCTATGGTGGCTTGGTCAATCATAACGTTGCAAAGTTACAAAGAAATTTATTATCTTTGTTTCGTAAAACCAATTCTATCGGATAAAAAAATGTCCCGCCAACTTTCGTCAGCGGGACACTTCTCTTTTTCAGAGAACAAAGTCGACGTTATTATTTAATGTTCGGATTCAGCTTGTTCCATTCAGAGATTGCGGGAAGAACGCCCATAGCGATAACTTCGTCACGCAATTCGCAGAGGTGAGCATAGCTCTTATCCAAAGCAGCTTGTTCTTCAGCAGTTCCGTTCAGCGCAGCGCAGTGGCAGCCGTCAGCAGTGATTGAAGTTTCCCATTCCAACAAGATGTGGTCATACTTGTCGTTTGAGATGTATGTACCGGCAGGCCAACGGAATGCTTTACCACCCATAGCAGCACCAATCATTTCGATAGAAACGTAAGCCGGGCTTTGGAATGAAGAACGTCCGCGCAATGCGATGATGTTTGCACCGCCTTTAGTTACTTTCTGTTGGATTTCTGCCCATTGTTCTTTGCTCAATGCATCAGTGCCGATGATGTCGGTCAACGGTTTGCCGTTTACTTTCGCTGTAGAAGCGAATACAGCCATTTGTTCGCCGTGACCACCGTAAGTACGGCAGTTTTCAACAGCGTCCATAGGAACGTTGAAGTATTTAGCCAATTCGCTACGCAGACGGGTAGAGTCCAAAGCAGCCAACGTAGTAACTTGTGAAGGTTTCAAGCCAGAGTACAACAACGTAATCAAGCCAGTGATGTCAGCTGGGTTGAAGATAACTACGATGTGTTTTACGTCCGGGCAATATTCTTTTACGTTCTTACCGAATTCTTCAGCGATAGCAGCGTTGCCTTTCAGCAAGTCTTCACGAGTCATGCCTGCCTTACGTGCGGCACCTCCTGAGTTGACGATATATTTAGCACCAGTCAGCGCTTCTTTGATGTCTGAAGTGAAAGTTACGTTTACGCCTTCGAAACCGCAGTGGTACAATTCTTCAGCTACGCCTTCCAAGCCCGGAGCATACGGGTCATACAAACAGATGTTAGGAGTCAAACCCATCATAATGGCTGTCTGAGCCATATTAGAACCGATCATACCGGCAGCACCAACAATGGTAAGCTTTTCGTTAGTTACAAATTCCATAATTCTATTATTTTAGTTAAGTGATAAGTATTCTTTTTTCTTTCGATGCAAAGATAAAAAGTTCTTTCGGTTATGCGTGTCTTCAGACAAAGAAAAGTGCGTAGAAACCGTATCTTTTCAGTTAAATTACGGATTTATTTCACTATTTTTAAACTAAATCTTTCCGTTTTGCCATGAGTACTTGACAAACCGTTTGAATGAACGGAGCGTGAACTGTAAAGAGTGCGGCTGAAAAATTTTAGAGACTGCATCTTGGCGGGTGGTTGCCTTGTTCTCTAATCGGGACAAAAAAGAGTGGGTTAGGGTATGGTTTGAGTTATAGAGATTATGAAATCACAGACCAATTCACGTTCTTTTTCCTCAATTCCTTCAGTTGTTGCCAGATAACAGCATTCTCCGGCAATACACCTTGCGGGTCTGTTTCGAGCAAGTGCTCCGCTACCTCACGCACGTATTGGAGGAGTTGACCGTCACGGGCAATATCAGCAATTTTCAAATCAAATGCCACACCACTTTGTTGCGTACCTTCCAAATCACCCGGTCCACGAAGTTTCAGGTCAGCTTCGGCTATCTCGAAACCATCGTTTGTATCTACCATAATTTGGATGCGTTTACGGGTATCTTCGGTCAGCTTATATCCTGTCACAAGGATGCAATACGACTGGTCGGCTCCACGTCCTACCCTTCCTCTTAACTGGTGAAGTTGCGACAAACCGAAGCGTTCGGCATTCTCGATAACCATAACCGAAGCATTGGGCACATTCACTCCAACCTCGATGACGGTAGTCGCTACGAGTATTTGGGTTTCTTTATCAATAAAACGCTGCATTTCTGCATCTTTCTCTGCCGCTTTCATCCTGCCGTGTACCTTGCTCACCTTATATTCGGGAAAGGCCTCGCATACGTGCAGATAACCGTCTTCCAAGTTTTTGATGTCCATCTTTTCGCTTTCCTGAATCAGCGGGTAGACAATATATGCCTGCCTGCCTTCTTGAAGCTGTTTGCGGATAAAGGCGTACAGCACAGCCCTGCGGTTATCAAACTGGTGAATAGTCTGTATCGGTTTACGTCCTGGAGGAAGTTCGTCAATCACCGATACATCCAAATCACCGTATAACGTCATGGCAAGTGTACGGGGAATAGGCGTAGCGGTCATCACCAACACATGTGGCGGACATGTATTCTTCTTCCAAAGCTTGGCACGCTGGGCTACCCCGAAACGGTGTTGCTCGTCAATGACCACCAAGCCGAGTGAAGCAAAATTGACGGTATCTTCTATTACGGCATGTGTACCGATAAGTATCTGCACCTCTCCAGCCACTAAATCTTGCAGAATGGTTTCGCGCCGTTTGCCTTTTACGTTTCCCGTTAGCAATTCTACTCGAACCGGCATTCCCGCAAGAAAACGGGTAATGGTTTCGTAATGTTGGTTGGCAAGAATTTCAGTCGGCGCCATCATACACGCCTGATAGCCGTTGTCGAGTGCTATCAGCATCGTCATCAATGCCACAAGGGTTTTCCCGCTCCCTACATCTCCTTGAAGCAAACGGTTCATCTGCCTGCCGCTCTTCATGTCACGGCGCATTTCCTTGATAACCCGCTTCTGTGCTCCGGTTAATTGGAAAGGAAGATTCTGCGCATAAAAGGTATTGAATATATCACCGACCTTACCGAATATTAATCCACGGAACTTATTACGGCGCTCCAATGTATAACGCAGGATATTCAACTGTACATAAAAAAGCTCCTCAAACTTCAGACGATATTGGGCACGCCGAAGCAAATCGGGATTCTGAGGGAAATGAATATTATACAACGCATCGTTTAACGGCATCAAATGATGCTGTTCTATCAATAGCGGACTAAGCGTTTCTTCGATTTCCTCCCGCTGGAGAGCAACAAAAAGATTCTTCATCAACTTCTCTATCGCATGCGAGTTGAGGTTGCTCCGCTTCATTTTTTCGGTTGTATTATAATAAGGTTGAAGCCCCATATTCGAAAGCACCAATTCATCTGCCGGGTCAATATCAGGATGAGCGATGTTGATACGCCCGTTAAAAACGGTCGGCTTCCCGAAAACAATGTAAGGCTCGCGTGCCTTGTATTTGCCTTCGATGAATTTCAAGCCTTGAAACCAAACCAAATCGACCACCCCGGTTCCATCCGAGAAATGTCCGACTAACCTGCGTTGCCTTCCTTCGCCGAACGTCTCAAAACTCAACACCTGCCCACGTAACTGGATATAAGGCATATTCCCGTCTATCTCGTGGATGTAATACAGCCGGCTGCGGTCTACGTATTTATAGGGGAAATAATACAGCAAGTCCTTGAAGGAACGGATATTCAGTTCCTTCTCCAAAATAGCAGCCCGCTGGGGACCTACACCTTGCAAATACTTTATATCACGCAATGATAAGTCGGACATATATTATATCAACATTTCCGCCAGTTTTAAGTCGAACGGTGTAGTCAATTTAATGTTCTCACGGTTTCCTTTGACCAATTCCACCCGATGCCCAAACGCTTCCACTACCGAAGCATCATCGGTAAAGGCGGATGTATAAAGTTGGGCATACGCTTGCTTCAACAACGACGCACGGAAAACTTGAGGAGTCTGTACTAACTTGTAACGGTCGCGCGGAACGGTTTCGCTTTCTCCGTCTTCCGATATCCGGCGGACTGTTTCCACCACATCTATTACAGGAATAGCCGCACCTTTCCGCTCTGCCACCCGATAACATTCCGCTATCACGTCAAGTGACACAAAAGGACGTACTCCGTCGTGCACCCCCACCAAAGCATCTTCTTCCTCCACTAAAGCCAGCCCGTTCTTTACCGAATGGAAACGAGTCTCGCCCCCATCGGCTATCTGATGCGGGAGTGTAAAGGCATACTCTTGACATAAATGTTTCCAATAATCTTGCTGGTCTACCGGAAGCACCACAATCAGATGAATAGCCTTATCGTATGCATAAAAAGCTTCTAAGGTACGCATCAAGACGGGTTTCCCTTTTATCGGAAGAAACTGTTTAGGTATGTCTCCTCCCATACGCAAGCCTTTGCCTCCGGCTACAGCGATTAAGTAAGTGTCCATAATTCATACTTATTGTATTGTTTCACCACAGAGGACACAGAGAGACACGGAGTTTTTATTTGTTTCCTCTGTGGTAAAATATCAATGTATTCTTATTCGGTAAAAAGCATTCCGTCCTTCACTTCTGCCACCTTAGCGGCTCCGGCAAATTTCTCAAGGATAGCGAAGCCGAACATATATGCGGCAGCCGGCCCTTTTCCCAAAATGAAGTTATCGGCAATTTCCACCATATTGCCGGTATATTCCGCTCCTTCCAGGAACTTGTCGAATCCCGGATAGCAAGTAGCCTTCTTTCCTTTCAGCAAACCACGCTTTCCATAGACCATCGGAGCCGCGCAAATGGCTGCAAGCGGTTTTCCGGCTGAGGCAAAGCTACGCACCCATGCATCCAACCCTGCATGCGCATCCAAATTGGTCGCACCGGGAAGTCCGCCCGGCAATACAATCATTTCAATGTCTGCTTCGTTCAAGTCTTCTATCAGGCAATCTGCCGTAACCGGTACACCGTGTGCACCGGTTACGGTGGGTTCACCTGTTACAGATACAGTCTTTACACTCAAACCTCCCCGACGCAAGATGTCAAGCGGGAAAAGGGCTTCCACTTCTTCAAAGCCCGTAGCTAAAAAAATGCAAATCGATTTCATACGCTTATTTCAGTTTAAAATAATAAGTAATTGTTCCTGACTGGTTATTCACACCGTCCACTTGATTGAACCTCGCACGGCGTGCCGCTTCTTCTGCCGCACGTCTCAATGCCGGATTCACCGTATTGGTCCGTTTATTTATCTGCGTACTGATTACCCTGCCCGACGGGTCTACCACGATAGTAACCACCACACGTCCTTCGTCTTGCACATTATATACCGGCAAAGGCAAACCTCCAGGACCTAACGAACGTCCGTTCAAGTCGAATACGCCCGATGCTCCTACTCCCGATGTCTTCCCTTCGTTTCCGTTTCCGGTAGGGCTTCCTTGATTTCCTTCGCCTTCACTCTTTCCGGTACTGCCCATCTTGGCTCCTTTCCCGAATGCGCCGGCAATCTTACTTGATGCCGCTTGTGCCGCGGCACGTTCTGCTTCGGCACGTTTTTCAGCTTCGGTCTTTTCCTTTGGTTTCGGACGCTCTTCCGCTGCGTCCTTCTTTACGGTCGGCTTTTCTTTTTGTTGCTGTTCTTGCCGGGGCTCTTCTTTTTTCACTTGCAAAGAAGGTTCGTCGGTTTGGGTTATCAACGGCTGTTCGTCTCCACCCTCAGGCAAAGACGCTTCCGATTCCGATGCCGCAGGCTGAGGAAGCAAGTCCACTTCAGTCAAGGTATAAGGGTCAGCATCGTCTTGTCCCATATCGCTGTCTCCCAACATAACGGGTACACCACCCTCTTCCTGCTTTTCGGGAAGGACAAGCACATACAAGAACAAAAACACGAGGACTGCTACATGCAATACCACGGTTCCGATTATTCCGATTATCTTGCTTCGTTTCACAATTCTTGTTTTATTTGGAAGTTAAAAAGGAGTTATGCTTCGCAGGAGTTATGCTTCGCAGGAGTTAAAAGCCCAATGCTCATCCTGTCGTAGTAAAACTATTGGCCTCTAACTCCTTGAAATAACTCCTTTTTACTCCCTGAAATAACTCCTAAAATTTAATTTACTCTTTATCAGGTCTCCGCGTAGCAAGCACCATTTTATAATGGTTTTCGTTAGCAATGTTCAATACCCGCACGATTTCCCGATACGGAATTGACTCATCGGCATACAATGCTACATACATTTCCGGTTCTCTCGCGGCACATTCCCGTAAGAAGGAAGGCACTTCATCCAGCGATAAGGGCATCTCGTCATCGTTGCCGAAAGCACCGTAATAATTCAAATCCTTATCTATAATCACCCGTACCATCGGCTTTGCCGAAGTTTGCTCCGAACCTTGAGGCAACAACACCTTAATGGCATTGGGCGAGACTACCGTAGAAGTAATCATAAAAAATATCAGCAACAGGAAAATGAGGTCGGTCATCGACGACATACTGAAGCTGGGCGATATTTTCTGTCTCCGTTTCAACGCCATAGCTTATCGGTTTTCGTTGGGTTCATTTATCAAGTCCATAAACGCCATCGTGCGGGCTTCCATTTGGCTAACCACTTTATCTACCCGATAGACCAGATGGTTATAGGCGAACATCGCCGCAATGCCGACTACCAAACCACCTACCGTAGTAATCATCGCTTCGTAAATGCCGCTTGAAAGCAACGTAATGTCAATGTTATTACCGGCATTCGCCATATTCCAAAAGGCACGCACCATACCGGTTACCGTCCCCAAGAAGCCCAACATCGGTGCGCCGCTCGATACCGTTGCAATAATAGCCAAACCATTCTCTAGTTTGGCAACCTCGATATTACCCGTATTCTCAATAGCCGCTTGCACATCCGATACCGGACGTCCCATGCGGGTAATGCCTTTCTCAATCATGCGTGCCGACGGAGTATTCACCATCCGGCAATAATTGATAGCGGACTTGATTTCACCCGTCTTGATGTAATCCCGGATGCGGTCCATAAACAAAGGGTCTTCCTTTGCCGCCTTGCGGATAGCAAAAGCGCGTTCAAAGAAAACATAAAAGGCAATGACCGACATGATTGCCAATACAATCATAATCCAGCCACCTTTGCATGCCATATCCCATAAATTCATTTCCGGTTCTCCCGAAGCTACAGGAGTCAGTACCGGATTAGCTCCCGCCAATGTATCGGCAACGGTCTGTGCCGCCGCTAACAGTGCCATAGTCATCATCATATTTATCTTTATTTGTTGTTATTTTATAAGTAACCCATTATCGTCATTCGTATATATCGGTTGATACATCCGGGCGGGCAACCCCGCCCCTGCATCGGATATTTGCGTTTCTTCATAACGTCGCCTAACACTTATATCATTTATTACACGCAAATAGCTCTTTTTGCAAAGTCAACTAATAACTCCGTCCCATGCATCTCAGTCCTCCCTCAATCCCATATAGCCAGGACTGGAGTCCTAAGCCTACTAGGACTGGAGTCCTGCCCTATTGGGACGGCAGTCCTGACTGCATAGGGACTGGACACGCAGCTGAATGGCTTTTCCCGCACGGTCTGTTTCCTTTGCCAGAGAGGCCTGTTGTGTGCTGCCGCGCAAGCCGTCCGCCGGAATATTGCGCGTATTCAAAATTAATTTTATATCTTTGCGTCCAACAAAGTGCAAAGTTAGCAGATTTTACGAACAACCTGCCATCTTTGCCGAATAAAGATTGATAAAAAGCTACAAGATATGCAACGGATTCTCAAATTCGCCCTTTTCGGAAATACCTATCAAGAACATAAATCGGCGCACGTCACGCACCTGCTCGACATTCTGCGAAGCAAACATGCCGAAATATGCATCAGCAACGACTTTTACGATTTCCTGAAGCAACACACCAAAGCCAACCTGAAAGGATTGAAGATTTTTCAAGGGAATGATTTCAACGCCGATATGGTACTCAGCATCGGGGGAGACGGGACCTTCCTGCGTGCGGCAAGCCGGGTGGGCAAGAAAGAGATTCCCATCTTAGGCATCAATACCGGGCGGTTGGGTTTCCTTGCCGATGTTTCTCCCAACCAAATGGAAGAAGCTTTCGAAGAAATCTACGAAGGAAAGTACCTTGCCGAACCGCGGCGGGTGTTGCATCTCTCCACCGAAAACCATGTGTTGAAAGGTTATCCTTTTGCGCTGAATGAGATAGCGGTCTTAAAACAAGATTCTTCGTCGATGATTACCATCCGTGCCTATATTAATAATGAGTTGCTTTGCACTTATCAGGCAGACGGCCTGATTGTAGCCACACCTACCGGCTCTACTGGCTATTCGTTAAGCGTGGGCGGCCCGATTCTTGTCCCTCAAAGCGGTACCATTAGCCTTACCGCCGTAGCTCCGCACAGCCTCAACATACGCCCTATCGTGATACGTGACGAATGGGAAATCATGCTTGACGTCGAAAGCCGGAACCATAACTTCCTGATTTCGGTAGACGGGCGAAGCGAGACATGCCGCGAAGGCACCCGCCTGCGCATCACCCGTGCTGACTATTTCGTGCGCATCGTGAAGCGGTGCAACCATACGTTCTTCAATACGCTTCGCGAAAAGATGATGTGGGGAGTAGACGGACGAATGGAACGATTGTGATTACTTCTAAACAAACTGAATATGAACAAACTGAAATCAGCACTTTGTGTATTCTTGCTTGCCTTAGGGCTGCCGGTAACGGCAAAGGAATACACCTATCAGGCAGTAGAAGGCGACCTGATGAACACCCGCATCTATACCCTTGACAACGGATTAAAGGTGTACCTGTCGGTCAATGATGAAACCCCACGCATACAGACGTATATCGCCGTACGCACGGGAAGCCGGAACGACCCGCCCGAAACGACCGGACTTGCACACTATCTGGAACATTTGATGTTCAAAGGAACAGAACAATTCGGCACTTCAAATGCAACGGAAGAAGCACCGCTCCTTGATGCTATTGAACAGCATTTCGAAGTGTACCGCACCTTAAAAGATTCGCTCGCCCGCCGGGCTTATTACCACGAGATAGATAGCATCTCGCAACTTGCAGCCTGTTACTTCATCCCGAACGAATATGACAAACTGATGTCATCTATCGGTGCGGAAGGCACCAATGCCTACACCAGCAACGACGTGACCTGCTACGTGGAAAACATCCCTGCCAATGAAGTGGATAACTGGGCACGGATTCAGGCAGACCGATTCCAGAATATGGTCATCCGCGGATTCCATACCGAACTGGAAGCAGTGTATGAAGAATACAATATGGGGCTTGCAAGCGATACAAACAAACTGTTTGACGCCTTAATGGCACTGCTTTTCCCTAACCATCCGTATGGCACGCAAACAACTATCGGTACGCAAGAACATTTGAAAAATCCGTCGATTGTCAATATCAAAAATTACTTTAAGCAATATTACGTGCCCAATAACGTAGCTATCTGTATGGCAGGCGATTTCGACCCCGACCAAGTGATTGCCGTTATCGACAAGTATTTCGGAACTTGGGAACCGAATCCTAATCTCTCACAACCCCAATATGCCCTTATTCCCGAACGCATTACACCGAAAGACACTACGGTAGTAGGACAAGAAGCGGAACGTCTTTACATGGCATGGAAATTCGATAAGGCAGCATCGTTTCAGACTGACACCTTGGATGTAATAGCCGATATGCTTAGCAACGGTAAGGCAGGACTCATGGACCTTGACCTCGACCAACAGATGAAATGGTTGGGCGGAGGAGCGTTTACCCTTCCGTTTGCCGAATATTCTGGCTTCGTCATTGCCGGATTCCCGAAAGAAGGACAATCACTTGATGATGTAAAGGCCTTGCTTCTCGAAGAAATAGACAAGCTGAAGAAAGGAGACTTCAACGAAGATTTGCTCAAAGCGGTAATCAACAATAAGAAACTGGCTTATTACACCACCCTTGAAAGCAACGAAGGACGTGCCGACATGTTTGTCAATGCCTTCATCAACCGTCAGGAATGGAGCGATGTGGCAAACCGCATGGACTGCATCTCGAAGATAACCAAGCAACAGATAGTAGACTTTGCCAACCGTCATTTCCGCAACAACTACGTAACCGTATACAAACGCATCGGAAACGACACTTCTATCAAGAAGATAGACAAGCCGCAAATTACCGCTATCCCGACTAACCGCGACATGCAAAGCGCATTTGTAACCGAAATAATCAATTCGAAAACAACCCCTATCCAACCGCGTTTCGTCAATTTCGATAAAGACTTGACCCAAGGAACGACTCAAAACGGCTTGCCAGTGCTTTATGTGAAGAATACCGAAAACGGACGGTTCTCGTTGAATTACTATTTCGACTTCGGTGAAGAAAGCGACAAATGGCTCCCGTATGCAGCCGATTATTTCGAATACCTCGGCACCGACCAAATGAGTGCCGAAGAATTAAAACAAAAATTCTATGAATTGGCATGTGATTTCGACATCAATATAGGCACTAAGACCAGCTACATCGCGTTGCGGGGGTTGGCTGAAAACATGACGCAGGCAATGGCGTTGATGGAAGAGTTCTTTACCCATGCGAAAGCCGATGCCGGAGCATACGCCAAATATGTTGCACTGGAAGAGAAATCGCGTGCCGATAACAAGCTCAGCCAGAAAAGCAATTTCAATGCATTACGCGCGTATGGCACTTACGGTCTTTATAATCAGGTGCGCAACATTCCTTCCAGCCAAGAACTGAAAGAAATGAATCCCCAAGTGCTGGTTGACAAAATTAAAGCCTTCGGGTGCTACAAACATACCGTATTATATTACGGTCCGATGGAACTGAACGAACTTATCGCTTCGGTAGATAGCAACCATCCGATAGCCGCAAGCCTTGCCGATGCTCCTGCTGGCAAGCCTTATACTTTACAGCCCACTCCGAAGAACGAAGTGTTCATTGCTCCATATGACGCGAAAAATATTTATATGATACAATACCACAACGAGAACCGTGCGTGGGAAGCTACACGCCAGCCGGTTATCGACTTGTTTAATGAATATTTCGGAGGAGGCATGAATACGGTTGTGTTCCAAGAATTGCGCGAAGCCAGAGGATTGGCATACAGTGCCGGAGCCAATTATGCCACTCCAGCCTACAAAGGTGTGCCCGAATATGCTATGACGTTCATTATTTCGCAAAATGACAAGATGACCGACTGTATCCGTACATTCAACGAAATCATCGACACCATGCCGCAATCGGACAAGGCATTCGAACTGGCAAAACAAGCACTATTGAAACGTCTCGCTACTGCCCGTACCACCAAAATGGGTATCATCAATGCTTATCTCAACGCCAAACACAAAGGCATTGATTACGACATAAACGAGAAAGTGTACAATGCCGTAACCTCACTGACCTTGAACGACATTGCCCGTTTTGAAAAAGAAGCTATGGCAAACAAGCCGTACCGTTACCTCATCCTTGGCAATGAGAAAGAACTGGATATGAAAGCTCTTGAGAAGATAGGTCCGGTTAAACGGTTAAGCACCGAAGAGATTTTCGGATACTAAATTCAGTTGATAATTGATAGTTGAGGGTTGATAACCTAATCATAACGGATTGCTTTTACAACTCTCAACTATCAATTAATCAAATAAATTTATTTTTGCAACAAAAAATGATACGGATAATACAACCACAAGACATCCAAGCCATAACCGACATCTATAACTTCTACGTTGCCCATAGTACAGCCACTTTCGATCTCACTCCCCTCACTCTTGCGGAAATGCAAACCAGGCTGGACGCTATCACGGCGCATCACCCTTGCTTCGTATTCGACACAGACGGAGAAATCGCAGGATATTGCTATGCCCATCCATGGAAAGAACGCGCCGCTTATAGGCAAACATGGGAAACCACGGTCTATGTCGCGCCCGGCAAAGAACGGAAAGGAATCGGCAAGCAGCTCATGAACAAACTTATCGAAACTTGCCGCCAAGCCGAATGTCACTCACTAATAGCCTGCATTACCGATGAGAACCATGCCAGTTGTCTGCTGCACGAACGCTTAGGCTTTACGCAAGTCTCTCATTTTAAAGAAGTCGGATTCAAGTTCGGCAGATGGTTAGGGGTGGCCGACTATCAGTTGTTTCTTTGACTGTTTTTTAAGATTGGAATACACCTGATATGTGTACGGATATATTACAGTAGCCGACAAGGTTTGAACCGCTATGCAAAAGTCTGTTTCCTTGCCCGGTGAAAAAAGGTAGAGAAACCGGGAACATTTTCCAGGTCTTAAATGTTGTAAGGGAAATAGGGAATGAAAAACCCTCTTTATTATATCTCTATCAAACGAAAGATGGAAAAGCGTTTCCGTCGCACACATTTTACTTAATTAGTAATTCGGAAAAGCCGGTTCGCAGGGATGCGTATCGGCTTTTCCGATTAAGAAACGCAGATTTCCGCAGATTAACGCAGATTGAATGAATCATATTAAATTATAATCTGCGAGAATCTGCGTTTCCAATAAGCACATGATATTAATTAGGAGCAGCCTCTTATTTTTTCTTCTTGAACAAATCGAGTGCTTTGTCGAGTATCGATTTTTTTTCTCCCGATTTTTCACTTTCGTCAGATTTATCCCCGATGATGCCTTTTAAGGCTTGTTCGGCTGCGTTTTTGGCGAGGCTTGCCATATCGATACCTACTTTGGGTGAAGTAAAGGTGCCGCCTATGGTCATATCGACAGTGCCTAATTTAGAGCCGATGCCTCCTGATGGTAACGTAATCTTGCCTCGATAATCAATGGTTTGGTCCAGACCGGTAGACCCAGAGAGGGTCATGGTGTAGTCGCCTAATTTCAAGTCGAATGGTTGGGTATTTACTCTTCCGTCTTTTATTTCGAAACCAAGGTTGAGGTCTTTTGCTTTGATGTCTTTCATCGATGGTTTCTTCACAATGTCCGCTACTTGGTCGATGAATTTCACTCCGCTCAGGCTCAGGTCTTTGGTAGAAAGCTTTCCGCTTCCTTGTACTTTTTGCAGTACAGGACTCATGTTTGCATCGAGCGGGGCATCGATTTGCAGGTTGCCTGAAAAATTACCATTCAGTCCTTCGAAGATAGGAGCCAATTGCTGTACTAGCCCTAACTCTTGATAGGCTTTCGCAAAAGCGATGTCCTTTAAGTCGAATCCTGCATTGAGATGAGGCAGGCTGGCTTTCGGGGCTGAATAAGAACCGTTGGCAGTAATGTTGCCTCCCATGGTGGCGAAAGAAAGGTTGCGCATATCAATCGTGCCGTCTTTCACTAACAGCGTGCCGTTGACATTCTCCAGCTTCATATTGTCGAACAACAACTCTTTCAGGTTGGCTTGCATATTGAAATTAATATTTTCGGGGATGCGGATGACTCCTGTAGCCGTTGCGGTTGTGTCAGTTGAGGCTTGTGCCTGTACTGCCGTTGTGTCCGTACCCATAAAGTCGTTCAAGTTGATATGGTTGCTGTTGACGTTTAGGTTTCCTTTTAAAGTAGACCCTTTCAGCACATACCCCAGATAGTTCTCGAAACGGCTGTCGAGGGTAAGGTCGTTGTTGCCGATGTTGACTGTGGTTTCGCTTAACTGCAAGTAACGGGGCGAGAAAGTGAAAGTAGAACGGTGGATATCAACCGTAGGGATGTCTTTCATATTCAGTTTCATGCCGTTTAGGCGGATGTTTCCTTTGGCTTGCATCTTGTCGTATTGTGCTTGTTCGATATATGATAACCGTCCGGCAATATTCATGTCTGCTTGAATCGTTCCGCTAAGTGTCATGTCCTCTAACGGATATACATCTTTTATCTTGCCCAAGTCGAGTGTGCCTTTTGCCGTGGCTTGCAGGTCTGGGTCGCTGATAGGGGTCTTTACAATAGCTTTCAGGCTGAACGGGTTGCCTGCTAGGGTAAAATTGAATGGGTTGATGTTTACTTCGGTCGCATCGATGTTGCCGCCCGGATTCTTGACGGTGGCAGCTATATTGATGCCTTCTACTCCTGCGGGTAAAGACGGGTAACGGAATATGGCGTTCTCCACATGAAGCGCAGCTTCGAATTGCGGCATATTGTCTTGGCTCAGTGTGCCTTTGGCAAAAGCCGTAAGCGAGGCTTTTCCGTCTGTTTTCAGGTCTTGGAAATCTTTGGCATAGATAGCTGGGATGAGTGAAAGCAACTCTTTGAAGCCTACTTCGTTCGTATTCAGCTTGATATCCATGCCTACACCGTCTTTTTGCATAGCAGCCCATCCGTCAATGTTCAGTTTTATGGCATTCAGGCTGATGGAATTGTCTTGCAAGGTAAATTTATTGTTCACGAGGTCGGCATCTACGTTCATGTCGGCTTCCAGTGCCGCACGGTTTAAGAAAGGTACGCCTCCGGTGCGATAGGTAAGCGCAGGTGTTTTCAGCTCCAAATCTACGAGAGTCTGTTCGCTTCCGAAATCGCCCGAACACGTAGCTTTCAGGTTTTCGATTGCGGCGTACATACCTGCCTGGCGGTCATCGTAGATTACAGACAAGTCTTTGATAGACAGCTTTTTCAGCTTGATTCGGAAAGGTGAACTTTCGGTAGAGGTTTCCTGAACGGTATCTTCTTCGGCGGAAGCCTTCATCACGTCCCAGTTGGGCTTGCCGTCTTCTAATACGATAGCCTTTACTTTGGTGTCCTCGATGATAATCTTGGAAATGTCATATCCGCTATCTCCGAAAAGAGAAAAGAGGTTGACCGCCGCGGTCAGTTCTCCGGCTTGGATAAGTGTATCGTTCTCGAACGCTCCCGTACCTTTCAGGTAGAAGTCTTCCAGCGTGACCGAAGCAGAGGGAAAGTTACGCAACAAGCTGACATCGAGCGTGCTGAAATCGAATTGTGCGTTAAGCATCTTGTTTCCTTCTTGCTTGACAATCTTTTCTATTTTCCCTTGAAAAGCAAAAGGAAGTACCAAAAGCAGGATTAAAATCACGCCTACCGTGATGCCTGCGATTTTTAAAGCCTTTTTCATAATTAGCCTCCTGTTTGTTATATATTAGTTAGAAGAAATCGGTGGCAAGTTATCAAGAAAATGCGGGATAAACAAGTAAAGAAAGTGTAAAAAAGAAGGTTGTAAGACACGTTTTGTTAATTGAACGGATAATTTTTCTACCTTTGTCTACCAATAAACTATATAATATAAGGAGAATGAATATGAAAATAGGAGATAAGGTACGTTTCCTGAGCGAAGTGGGAGGTGGTATTGTGAGAGGTTTTCAAGGAAAAGACATCGCGTTGGTGGAGGACGAAAGCGGATTCGAGATACCAATGTTGGTAAAAGAATGCGTGGTTGTACAGACCGATGACTACAACATTCCATTGAAATCAAATAAAAAGATGAACATACCCAGACCGGAAGATGAACCCGAAGAGGAAGAAAAGCCGGTTACATACCGGGCGCCGGAGATAAAGGGCAATGATGTGCTGAATGTGTATTTGGCGTACGTGCCGCAAGATGTGAAAGCTATATCGGCTACAGCCTTCGACGCTTATTTGGTGAATGACAGTAATTACTTTATTGATTATTTGTATCTTTCTGCCGCAGGGAAGAACTGGACTTTAAGGAGTAGGGGAACGGTTGCACCCAATATGAAGCAGCATTTGGAAGAATTTGAAAAGGCGGATTTAAACAATTTGGAACATGTAGCGGTACAGTTGTTGGCTTATAAAGACGACCGTAGCTTTCTGCTGAAGAAAGCCGTATCGATGGAATTACGTCCGGATACGGTGAAGTTTTACAAGCTGCATACGTTTCAGCAAACCGATTTCTTTGCCGAGCCTGCCTTGCTATACGACATAGTGCGCGATGACGAGGAGGTGAAGCAAATGTTTGTTTCGGCTGATGATATAAAGGAGGCTTTGCTGCAGAAGAGTGTGCCCGATAAGCATAAAGTGCCTAAAAAGCATCAACCGAAAGTGAAAAATGATATTGTAGAGGTAGACCTGCACATCCACGAACTGCTGGACGACACTACCGGTATGGATAACGGAGAGATGTTGAATTATCAACTTGACGTGTTCCGTAAAACGTTGGAGGAATACAAGAACAAGAAAGGCCAGCGCATCGTTTTTATTCACGGGAAAGGGGACGGTGTGTTGCGCCGGGCTATCTTAGACGAATTGAAGCGCAAATATAAAAGCTATTCCAGCCAAGACGCTTCGTTCCGCGAATATGGCTTTGGCGCTACGATGGTTACGGTGCATTAGTCTTTGTGTTGAATACAAAAGGCGCACAAGACTTTTCGCTATTCTCTGTGCGCCTTTTGTAGGATGGGGTATCAGCGGACTTGGATGACCAAATAGCGCGATACGCTCCAGAATTGGCTTGGATTCGTAATCTTTAGGGTCAGCTGGCTTTTGTCATCCTTTACCAGTTCGTAAGAACCTTCCGGATGAGTGGTCAGCAATTCGGCACGTTTTGAATATAATTTGATTTCTTTATCTTTGCGTATATCGATTTCGGTAAAGTAGTCTTTGTTGAATTCATTGTCTTTCAGCACATCGCCCCGTTTCAGGATTTTTTGGTCTTTCAGTTCCGATTTTGTCCCGAACACGTACCATGCGGTGTTCAATGCTTTGTCCTGAGCAGCTACAGTTTCTGTTTTCGCTTCGTTTTCCGCTGTTAGTTCGTCAACGTTTTTGTTCAGGTCGGCTACGGCTTCGTCCAGTTCGGCGATACGGATGTTTTTCGACGCCAGTTCCGCTTGTAGTGTTTCTATTTGCTTTTGTTTCGACTCTAATTCAGCAGTCAGGTTTTTGATTGCTTTTTTCAATTGAGCAGATTGGTAATTGCTGTTTTGCAACTGTTTTTCTAATTCGGCAATCCGTGCGCGGTTGGCTTTCAGCTTTTGGCTGATAAAACGGATGTCTTCTTTGATTTTCTCGGCACTTGATTTACTTTCCATAGACCCTTCTTGTAAATCAACCCGGTTTTCTGCTTCGTTGATTTCTCGGAATCCTTCCTGTATTTCGTTGAAAGCTCCCATAATATCATCCAATTCGGCATCACGGTTGGACAATTCAAGCATCAGTGAATCGTTTTGAACCTGCAAGGTATCTTTCTTTTGTCCTGCATTTGTACACGAAGCCAATAAAGCGGCGGTACATAATGAAAATAAAACAACTTTCTTCATAGTTCTTAATCCGTTTTGAATTTATACTTTATTTTTCTTTTCCCGCTAAAATGATTACGATTTCTCCTTTCGGTTCGGTTTGGGTGAAGTGGGCTATTACCTCAGTCAATGTACCCCGTACGCTTTCTTCGTGTATCTTTGATATTTCCCGGCATACGGAAACTTGACGTTCTCCGCCGAATAATTCGGCAAATTGAGTCAAGGTTTTGACTAGTCGATAAGGGGATTCGTAGAAAATCATTGTACGTGTCTCTTCTGCCAATGCGTTCAGACGGGTCATGCGTCCCTTTTTCTGGGGTAAGAAACCTTCGAAACAGAAACGTTCGTCTGGCAGTCCGGAGGCTACTAATGCCGGTACAAATGCCGTCGCTCCAGGAAGGCATTGCACTTCGATACCGTTTCGTACGCATTCGCGTACTACCAAAAAACCAGGATCAGAGATGCCTGGTGTACCTGCATCCGATACCAAAGCAATGGTCTCACCGGCTTTCAGACGCATGATAATGCCGTCCAATACTTGGTGCTCATTGAACTTATGGTAAGATTGCAAAGCATTCTTTATATCGAAATGCTTTAGCAAAATCCCCGACGTGCGCGTGTCTTCCGCTAATATTAAATCGGATTCTTTTAATACCCGAATAGCACGCAGGGTCATGTCTTCCAAATTGCCTACTGGAGTAGGAACCACATATAGTTTACCCATTTTCTTTTGTTATATAAGAACAAAGGTAGGAAGTTTTTGGCTGTATATGTTAATTTGCTCCATTATTTAACAGAAGTTGTATTATTCCCGCCTAAAAACATTGTTTTTTATGAGAAACCTGTGTTTTTTGTATCAGAAAACGTATTTTTGTAACCGGAATAATCAAATGAGAGAATTTTATGATTTTATTTTCAGAAGATCGTACGCGTGAGACTTTCCGCAAGGGGCGTGTAGAAGTGATATGTGGTTCGATGTTTTCGGGGAAGACCGAAGAATTGATCCGCCGCTTGAAACGTGCTACTTTTGCAAAACAACGTGTAGAAATATTCAAGCCTACACTTGATACGCGCTATTCCGAAGCCGATGTGGTCTCGCACGACAACAATTCCATACCGTCGAATCCAGTAGATACTTCGGCTGGCATTCTTTTGTTCAGTTCCGAAATCGATGTGGTAGGCATTGATGAAGCCCAATTCTTCGATGAAGGGCTGGTAGACGTATGCAATGAACTTGCCAACCGAGGTGTCCGGGTCATTGTTGCCGGATTGGATATGGACTATAAAGGTATTCCGTTCGGCCCTATCCCTGCCCTCTGTGCCATAGCCGATGAAGTGACCAAAGTACATGCCATTTGTGTAAGATGCGGCGAGTTGGCTTATATCTCTCACCGCACAGTCCCCAACGAAAAGCGAGTCTTATTAGGAGAAAAAGAAGAATACGAACCTCTATGTCGGCATTGCTATCAAAAAGCATTGAAAAAAGAGGCTGAGCATAAAACATACTGAGAAAAATAAAGCTACCGTCAAGTTAGAAGTGCAACTCCGCCACCGCCTTCCTCCGTCCTTGGAGCGTAGCGGAAAGGGCGGAGGAAGGCGGTGGTAGCCTGGCAACGGGTCATCCGGCAATACAAAATAAAAAAGGGAGACCGCCGTCTC
>CASFRN010000166.1 GCA_949296855.1 uncultured Bacteroides sp. | reverse complement strand
GTAAATCAATACATTTATACTACACGGAATTTTATGGAATATCACTCAAAAAGACTCATAATCTGGAGGTCCCAGGTTCAAGCCCTGGCTGGTCTACTGATAAACTCTTGTAAATAAAAGACTTATGGGAGTTTTCTTTTTTGTAGGCAGTTTATGAATATTGACAGAAATACACCTGAAATCAGCTAATGTTGGTCTATTGTTGTTCCAAAATTGATTGAGATAACATGCTGACATTCAAAGCAGAGGTGCTAAAAAGCAAACAGAAAAGTGATGGTACTTACAATGTAAAGATTAGAATGACCTATAACAGAGAGGTCAAAAGGCTGGCAACCAACATCTTTGTCAGACAAGAGGACTTGACCAAGTCTTTCAGACTAAAGAATCCCAAGCTTATTCAAGAAGCAGATGCCATAGTAAGGCACTATCAGGAGATGTGTGTCAAACTGCAAGTTAACATTAACAGCTACACTATGGATGATATTATATCGAACTCACGTTATTTAAATTGACTATTAATAAAAACCGGTCTGCTAACCGAACGCATCAAGCATTACGGAAAAGCAGACCAGACTTCGCAGCTGAGATACTTATTTTAATCGGCACGTACAAACCGGCAAGTTATAACCACCTCCCCATCATCCCAGCATAACTCAAGTTCATTGTCTGTCAGACGCTTTACTTCGAACACTTCTTCCTCTTCTATCCAGTCTCGTTCATCGAACAATAGCAGACGATTGCCTTGAACAGTCCAAGTAAAACGCATAAAGCCCCATATTTCCATCAACTGGTCTGAACCGCTGTCCAATTCTCCAGTACCGTCTTCGTTGAGCGTGATATAATATTCGCCGTCCGGCTCATAATCGGCATCATACACATCGCCCCAATCAACCCAATGCTGGTACACGCATATCCAATGTCCGGCTATCTCACCGGCAGAGACATCCACTTTGCCGTTATCGTCACTACACGACATCAACGTTACAGAAGCACATAAAGCCATCATGCAGACTATCGCCCATTTCATCGTTTTTCTCATATTCATATTCTATTAAAAGTTAAACAAAAAGTTATATGCTATTGGTAAGAAACCTCAAAGACAGTCATATTTAGCATATCATCCTGCTGCCACTTATTCATGCATTTACGGGTTATCACGCCGATTTGTCCTTGAGCGTTCATTTCATACGCATAGACATAATACATATCAACATCATCCATATTCTCTATTGATATCATATTGGCAGAACGTTTCCCGTAGAAGCCGAAAGGTGCAAATAAAGAATAATGGCTGTAATCGTATTCGTAAGCACTGCAACCGGAAACAATGCAGTTCAAGTCAATATTCGCATTGTTTTCTTCAGTGCTATATTCATACTTTGATATAAAGCCACGACTATTCAACAATACCAAATTGCCATTCTGATATTCAAACGAATTATTATTCAACATCCGCATATAGCCGTTTTCATTATAAACCGGACTAGCCACCAACTTTTGGCTTGAGCCGTTAGCAGACAAAGAGTATAACTCCCTAATGCCAATCCTGTCCCTATAAGCCATATAAGACTCATCACCGGTTACGTACACTTCTTCTTCCTCATTGTAACGGTACGACCACTCGTTTGTATAGTTTACATCAGCGATACTATAATGCTGTATGCGGTTTTCACTATCGTAAGAAAAACGGTGCACCGCCGTACTCTCATCTCCCGACGCATAAGTAGTCGTCGCACGGATTTCGGAAACCAATGCCGTACTTGGTTCCGGTTCGGGATTGGGCTCCGGTTCTACATATTCTCCGGCACGGTAGTAATAATAAATAATGATGTAGCCGTCGTATATTCGGTAGATTATCAGGATACGGCCGGTAAGCTGGAAAATATACCAACGCTCCCCTCCGATGTTAACCGAAGGGCCTTCCTTGTCATAACTGGCGCCGCTTCCTGTGCCTTCACTTATGCCCGGCTTTTGAAGATTTCCTTCATCTACACTCCAATCTGAACCGCCTCCTTCATGCATTCCACCCGGAGTATGCATCCCACCACCGGTCTCTACCGTTCCTCCTTCGCCGAAATCCAGCCCGCCCATGTCGTCAGGGGAGATCGTTTCGTTTACATTCCCTGCCTCATCAGCAATCTCTCCCCGCTCCGGATTCCACGTACCGATTATCATCTGAGCCACGCTGTACTGCCCGTCTTCTATCACAATTGTCTCCATGCCATTTTTACTGCAGGCAGACACCAGCAGAACCAGCAATAAAAACGTGACGCTTTTTAGGGTTACATTTATCTTTTTCATGTCCTTTCCTCCTTTACGTTATTCAATAATTTCAAATTCTACACGGCGGTTCATCAGCCGTCCTTCCGGCGTGTCGTTAGTCGAAATAGGACGGGTCATGCCATAATACTCATACGACAAGTGGCTTTTCTCTACGCCCGCATCCAACAGATAATCATAGACAGCCTCTGCACGTTTCTTCGAAAGCTCCATGTTGTAGTCCGCATTACCCACATTGTCGGTGTGCCCGCGCACCACCACATGGATAGGCGTGTTCTTCATCAGCCGCACAATCTTGTCGAGATACGGATACGACTCTTTCTTAATCGTGCTCTTGTTGAACTCGAAATTAATGACATCGATGGCGCAAATGGTTTTGCCGGTAATCGATTCCCCTTTGCCCAGCAACTCCATAATCTCTTCCAACGTATAGCATGGCTTTTCTTCCGCTACCGGCTCTTCTTTCACTACTACCGGTTCAGGCACATAAATCGGCTCTACCGGCTTCGGTTTAGGCGTGCGCTTAAACACACTCAGCGGTATAGATAACGAAGCCGTTACCTCCAAGCCTTGCAACTTACGGTCGCCGCGCACATCATACCAGAAACGGTTGACGGGTATCGCACCGCCGTTTTTTTCCTTACTGCTGTACGTATCGGTAAACCCGTATTGGTAGTTCGCTTCCAAAGCGAACTGCAGCCGTTTGTTCCCATTCAAATGAATAGGCACTTTCAAGCCCACTCCGACGGCTCCGGCAACATAAGTATCTGACATATTGGCTTTTGTAACATCTATTTTATAATCCATACCGTTTTCCGTCAACGAAATATCTCCTCCACGCACAAAGCCGACTATAGGAGCCACATACAGATACGGGCGTACACAGCCGTAATCGCCAAAGTTGAACACAAACGGCAGACGAACGTCTACATACTTCGCCTTCAACTGATAGTCTAAATCATTATCGTTGATTTTCATGCCTCTCGAAAGCCAGTCTACCTCCGGACGGAGGGAGAACCAACGGTTCTCTCCGAACTCAAATTCAGCGAATACACCTCCTGTCCCACCAAACAATATGTTCGGGTCGCGGTTCTTCAACTCGGAATACTTCGCCCATGACAGCCCCATTCCTCCTTTGACACCGAAATAAATCCTGTCGGATGACATTTGGGGGAAAGCCGACAAAGTCGTTGCGGCAAATGCAACCATAAACAAAATTTTCTTGTTCACCATATTTATTGATTTTCGTTAATAATTGATACGCATTCATCAAACACCCGGCGTGAGGCGGATTACCAGATGCACAAAGAAAGCCATATATACTGACAACCGAAAGCAATCTTGTCCCCAATCCGTGCATATATTTACTGATTGGGGACATTCTTGCCCAATTCTTCAGAATAATCGGAAAAGAAATCATGCCGCAACAATGCGGAAATGCGCAGCAATAAGTCTGTATCAAGGGATTTCTTGTCGTATATCTTATATATATTCGTACGGCAATAAGAAAGCTCACGGGCAAGCCATGTCACAGTCTTGCCCTGTTCGTCCATTTTCTGCTTGATGAGTCTGCCAATATGCATAGTTTTCCCATTTTATCCCTTCCCGACAGGGAAAGTCCGCCGCAGATTCCCCGGATGGCGGGCATATTATGAATTAAGGTAAAGGCAATTAAAAGAAAGGGCGCGGGAACCTGCTCTCTTGCTTATCCCACTTCTTAGGCTCTCGCATTGCCCTCCAGAAAGGATAAGCAACGCCAGTCAGCCCACGCCTGTATGATATACAAATACACACCTGCCGGCAAGCGTACAGCTTGTCGGCTCTGCGTAAACATATACATACCACAACGTAGACGCTTTTGTTGCCTTATCTTCTTTCTGGTAGAATTTGCGAGATTCAAGAAGTAGAAGATTAACGCACGAAAAACGTCTTTCTTTATGTAATGCCGTCCCGCCAGCCCTTCATGAGCCGACCGGACGTGACAAAAATACAAGTAATCAGGGAAACAACCAAATTTCAAGACAAAAAACTATGCGGATTCTTCAGCCGGAACGTTTGCTTTGAAAGGCAACCTGTCCTACACAAGCTACACCCGTTTATTCAGGCAATAATAAACCCGGACAGTTTCAATGCAATGAAACTATAATTTTAACTTACCTAAACTTCAGTTTCAGTGCATTGAAACTAAAGTTTCATCACACATAAACCATACGAAACTATTAACCGTCCTACAAAAGGCTTCTATCTTACTTTACCCGGACAACGGAATAACACGGACAGTTCAGCCTTTTTCCCAACCCGGATGAACAAAATAATCATCTTGCGGGTTTATATTTATGACCAAACATTTGTAAACCACGAAGTAAATACATATATTTGTCTGACTAAATTAAAACTGTTGTTATATGAAAAAGATTGTATCGACTCTAATGGTGGCGGTTTGCCTATGCATGGCAATACCCGCTCAAGCACAGTTACAGTTCGGACTGAAAGGCGGTCTGAACATTTCCACCCTGTCTTTCTCGAACGATATGTTCAAGGGCGACAACCGTACAGGATTCTTTATCGGGCCGATGGCAGAGTTTACGATTCCCGTCATCGGGCTGGGGCTGGATGTAGCGGCCTTGTACAACCAAGCGGGAGGGAAACTGGATGTTCCGGTAGGAGACCGGATAGAGAGCGCGGATCAAACGTTGAAAACCATTGAAGTCCCTGTCAACCTGAAATGGACATTGGGCTTAGGAAGCACATTGGGAGCTTACATCGCGGCGGGTCCTCAGTTCGGATTCAATGTAGGGAAAGGGCATTTCGCCGAAGCGTTCGACATGAAGAAATCTTACACCACCTTCAATGTCGGGGCAGGCGTGAAGCTGATTCAGCATCTGCAAATCGGATTGAACTACAACTTCAGCATCAACAAGATGGCGAAGGCTTATATTGATGACTATGAAGGATCGATAGACATGAAGAAGAACACCTGGCAGGTGTCGCTCGCATACCTGTTCTAAACGGAAAATGAAGAGTTAAGAATGAAGAATCTTGCAAACACATTCATGCGGACTCATGCCGGGATATTCCACCGTGGCCCGGCATGACGGTTCCTTCATTCTTAATTCTTCATTCACTTCAATCAGTCGCATGGATAAACCACGCCCCACGCCTTGCGCAGTTCATCCATCTGGCGCATCAGCCGGATGGTTTCGGCGTGTGGCATATAGGGAGATTCCAGCCAGCCTTTCTCCAAAGCCTCGATGGAGGCATACACCTGATATTCATAACCCGTAACGCACTGGGGGGCACGGTATACCGCAACGATGTTATACTCACCGTCAATGACCCGCACCGATTGCGGGCAGTTGATATTCTCTACAATCAACTGGCCTTTGTCGCCCGAAATGACTCCCATGCGGTCGCTCTTGGCGTAGATGCTCGACTGGAGCGACGCCATCTTGCCGTCCTTGTAAAATAAAGTAATGTTTTCTTGCGCATCCACCCCTGTGGCGGTCAGCCGGCAAGCCGACTCCATCCGTTCCACACCGGTTCCGAAAGCCATGGCGGCGAAATTGAGGGCATACACACCCAAGTCGAGCAACGCCCCTCCTGCCAGTTCGGGGCGGAGGATGCGTTCCTTGTGCGACGAGGGATAACCAAGGTTTGCCGAAAGCGTGTACGGCGTTCCGATGACACCGCTTTTCACCAGTTCCTGTATCTTCAGCGAAAGAGGCATATAGCGTGTCCAAATGGCTTCGGTGATGAATACGCCTTGCTCTTTAGCGTACGCCAATAAGTCTTCGGCTTGGCGTGCGTTGGCGGTGAAAGCCTTTTCACACAACACAGGCTTTCCTTTGGCGATGCACATACGCGCCTGACTGTAATGGTGAGAATGCGGCGTGGCGATATAGACAAGGTCTACATCGGGGTCGTCCGCCAATTCCTCATACGAGCCGTATGCTTTCGTGAACTGCCACTCGCGGGCGAATTGCTCCGCTTTCTCTTTGCTTCGGGAAGCGACGGCATAGCGCGACACCCCTCTCATGCCTCCTAACGTGATTGCCATCTTCTCGGCAATCCATCCTGTTCCGATAATACCGATATTATATACCTTCATAAGCCATTCGTTTAGATAAATACAGAAACACGGAAGCGCAGAGTTTCCTTCTGAGAAAACAAAGTCCGCAAAAAGAAAATGAAAGGTCTCTGTACCTCTGCGTCCCATTATGAAAAATGAGCCATACAAAAGTATAAAAGTTTTTCTAATATCCTCTCAAGATACACGGGTTTTTGTAACTTTGCGGCATGAAAAAGTTCGCAGATGTCATCGTGCCGCTGCCCGTCTTGGGGCAATATACGTATGCCGTTCCCGGAGAAATGGAGGGAAAGGTATGCGCGGGCATCCGTGTCATCGTCCCGTTCGGCAAGAAGAAGTATTATACCGCCATCGTGACCCGTGTACACGAAGATGCTCCTGAAGGATACGAAACCAAGGAAATCGTGGAAGTTCTCGACGAAAAGCCTGTGCTGCTGAAGCGGCAATACGACTTCTGGCAATGGATTGCCGACTATTACCTCTGCACCTTGGGCGATGTGTACAAGGCTGCGTTGCCTTCAGGGATGAAGCTCGAAAGCGAAACCTTGGTGGTTTATAATCCCGACTATGAAGCGGAGGCGGCCTTGACGGAAAAAGAGCAAAGAGTATTGGACGCGTTAAGCCGTGACGAAGAACAATGCATCACCCAACTGGAGAAAGCCACGGGGATAAAAAACCTGCTTCCCGTCGTCAACCGGTTGCTGGAAAAGGATGCCATATATATAAAGGAGGAACTGAAGCGAAGCTATAAGCCCCGCACGGAAACGTTCGTCCGCCTTACAGAATCGGTGCGGGACGAGAACGACTTGCACCGGTTGTTCGACGCGCTGACGCGCGCGCCTAAGCAGCTAGCCGCCCTGATGAAATACGTGGAGCTTTCGGGCTGGGTGCGTCCCGGTTGCTTCCTGAAAGAAGTGCCCCGCAAAGCCCTGCTTCAGGAAGCGGACGTAACTCCTGCTATCGTAGCAGGATTGGCAGAGAAACATATTTTCGAGCTTTACCGCCAGGAAGTGGGGCGGTTGGCAAAAGGCACGGCAGACACGACACCGCTCAACCCGCTGAGCGAAGCCCAGCAGAAAGCATACGATGAAATCATGCAAGCGTTCGCCTCGAAACAGGTCTGCCTGCTGCACGGAGTGACTTCCAGCGGCAAGACCGAGATATACATCCACTTGATTGAACAAACCCTCCGCGCGGGGAAGCAAGTGCTGTATTTATTGCCCGAAATCGCCTTGACCACCCAAATCACCGAACGCCTCCGGAAGGTGTTCGGCAACCGGTTGGGCATCTACCACTCCAAGTTTCCCGATGCCGAGCGGGTGGAGATTTGGCAAAAGCAACTGTCCGGGCACGATTACGATGTCGTCTTAGGCGTACGCTCGTCGGTGTTCCTCCCCTTCCGCAGGTTGGGATTGGTCATCGTAGACGAAGAGCACGAAAACACGTATAAGCAGCAAGACCCCGCCCCGCGTTACCATGCCCGCAACGCAGCGATGGTATTAGCGTCGCTGTTCGGTGCAAAGACACTGTTAGGCACAGCCACGCCTTGCATTGAGACGTATTACAACGCGGTGCACGGCAAGTACGGCTTCGTAGAACTGACCGAACGCCACCAGCAAATCCAACTGCCCGAAATAGAAGTAGTCGACATCAAGGAACTGGCCCGCAAGAGACGGATGACCGCCCAGTTCTCGCCACTGCTCTTGCAAAAGATACGGGAAGCCTTGGAGCAGAAAGAGCAAGTCATTCTTTTCCAAAACCGCCGGGGCTTTGCGCCGATGATAGAATGCCGCACGTGCGGCTGGGTGCCGAAATGCAAAAACTGCGATGTGAGCCTGACTTATCACAAAGGGTTGAACAAGCTGACGTGCCATTATTGCGGATATACGGAACCTGTCCCCAAATCGTGTCCGGCTTGCGGAGGAGTGGAGTTAGTGAGCCGAGGGTTCGGGACGGAAAAGGTAGAAGACAGCATCAAAGAGCTTTTCCCCGAAGCCCGTGTGGCACGGATGGACTTTGACACGACCCGTACCCGCACGGCATACGAACGGATTATCGACACCTTCGAGGCAGGAAAGACCGACATCCTTATCGGAACGCAGATGGTATCGAAAGGACTCGACTTCGACCGAGTGAGCGTGGTGGGCATCCTCAACGCCGACTCGATGCTGAATTATCCCGACTTCCGTTCCTATGAGCGCGCTTTCCAACTGATGGCGCAAGTGGCTGGCCGTGCGGGCAGAAAAAACAAGCGGGGATTGGTCGTATTGCAGACCAAACAACCCGCCCTGCCCTTGATACACGAAGTGGTAACTAACGATTATGCCCGCCTGTTCCAAGAACAGGTGGAAGAGCGGAGCCTGTTCCGCTACCCGCCATTCTACCGCCTGATTTATGTGTATCTCAAGCACCGCAGACAAGAGACGCTCGACCAAGCCGCCGACCTGATGGCAAACGTATTGCGGCAAGGGTTAGGCGAACGGGTGTTAGGCCCCGACTTGCCTCCCGTAGCCCGTATCCAAACGTTGTTCATCAAGAAGATTATGGTAAAAGTGGAGCAACAGACTTCGATGTCGAAAGTACGTACATACTTGCGGCAAGTGCAACGCCTGATTGTGGAAGACGAACGCTTCCGCTCCTTATTAGTATATTATGATGTAGACCCGATGTAAGACTTAACAAGCATACGTTATGAACATAGAATTAGACGTACACACCCATACGGTAGCCAGCGGGCACGCTTTCAGCACATTGCAGGAAATGGTGCAAGCCGCCGCCGACAAGGGATTGAAACTGTTGGGCATCACCGAGCACGCGCCGGGCATACCGGGGACGTGCAGCCCCATCTACTTCCGCAACCTATATGTTGTCCCCCGCCGGATGTATGGCGTGGACTTGTTGCTGGGTGCGGAAATCAACATCCTCGATTGCGAGGGGAACATTGACATGGACGAGTTTTACCTGAACCTGCTCGACTTGCGCATTGCGGGCATCCACTCGCTGTGCTACAAAGGCGGCACTCCCGAGGAAAACACGCACGGGATGATACAGGCAATCTCCAATCCGTACATCCACATCATCAGCCATCCGGGCGACGGGACGGCTAAGCTGCATTTCGAACCGATTGTTTTAGCAGCGAAAGAGCACCGCACGCTGCTGGAGATAAACAATTCTTCGCTCCGCCCGTGCCGCCACAAGACGGAAGCACGGAGCAACAATCTCGAAATCCTCCGCCTGTGCAAGCAATACGAAGTGCCGGTCATCTTAGGAAGCGATGCACACATCTCGTTCGACATCGCCACCTACGATTACGCCTTGCAGCTTGTGGCGGAGACCGAGTTCCCCGAAGAACTGATTATGAACACCAGTGTGGAAAAATTTAAAGCATTCCTGAATCCCTTAACTCATCAATAAAATGAAACGAATACTTTTTGTCTGTCTGGGCAATATCTGCCGTTCGGCGGCAGCGGAAGAAATCATGCGCACTTACTTGAAACGGGAAAGACTCGATAAAGAAATAACAGTCGACTCGGCAGGTATAAGCGGATATCACGAGGGCGACCTTGCCGACCCGCGGATGCGGATGCATGCCTCCCGACGCAATTATCACATCACCCACCGTTCGCGCCCCGTACGTACCGATGACTTTTATGATTTCGACCTGATAATCGGCATGGACGATGCCAACATCGACGCACTGCGCGGAAAAGCGCCCGATGTAAATACCGAACAGAAGATAGAGCGGATGACCTATTATTGCCGCACAAAAGCCGCCGACCATGTACCCGACCCTTACTACGGCGGCGCACAAGGCTTCGAAAACGTGTTGGATATTCTGGAAGACGCTTGCAGAGGATTACTGGAACACCTTAAGCAATCATCGTTTTAAAATGAAAACACTGAGGTACAGAGTCAGCGTGCCTCTGTGTTCAATAATGATTATTCTTTCTCTCCATAGCATAAATCACCCGCGTCTCCTAACCCCGGCACGATATACGAATGGGCATTCAGTTCGGGGTCGATTGTCCCGCACCATAAGCTGGTCTTTTCCTCGGGAAAGACCTTTTGAATATGCTCTACAGCCTGGCGGCTGGCTATCACCGAAGCGATGTGGATATGAGCGGGAGTCCCTTTGGTCAGCAAAGCTTCGTAAGCATATTCCATAGACGCCCCTGTAGCAAGCATCGTGTCGGTAAGTACCAGTGTCTTGCCGTTCAGGTTCGGCGAAGCGATGTATTCGATATGGATGTCGAAATGGTCTTCATCGAAATACTTGCGGTAAGCCGATACAAAGGCATTCTCGGCACGGTCGAAATAATTGATGAATCCTCTGTGGAGCGGAAGCCCGGCACGCAAGATAGTCGCGATAACCGGACGTACGGCTGGGACGTTTTCAATCGCGTGGGCTAAAGGGGTTTGTATCTCTTTTGCCGTATATGGCAAATCCCGGCTGATTTCGTATGCCATAATCTCTCCGATACGCTCGATGTTGCGCCGGAAACGCAGGCTGTCCTGCTGTATAGTCACGTCACGCAGTTCGGCAAGGAATTGGTTCAGAATGGTATTGCCGGTACTGAAATCTATAATTTTCATAATTGGTCCGTTTGGTAATTTCGGACAAAGATAAAAAGTAATTTGTTAAATCAGTGTACAAAGCAGGGGATATTATGAAGAAACGCAGATTTTCGCAGATTAACACAGATTGAATGAGTCATCAGATTTATAACCCGCGAAAATCTGCGTTAATCTGTGTTTTTACATTCTGCAGAAAGTCGCTTGCCGCTTTTCGCAGAGGAATTGCAAACTCGAAGTGGCATATTTGTTACACAAGTATAAATCTTTATCAATTACGGAATTTTTTCGCTAATTGCTTCTTTAGTTTAAAAAGAAAGCACTATTTTTGTATCGCGAAAAACAAGGCGGAGATGTTAAAGAACATCTTTTAGGCCTGTTAAGGATAACATCGCTAACAACAAAACATTTGATATAACAACCAAATTAAATCATTGGAACAATGGCAAATTTAGATTTAAGCAAGTACGGTATTACCGACGTGAAGGAAATTCTCCACAACCCTTCTTATGAAGTATTGTTCGCTGAAGAGACTAAAGAAAGCCTCGAAGGCTATGAAAAAGGTCAGGTAACTGAACTGGGCGCTGTAAACGTAATGACTGGTATCTACACGGGTCGTTCACCTAAAGACAAATTCTTCGTATACAATGAAGCAAGCAAGGACACTGTATGGTGGACTTCTGATGAATATAAGAACGATAACAAACCGTGCTCGGAAGAAGCATGGGCAGACTTGAAAGCTAAAGCTGTTAAGCAGTTGAGCGGCAAACGTCTGTTCGTTATGGATACTTTCTGCGGCGCTAACCCTGCTACTCGCCTGAAAGTTCGTTTCATCATGGAAGTTGCTTGGCAAGCTCACTTCGTAAAGAACATGTTTATCCGTCCGACAGAAGAAGAACTGGCTAACTACGGTGAACCTGACTTCGTATCATTCAACGCTGCTAAGGCTAAAGTTGAAAACTACAAAGAACTGGGTCTGAACTCTGAAACAGCTACTGTATTCAACTTGAAGACCAACGAACAAGTTATCTTGAACACTTGGTACGGCGGTGAAATGAAGAAGGGTATCTTCTCTATTATGAACTACCTGAACCCGTTGCGTGGCATCGCTTCTATGCACTGCTCTGCTAACACCAACATGGAAGGTACTGACACGGCTATCTTCTTCGGTTTGTCTGGTACAGGTAAGACTACTTTGTCAACTGACCCGAAACGTCTGTTGATTGGTGATGACGAACACGGATGGGATGACGAAGGTGTATTCAACTACGAAGGTGGTTGCTACGCTAAGGTTATCAACTTGGATAAAGAATCAGAACCGGATATCTACAACGCTATCAAACGTGACGCTTTGTTGGAAAACGTTACAGTTGACGCTGCTGGTAAGATTGACTTCGCTGATAAGAGCGTAACTGAAAATACGCGTGTTTCTTATCCTATCTACCACATTAACAACATCGTTAAACCGGTATCTAAAGGACCTCACGCTCATCAGGTAATCTTCCTTTCTGCTGACGCATTCGGTGTATTGCCTCCAGTATCTATCCTTACTCCAGAACAAACTCAATACTACTTCTTGTCTGGATTTACCGCTAAATTGGCTGGTACAGAACGT
>CASFRN010000165.1 GCA_949296855.1 uncultured Bacteroides sp. | reverse complement strand
CTATCTCGTGGGTCGTAAAGCGGTCTATCCAATACGTGGCAGGCTTGCCGCTCGCCTTCTTGCAGACTTCGGTCAGATAGTGAGGGGTTATGCAGAGCTTGGAGGCGTAGTGCGAAAGGCTGCGGTCCTTGATGTATTCCTTATGGTAGAGCAACTCGATGAACCGCCTCAGCAGGTCGCCGTTGCGTTCCGACAGGTTGTGTCCGGTCCGGCTTTTGGCATGAATGTCGTACAGGTCAAGAATATGTGCCAACAGCAGGTAGCCCATCATTTCTTCCCTAAACCAATGCCCATCCTCGGCAAGGCGTTCGCGGATGCGCAACAAGTCCTCCATGCAAATGCGGTAGTCATGGGGCGAAAGCCGCATCACCGGATTCACCAGCAAAGACAAATGCCCTATGATGCCATAATTGCTGCGTATGGACATGGAGGTAACGAACGGCTCGGAAAGGCACATAATGACGGCTTCCAAGTCCTCCGATTCCGAGAAGTCCGACGCCAGAGACGGGTTGGGAAGGATGACATAATCCCGCGGCACGACATTGTAGCGCACATCCTGAAACGTGAAGCTCATATTCCCGGCGGTGCAGAGGATATGCATCACATGGTCGGCATATTCCGCAAACGGATAGTCCGAAACGGATTTGAAAAACAGTATTTTATCCCACATAGTCATCTGTCGAATCTTGTCCGTGCAAAAATACGGATTATTTCCATACCGTGGAGCGTTAGCATAAGAAATCCCGGCGGGGACAACGCTTAAAACTTTCTGCAAGCATCGTTGTCAGCATCAATGGCACTTCTTTTGCAAAATCCCCCTTACGGAAGGGGTCGGATAGTCTTATTTTTTTCTAATGATTCTCTGAATAGGAAATGATGAAATGAAAAAAACACTAACTTTGCATAGAAAATTAGACAATGTAATATGAAAGATTTATTTGATAACGAAATTCCCACTAAACCAATAGAACATATATCTGGATATAGGATATATGCTCCAAAGCAAAAAAGGAGGACTCTAATTAATAATTTACCAGAGTTATATCCAGATTTACCAAATGAAAAGTTTGATATAATTTATGCAGATCCACCATGGGATTATGGAGGTAAAATGCAATTTGATCGTAGTTCTAAGAAGACTGAAAATCTAAATTGGGAAAAAGATATTTTTATTAGTGCTGCTAATTTCAAATATCCAACAATCAAAACTAACGATATGATGAAAATACCTATTGGTGATATCGCAAACGATAATTGTTTACTGTTTATGTGGGTTACAAATCCGCATTTAGCACAAGGTATAGAATTAGGAAAAGCTTGGGGATTTGAATATAAAACAGTAGCTTTTGTGTGGGATAAGATGAATCATAATCCAGGTCAATATACATTATCTAATTGTGAATTATGTTTGGTCTTTAAGAAAGGGAAAATACCTACTCCACGTGGTGCACGAAATATTCAACAATTAGTTCGTGTACCTCGTACTGAACATAGCCGAAAGCCTATTGAAGTATTAAAAAACATAGAAAAGATGTTTCCTACGCAAAAGAAAATAGAATTGTTTGCTCGTCATAAACCTGAAGGATGGAGCGTTTGGGGATTAGATGTAAGAGAAGTGACAGAGTAAACATTTCATATTTAACTCAAATCGAACGAAATTTCTTATATTTTTCGTTCGATTTGAGTTTCAGATTTTAAGCTAAAAGAGGTACGATATAAGTTTCAAAATGGCTAATTAAAGGCATCGGGTCAGCAATATTTCTCCAAAAGAAATAATTGGCTTTATGTTCTTGAAACCAAAAAGTAATCTCTCTTACCCTACAAGGATCTCTTGTTATATCTCCTTGAAATACAATCCAAAAAGGATAGTATGAAGTATCTGTGTGTCCTCCTCTTTCTCTAAAAGTTTTTAATAATCCAGGAGTGAAATATTTACAAAGTCTTTCATGGGCATTACCACGACCCGCGGTTCGTTTTTTACCTTCTACCCATCCATCTTGCCGCTTTAGTTCAATATAAATAATCTTTCCTGTATTTACATTTCTAATCAAACAATCCGGAGATACTCCATGCCGTTTGATAGGAGTGTCTGGAATATAAATTTCAGAAAGTTCTTGTTTTGTTAATGGAACATCTACATATAAAGTCTTAAAATCTTTAGGATGCTTTTCTATTTCATATTCAGTATCTTCAAATAATTTTTTGAATACCTCATAAAAAGAGTGCTCCGCATTAGCTGCTTGTGCGCCACTATAATCTTGCCATTTACGCCGAAATCTATTGTCTTGACTTCCCATATTTAGAATTTTAATAGGTTACACATTTCTGTATTTAATGCCTTTGCTAACTTCTCTATGTTTAGTAGAGTTATATTTTTCTCACCTCGTTCAATCATTCCGATATATGTTCTATGCAGATTAGCCAATTCTGCTAATTTCTCTTGTGATAGACCTTGTTCTTTTCTTATTTTTTGAATATTATGACCAAACATGATGAGTATATTCTGAGATTCCATACGCAACTATATTTATAGTATGCAAAATTAGGCGACTAAAGCAAATCTATCAACATACTATAATTAGCATATTGAAGAGATATTTAAGCGTTATCGTTCCTTCCGACAGTTCCAATCGGTGCGGATTTCACCTATCCGAGGCTCCGACAGCACTTATCCTGTAGGATTGGCATCATCCAAGGCTCCGACAGCATTTATCCTACAGGATTGGCATCATCCGAGGCTCCGACAGCACTTATCCTGCAGGATTGGCATCGTCCGAGGCTCGGACAGCATCAATCGGGACGGATTGGCTCTGTCCGAGATATTTTTAAGGGAAATCCTGCCGGATTATGAGGGAAAAAGCCTACATTTGCTACAAACAATCAAAAAATAGAATGATTATGAAGAAAATTAAGAACTTCGGAATCTCCACCCTGCGTGTGGAGGAATGTTTCGGCTACCTGAAACAAGTCAAGGCAGAAACGGCGAACCTTCCCAGCGAAGAGCCGCCCGCTGCACAGACTGCGGCGACTACCACCTTCGATTCCGGCTTTAACGCTTTCGACGATGCGCTGAAAGCGTCTTCTACAAACCCCGCTACTGCCACGGCTACGGCAACCGATGATGCCCGCGATGCCTCTTGGCGTGGTGCGAACAACTACCTGACGGCAATGTGCGCTCATCCGACCGCTGAAGTTGCCGCTAACGCTGCCGAAGCGAAATCGTTGTTTGACAAGTACGGCGACCCCACGAAGCTGGCGCAGACCGAGGAAAGCGGCGTGCTGTACAATCTGTTGCAGGACTTGGAAGCGTTCGATTCCTCGAAGCGCACTTCGCTCGCCCTCGATGTTTGGATTACCGATTTGAAGACAAAAGAAGAAGCGTTCCTTGCCGCTGCCGCCGCACGCACGGAAGCCGATGCTGCCCGTCAGGTGGGCATCGTGAAGGAAACCCGCACCGCTGCCGAAGCCGCCTATCGTTCGCTGGTAGATACGGTCAATGCCTTGGCGATGATAAACGGCGATACGGCATACGCCACCTTCATCGACCACGTGAACGCGATGATTGAGCGTCAGAAAGCTATCTCGAAAGCTCGCTCCACGAGGGCGAAGAAAGAGGATGAGCCTGCGGAATAAGATACATGTATAAGTATTAAGAAATCCCCTGCAAGCTGTGACGGGTTTGCAGGGGATTTTTATTTCCCGTAAAATGGGTACAAACTTTAGTGATATAAAAGTCCTTGGAATGCTTTTTTGGATAATTGATAGATTCTTACTACTTTCGCAAAAGAATAAAAGCAATACTCCATGAGTCCCAAGTTCAGACAAGAAGACGGATATACATTGCCCCCGAACACATCGGTAAGCGTGTTAATGATTAATGCGCAGGGTATGATGCTGTCCGTGCTTGGGCAGGATTATTTCGTGTCATACAACCGCGTACCTTGGTTGCGCGATGCCCGCGTCAGCAGTGCGCTCAACGTGCGCATGGCAGGACCGAACGCCATCGAATGGCCTGAATTGGACGTAGACCTCGAAATCGAGAGCCTCAAACATCCCGAACGCTATCCGCTGGTGATGAAGCGGTCGCCGCTGGATATGGTTTAGCCCTGCCGACCAAGTTTCTTCTTTTTATTGTCAATGGTATTGAAAATTCCCCTGCAAGCTATGACGGGTTTGCAGGGGATTTTTCAAGAGATTTGCAATTAGGATTAATGAAATATAAAAACAAATGATATGAAAGGAATCAACACCTTGCGTTACTCGGACATTTTTCTGGCCATGTATTCCGATAATGGAAGCAGTTGCCTGCACCGCAACCATTCCCATGTATTGGTCTATATGTATTCCGGGGAATTGGAGATAAAGGAACATGAGAAAGTCACCCGACTGCACAAGGGGGATTGTGCGTTTATCCGCAAGGATTTCAGTGTGCAGCTCACTAAGCAAGCATACAAAGAGGAGCAGTTCAAAGCCATATTCCTGATGTTCACGGATAAATTCCTGCGCAGCTTCTACAGCCGTTTGGAAAGGAAAAGCCTGCCGGAGAATGCACGACGGAGCAAAGTCAGCGACCTTTCCCCTCAAAAATGGATAATACGCCGCAGGCTGGAAGCAGCCCATGCGCTTATCCTGTCCGGCGCACGGAAAGTGACAGACATCTGCTACGAGGTAGGTTTCAAGAACTTGTCTCACTTCTCCAAGGCATACAAGGGACTATACGGCTGTTCACCCGTTCATGGCGTCTGCTCGATATCCGATTCCTTGTAGAGAATCTTGCTGCCTTCTGAATAATCAAAATTTCCATTGTCGATACTGTTTTAATTGTTGATACTCGGTTTTGCCTGCAAAGTAAAGGGGTATCGGGTGTCAAACAATGGGTTGGCAGTTTCGTGGAAGCATTTGGCAGCGATTGGCGTTTTTCGGAAATATCTGTTGGTTTCAGACTTATCTGTCCAGCCACCCTTTCAATTCTGCAGCCCTCTCACGGCTTACGATGATTTCCACATCGGGATACTTCTTCAAATGAATCTTCAATTTGGAGTTGAACCAATTATTGATGCTCAGGATACTGTCTATATGAATGATATATTGGCGGTTGGCACGGAAAAAGGTATCGGGATTGAGTTGGGTTTCCAACTCGTCAAGTGAATAGGGCACGGTTTCGGATGTGCCGTTTTTCAGGTACAGGAGCGTGTTGCGTTCTTCCAAAGCGATATGGCTGATGTCTTCCACCTGTACAGATAGATAACCGTCACGATAAGGCAGGAGGAAACGTTCCCGATAGCGATAATTGCTGCGGCGCATATATTCCAACAACTGGCGCATATCTTCGCCGCTTGTTTGCGGAGTGTTTGCACGGCGTACTTTTTCGATGGCGGCGGCAAGTTCGTCAGCCTTGACGGGTTTCAGCAGATAATCGAAGCTGTTATACTTGAAGGCTTGGATGGCATACTCGTCGTATGCTGTCGTAAAAATGACGGGGGACGGCACGGCTGTTTGGCGCAATACATCAAAGCTCAGTCCGTCGGACAGGCGGATGTCAGCCAATATCAGGTCGGGAGCAGGATGCGTTTGCAACCATTCCACCGCTTCCACGATGCTTGCCAACGGCCCGTCAATCTGGAATGTGCCGTCCATTTCCTCCAAGAGCCTTTTCAGGCGGTTGAAATTCCGCTTTTCATCTTCTATAATCAGGATGTTCATAATCGTTTGGTATGATGGGTAATTTGACTGTATAGGTATGTTCGCTTTTCTCGATAATGGGCTTTTCTTTGCACAACAAGAAGTAACGCTCGGCGATGTTCCGTTGTCCGATGCCCGTGGAGGAGAGTTCGGAGGACACAGGACGCAAATCGTTTTCTACTACTATGTAGTTTCCTTCTTGAAAGATGCGGATATGAAGCGGTTGGCGCACCGACAACTGATTGTGCTTGATGGCGTTTTCTACCAGCAACTGGAAACTGACCGGGGGCACTTGCCCGTTGATATGTTCCAGCCTTTCATCCACATCAATACGTATGGCATCCTCATAGCGCATTCCTATCAGATAGATGTAGGAACGCAGGAAAACCAACTCCTCGCTTATCGGCACGGTGTCGCGCTTCAAGTTTTGGATGACGTAGCGATAGACGCTTGACAGGTTTTCCAAGAACCGCTCCGCCAATGCACGGTCTTCCACAATCAGTTCGGAAAGGATACTGAAATTGTTGAACATAAAATGCGGGTCTATCTGCGCTTTCATCACTTCCAATTGCATTTGTGCGGTGTGTTCTTTTTCTTTCAACAAGTTTATCTCCAACTTCTTCTTCTGATTTTCCGAATCTATGACAAACTCCATATAGCGGGCGTTTGTATAGACATACGAGATGAACGTTACGATGGAGCTAATCGTGTACATCATCTGATGAAAGAAAGAAGCTCCGTCCTCATAAATCAAGCCCGTCAGCCACGAGAACGCGACGGCTGTCAGGTTGTTGAGCGCAAGCAGCAGCACAGCGTACACAAACAGGCTGCGGTACGGTTTGCGCGAAAAGGGCACGTAGCGGAGCAACTTCTTGCAATAGAATACGGATATTTCCACAAGCAGGAAACTGGACAATAACGTCAGCCCGAAGTCCGCCAGACATTCGGTCAATGTCATTCCCCCGCCCAGTATCCACATTATATATTTCTTGTCTATGATAAATGATAGCGGATAACTAAGCAAAATCACCGCTACCACCAATGGCAAACGGTTCCTTAGTCGGTCGAATTTATATCCTTCGATGGCTTTCTCCATAAGAATTGTCTTTATTCGAGCATAAAATTACAATTTTTCGCAAACACCCCAATCGGACTGATGGATAAATACATATTATTGGCACGATATTGCTTGGGCGACATCCCTGTTGCCCTTTTGAAAAACTTGCCGAAGAAAGACAAGTTGGGAAAATGCAGGGCATAGGCTATTTCTTTAATCGTGTCTGGCGTATGGAGCAGCCTATGCTTGATCTCTTCAATAGTCCGATTGGTAATCCATACAGTTGGTGTTTTTCCGCTTACCTGCTTAACGATAGTAGAAAGATGCTGGGGAGAGATGCACATTTTGGACGCATAAAATTCCACGTGCCTTTCTTGGGTGAAGTATTTGGAGAGCAATTCCATAAACTGGATAAAAATCTGTTTGTCGTGGGGCAGGTACAGATACTTTGTACACCGCTCTTCCACCGTATGCAAAGCCAGCTTCCCGTCTTCCAACAAAGTCCCGATAACGGATGACAGTTCCGCAAACTCCAGTCCCGTGCATTCCATCCAATGCTGAAAGGATGAATCACCCTGATTCTTGATTACTTCCAATACGAGGGTCTTTACATTTTCTTTATTATCATTCATAACGTCTGTTTTTATTTCCATGCCGACAAAATTACGCTCGTCCTGAAGATGAGCCAAGTCCATCAAGTGGGAAACGGCGATAATGGAGCGTGAAGCGTCGGAATGGCAGGGTGGACAGTAAGCGACAAGGGTTGCGGAAGATTTTTGATGCTGTCTCCGGCGGGGATAGTACTTGCGGAAGTTTTTGGGCGTTGTCCCCGGTGGGGAAAGTGCTTGCGGAAGATTTTTGGTGCTCTCTCCCAGACGGATAATGCTTCTCCAAGATTTTCAGGGATTCTATTTCAAATATCTATGGATTAAATCTTTGATTGTTTCTTCTGCTTTATCTTCGCCGACAAGTCCTATCAGTTTATTATAATCTTCAATTTCATCACCTGTAAATGTCAGGATGATACGGCGTTGATGGTGTCCGGCAATGTGTGTATAATGTTCGGGATATGCCCAAAAACAATTCATGCAGAAAGAGGCATCCCGCTTTTCCCAATTCACGCAATGCTCGCATGTCCATGATTTAGCGCGATTGGCCGAAGGACTTAACAGCATATACATGTCTATGTCTTGTTCGTTCTGCTCGCCGCCTATTTCATAGGGAACGCGATGGTCTATTTGCAGGAGCGATTCATCCAACGGTTCTGAATAAACAAAGCATTTGGCTCCATATTTTTCTATCAATGCCCGTTTTAAAGCTTGGGACAAAACCGTGCGTCCGGCGGATTTGGTGATGCGCTTGTCCATATCCTCCGGATTCCCGAAACGGTAAGCCGCTATCGACCGCCCGTCTTCGCCTTTTATCCGATAGGTTTCGATAGGAATGCCTTGCTCACGTACATCCCGTATGGCACGTGGCGGATGATTATATCCATAAATATCTTTCAGTTCCTCGGTTGTAATGTATCCATGTTTCAGTATATGCTGGATAACAGTGGCCGGACGCTTATTGGTGACGGAATTGAGCTTGTCGAGAAATGACTGTGGAAATTGTTTCATACGATGGCTTGGTTTTCAAAAAGGTACATTTGCGTTGGGCGCATAATTTCTTTCTGTCGTAAGTTCTTGCTCAAATAGAGAGCTTCATACGTTGTTT
>CASFRN010000164.1 GCA_949296855.1 uncultured Bacteroides sp. | reverse complement strand
GTCGCTTTGGGAAACTCCAGCAGATTGTAATTTCAAGATACAATCTCTCATGCCCTCAACAGGATGCGGCATCACCGCCTGTCCCAAGTCCGTAGAGATAAAACTCCGTATTGGATCGATGCGGACGAACGAAGCGAAATCTTCGATGCTTTGTCGTTGGTATTGGGGCATCTTCGTTCCCTCTCCCCAAAAGCAAGGCAGGTAGCAATACTCTATGTAGGCGCCAAGGTCGATGCACCGCTTGATTTGGTCGGGTGTCATTGTCCAGATATATGAATTGGCATGGGTAACGACAATACGTTTCACGCCGACTTCCTTCGCCTTGCGGACAAGCGTAAAGCTCTCTTCCGGCGAAGAATGCCCGGTGGCAAAGATGATGTCCGCTTCGGCGCATATTTCCATCACCTTGACCACTTCCGGCAAGACTTGTCCGTTATCGTCCAGCACGGGAATGCCTTTCTCCTTTCGTCCTTCACTTTGATATTGGTAGACGGCATCCAATGTTGGCATCCAGATGCAGCGGCACAGCCCGCCGCTCGTTTCGACCGCCTTTTGCGCTGCAAACACATTCACCCTATCGCCATGCACCCGGTTCATGCAGAAACTGCCGAAGCACTCCGCACCCGGCAATGCCTGCCGGATGATATACGCCCGGTCATGGCAACTGAAATCGTTGGACTTGAACATCACGGCACGGTAGCCTGCCGCCATTGCATCTTTTATAAAGCCGTATTCATCCACCGACCGCTCCCGCGAATCCGGGCGGCAATGCAGATGGATGTCGCACACGCCTTTCAATAACTCGTCATTGGCAAACTTGTTATCGTTTTTCTGTTCCTGCAACAGATTCATCGCCTGCCCCGGTATCGCCGTGGAAACAAACAATGCTCCTCCTGTCAGGGCGGAAGTCCTGATAAAGTCCCTTCTGCTTATTTTATTATCCGTATTCATAACGCTTCTTCTTTGGGTGCAAAAATAGCGGTATATGCTGCAAAAGGACGTAACAATTCCACGGAGGATTGTGACGGTTTTACTGATTATGACTTAAATAGGAATGCCATAGGCTTCCACATCAACGCCAAATGCTTCCACGAAAGCACAAGGTGATTGACTTTCGCCAGCCTTGCCTTTACTTTGCATTGCCAAGCGGAAGGATATCTAAAAGTGAGTCGCCGTAACTTGCTGCTTGCACTGGCACTCCCATTCGACCTTTAGGTTAGATGGGGTATTAGGCTACCCCAATATAAAATGTGGTGGACAATGGGCAAGCCCATGCGTAAGCTGCAGGGTATAAATGGATAACGAGGATACATTGGAGCGTGAATTTATCCCATCTTTAGCTAACGAGTAACAACATGTACCGTTTTTATGTTGCTCAAAGGGGATTTAGGACGGCATTGGTTGTGGCAAATACGGTTGTATGTCGAATAGGGATTTTGCCGAGAATTTGAAGATTGAGGTGTCTGTATAAAAGGTTGGGTCGGAAAGTGACTTTTGTGAATTAGCGGATTATGATGTTTTAATCGCAAGTTTTGCCAACCATTGACAGGTTAGTTTGCCTGAAAAAATAGCCAATGGTTGAAATGGCAAAAGGATTGGTGTGGCCTGTGGCGTTTATCAGCGTAAGACCTATTATATTCCAAGAAATCGCCTTTCATGCGGTTCTTGTCCAAGAAGTCATAGCGGTCGTTTACAATGGATTCATACCGTCGGCGCCTTATGGCTTCGGCCTTTTCTGTCATGGAGTCATTGAAGGTGCGCTCCCGTGTGTTTTTAGGATGGGCGTAGATGTAAATGCCCAACGCTTCATGCTGGGTGACTTTCATCGTTTCCGGGTCACATAGGCCGTCATTTCCCTATCAAAAAGTAATGTCATTCTGAGCGTAGCGAAGAAACAACGTTCAGAATGACAAAATGAAAGCTTATTTTAATTTTGAGACAGCCTCATTGCTTATTAGCACATTGTTTATCAGAATATATAGCCTACACCGATAGTAAACGTCATGTTCTTAGGAGAAACTATATTGTCATTTTCATCTATTGCATCAGCTGGATTGATGAAACCATTTTCTCCAGTGAAATTAATAATATAACGTTCTGCTAACTCTACGCCAAATCCCCATTGGATACCTAAATCGAAACGCTTCCAGTCTAAGCCATCCGAATCGAAAATTTTCGCATCGTCTTTTTCTCCATCCCAATCCAGTTTATCTTTACCGCCAAGACCTACAGCAAAATAAGGACCGACATTTGCTACAAACTTAACGCCGTCAGTTATAGTTGCTTTCCATGCAGCCATCACTGGTATTTGCATATAAATCGGACGGATAGTTTCTTTATAATCGCCTTCTTTCATCTTAAAACCTTTAGACTCAAACATCAACCCTGATTTCAAGGACCAAACATCGGTAAAAGCATAATCCATACCCAATCCTAATTTAAAACCAGGTAATGCTTTTGATTCATCCAGCTTCGTCATGTTACTAAAGTTCATACCCAACTGAACATCCCAACGGGCTTGTGAATACCCTGCCAGAGCTATCAGCCCGAACAGCATCGTTAATACCAACTTTTTCATAGCTTCTTTCTTTTAAAGTTATAGCCTTTCCCTCTGTAGACCGTACTTTGTTATTATCGCTTTTGCCGGAAAGTGAAGGGATAGCCTCCTTAATATATAATAAGGAAAAGCCCACCTCCGGCGAATCCGTTATAACAAAGTTAAGGATTTTTCTTGTATTTACAAACTTATCCAAGAAAGAATTCGAATGCGTCCATGTTTTTTTGACTATAATTTCACTTTCTTCTTCACCGCCTTCGATTCGTTTTGCAAGCGGTCGAGTGCAGTCACCACATAACGGTATTTCGTTTTTCCATCCTCATACGGGAGCTTATAGAAACAATCACGCGTGATGGCTACGATGCGCGAAGGGTCTTTCAAGTTGACATCTTCCTTATTCTCAAACCGATAAACCACGTATTGCACCGCCTCGTCCATCACATCCTTGGCTTTCGGAGCAGTCCAGAACAAGATGTACCCGTCTTCTGTCCAAATGGGTTTCACCTTACGAACCTTCTTCGGAGCCTTGTCGTCCATAAACGGATAACGGGGCTGGAGGGCAGGATACTTATGATAAACCTTCTCTAACATATCGCAATACTTGCCCGGATTATCCACCACGGCAGCTGCATACCATTGGCAACTTCCTTCTACCGCAGGAAGCGAGCGTTGCAACTGGTATTTCGCCGACATCTGATGCTGGGCAGGCTTCTTCGGGTCAGCTTTCGAAACCGTACGCATCACATCTTGCCCGATAAACAAGGGACGGGCAGCTGAATGCTTCGCCCACCAGCGCACCAACGTATCATAATCTGCCGCCGGATGTCCGATTTCCCAATACACTTGCGGGATGTTGTAATCCACCCAACCGTTGTTCACCCACAAGAGCACATCAGCATAAAGGTCATCGTAGTTCTGAAGCCCATTCGTATTGCTTCCGTTCGGGTCTGATTTCTTATTACGGTAGATTCCGAAGGGAGATACGCCGAACTTCACCCACGGCTTGCACGCACGCACCGTTTCGTGAATCTCCTTGATTAATACATTCACATTATCGCGCCGCCAGTCCGCTTTATTGGTAAAGCCCCGTCCGTATGCCGCAAAGCTGATGTCATCGGGGAAATCCATCCCGTTTACCGGATAAGGATAGAAATAGTCGTCCATATGAATGGCATCAATGTCGTAACGCGAAACGATGTCGCGCACGATGCGGCAAATGTACTTGCGTGATTCGGGTTGTCCGGGATCGAAATACAACTGGTCTGCATAGCGCACAAAGAGGTTCGGATATTTATTATAAGGATGAAGCGGAGAAAGCACCGCCGTACCCTTGGTCTGCGCCCGATAAGGGTTAATCCACGCATGAAGCTCCATATTCCGCTTGTGGCATTCGTCTATCATAAATTGCAAAGGGTCCCACATCGGATTGGGAGCCTGCCCTTGCACGCCCGTCAGGAAGCGGCTCCAAGGCTCGTATGAAGATTTATACAGCGCGTCACACTCCGCACGCACCTGAAAGATAATGGCATTGATGCCCGCCTTTTCCAATTTATCTAATTGGTTGACAAGCATTGCCTGCATCTGCCGGGGAGGCATTCCCTGGAATTGTCCGTTCACACACTGTATCCACGCTCCGCGGAATTCCCGCTTCGGGTATACGGTTTGCGCCATCATCGCCTGCCATACGGACAAGCAAAGCAAGCAAGCCGCCAAAAAGATTTTCGCTTTCATGAGTCCTTTTTTGATTACATATATTTTATAGTCGGGGGACAAAGATACAGAATTTTATTTTACCATACAGAAAATAAATGCTATCTTTGCCTCATCCGGATTTCCGGACACACACCATGAGAAAAGATATGGAAGCAAAAAGACAAATAGGCAGAAGCATACTTTGGCTATGCATAATTTTCTTATTACCGTCTTGCCGCCTGGAGGAAGACGAGGTACAGTATAACTTTATCATACACAACGCAACCGAAACACCTATTAGCATAGGACTTTCGTCATGGGGCGCTTATCATGTGTATATCGATGGCATGTACGACTCTCGCCATAAATTCAGCGAATGCGAAACCATCTCTCCCCATAACGACATGCAGTTCAGCCAAATCGTGGGCGGTAATCCAAATCCGTCCGAAATCCCGTCTTCCGTCGTTCCGGCATGGGAATACATCACTGCAATGAAATGCGGAGGTGTTTCCATTCCTCGAAGCTTCTTTACCGACCGGGCAAATTGGGAAACTTCTGTAGCCTTTCAAATCAATGGCACGTTTTCGGAAACCGTTTTCGTGATAACTTCCGAATTGCTTGAAAAGTTCCGGTAAATGCGTATTTATCCCTTGGCATAAATGGCTACGATATCACCTCGCATGGGTGCCGAAAGCTACACATAGAGATGTATCTACATACGAAGCTATAGTTTCATCCAGTTTCATTGCACTGAAACTAAAGTTTTACAATATTAAAACTGTAGTTTCAACATATCTAAACCACAGTTTCAGTATATCTAAACCTGCAAAGAGAATAAACCTATCCGCCCAAGCAGCCGAATCACTTCCTAAAATGAGCCGACTTCATCCCTCCGCTATTGGTTATTCCGGTTATTTTCACTACATTTGCCGGGAAAATGTAACGAATGCAACTGTATGTCTGAAAGCAACTATATATCCATTAAAGGAGCCAAGGTAAACAACTTGAAAAACATCGATGTCAACATCCCCCGCGGCAAACTGGTGGTCATCACCGGACTTTCCGGCTCGGGCAAATCGTCATTGGCGTTCGACACACTCTATGCCGAAGGGCAACGGCGTTACGTGGAAAGCCTTTCTTCGTACGCGCGCCAGTTCCTGGGGCGCATGAGCAAGCCCGAATGCGACTTCATCAAAGGCATCCCGCCCGCCATCGCCATCGAGCAGAAGGTGATAAGCCGCAACCCGCGCTCTACCGTAGGCACCTCGACCGAAATATACGAATACCTGCGCCTGCTCTTCGCCCGCGTGGGGAAGACCTATTCGCCGGTAAGCGGGCAGTTGGTGAAAAAGGACAGCCCCGAAGACATCGTAAACTGTATGCTATCTTACCCGAAGGGCACCCGATACACGGTGCTCACCCCTATCCTTCCCCGCGAAGGGCGTGACGTAGCCCAACAGATAGAGACCGACATGAAAGAAGGGTTCACCCGCCTGGAAGTCAACGGGAAAACGGTACGCATCGAAGAATACCAATACAATCCGAAAGACACGGTTTACCTGCTGGTAGACCGCATGAGCGCCGATGACTCGAAAGATGCCATAAGCCGCCTCACCGACTCGGCGGAGACAGCTATGTACGAAGGAGACGGCGCGTGCCTGCTCCGCTTTTACCAACCCGACGGCTCGACCAGCCTCTACCGGTTCAGCACGAAGTTCGAGGCGGACGGCATCAAGTTCGAAGAGCCGACCGACCAAATGTTCTCGTTCAACTCGCCCTTAGGGGCTTGCCCTACGTGTGAAGGATTCGGCAAAATCATCGGCATAGACGAACGGCTGGTCATCCCGAACCGTTCGCTGAGCGTATATGACGGTGCCGTAATGTGCTGGCGCGGCGAAAAAATGAGCGAATGGCTGCAAGCTTTCCTCCGCGAAGCTCCCGCACACGACTTCCCCATCTTCACGCCCTACTACGAATTGACCGAAGCGCAAAAAGACTACCTGTGGCACGGCCCGCGCGACAAGGTATGCATCGACTCGTTCTTCAAGATGCTGGAGGAAAACCAATACAAGATACAATACCGGGTGATGCTGGCACGCTACCGCGGCAAGACCACCTGCCCCGAATGTCACGGAAGCCGCCTGAAGAAAGAAGCCCTTTACGTAAAGGTGGGAGGACGCAACATCGCCGAACTGGTGGATATGCCCGTGAGCCGCCTGAAGGAATTCTTCCGCACCCTGAAACTGAACGACCACGACGCGCAAATAGCCAAACGGTTGCTGAACGAAATAAACAACCGGCTGGACTTCCTGACAGACGTAGGACTGGGATACCTCACCCTGAACCGGCTGAGCAACTCGCTCTCGGGCGGGGAAAGCCAACGCATCAACCTCGCCACTTCCTTGGGGAGCAGCCTGGTAGGATCTTTATACATATTGGATGAGCCAAGCATCGGGCTGCATAGCCGCGACACTGACCGCCTCATCAAAGTATTGCGCCAATTGCAACAGTTAGGCAACACGGTAGTAGTGGTGGAACACGATGAAGAGATTATCCGTGCCGCCGACTACATCATCGACATCGGTCCCAAAGCCGGACGGCTGGGAGGGGAAATCGTGTACGAAGGCGACATGAAAGACCTGCGTCCCGGCAGCAAGAGCTACACCGTGAAATACCTGTTGGGAGAGGAAACCATCCCCCTGCCCGCCCATCATCGCGCATGGAACAACTACATCGAAATAAAGGGTGCACGCGAAAACAACCTGAAAGGCATCGACGTACGTTTCCCCCTTAACGTGATGACGGTCGTGACCGGAGTAAGCGGCTCGGGCAAGAGCACACTGGTACGCGACATTTTCTACAAAGCCCTGAAGCGGGAATATTGCGAAAGCAGCGAGCGGCCGGGTGAATATGTATCACTGGACGGAGACATCCGGACCATGAACGACATCGAGTTTGTAGACCAGAACCCGATAGGCAAATCGTCGCGCAGCAATCCTGTGACCTACGTGAAAGCATACGATGAAATACGGAAGCTATTCGCCGAACAACCCCTTGCCAAACAGATGGGATATACGGCTGGATATTTCTCCTTCAACACCGAAGGCGGGCGATGCGAGGAATGCAAAGGCGAAGGCACTGTGACCGTAGAAATGCAATTCATGGCAGACTTGGTGCTGGAATGCGAGTCGTGCCACGGGAAACGGTTCAAGAAAGACACCTTGGAAGTGACGTACGAAGGCAAGAACATCTACGATGTATTGGAAATGACGGTCAACCAGGCCATCGAGTTCTTCGACGCTCACGGGCAGAAAAAGATTGTCAAGAAACTCCAGCCTTTACAGGAAGTGGGACTGGGCTACATCAAGCTGGGGCAATCTTCGTCTACCCTGTCGGGAGGAGAAAACCAGCGCGTGAAGTTGGCTTACTTCTTAAGTACGGAGAAAGCGCAACCCACGATATTCGTCTTCGACGAGCCTACCACCGGGCTGCACTTCCACGACATCAAAAAGCTATTGGAAGCCTTCGATGCCCTGATAGAGCGAGGGCATACAGTGGTCATCATCGAGCACAACCTGGACGTCATCAAGTGTGCCGACTATATCATCGACCTGGGTCCGGAAGGTGGCGAACAGGGAGGAAACATCGTAGTATGCGGCACTCCCGAAGAAGTGGCGCAATGCGCGGCCTCGTATACCGGACAATTCCTGAAAGAGAAAATACATAAAGAGTAAAGAATCAAAAAAAGGGTTAGTTAAACATTTTAATGCTATCAGAAACATGAAAAAGAAACTGAAAAAATGGATGGGAGCCATGCTTTTTACCATGGCATTGCCCGCTATGGGACAACAGTATCCCTATCAGAATCCGGAGTTAACCGCCGAACAACGTGCAGCCGATTTACTTACCCGGCTGACCTTGGAAGAAAAAGTCGCTCTGATGCAGAACGCTTCGCCCGCCATCCCGCGACTGGGCATCAAAGCATACGACTGGTGGAACGAAGCCTTACATGGAGTAGGACGTTCGGGAACCGCCACCGTCTTTCCCCAAACCATCGGTATGGCGGCATCTTTCAATGACGATTTGCTCTATGACGTATTCACCGCCGTATCCGATGAAGCACGTGCCAAATATGTACAAGCACGCAAGCAAGGCGAGTTGAAACGTTACCAAGGATTGACGTTCTGGACGCCGAACGTCAACATCTTCCGCGACCCACGCTGGGGACGCGGACAAGAGACATACGGCGAAGACCCTTACCTGACATCACGCATGGGGACGGCCGTAGTAAGAGGACTGCAAGGTCCGGAAGATGCCCAATATGACAAGCTGCATGCCTGCGCTAAACACTTCGCCGTCCACTCCGGCCCGGAATGGAACCGCCACGAATTTAACGCCGAAAACATCGCTCCGCGCGACTTGTGGGAAACTTATCTGCCCGCCTTCAAAACCCTAGTACAGAAAGCCCACGTCAAAGAAGTGATGTGCGCCTACAACCGCTGGGAAGGAGAACCCTGTTGCGGCAACAACCGCCTGCTCACCCAAATCCTCCGTAACGACTGGGGCTATGACGGCATCGTCGTATCGGATTGCGGCGCCATCAGCGACTTTTGGCGCAAAGGCGACCACGAAACCCATCCCGACAAGACACACGCCAGCGCAGGAGCCGTATTGAGCGGAACCGACCTGGAATGCGGAAACGACTATGCATCGCTGCCCGAAGCCGTCAAAGCCGGACTGATAAGCGAAGCGCAAATCGACACCTCCGTGAAACGCCTGCTGAAAGCCCGTTTCGAATTGGGTGAAATGGACCAAGACGTGTGCTGGGATACCATCCCCGCTTCTATAGTAGACTGCCAGGCGCATAAAGACCTCGCCTTGAAAATCGCGCAAGAAAGCATCGTGCTGCTGCAAAACCGCAACGACATCCTGCCGTTGAAAAAGGACATGAAGATAGCCCTCATCGGCCCGAACGCCGCCGACTCAGTAACACACTGGGGGAACTACAACGGTTATCCCTCGCATACCGAAACGCTTTACGAAGCCCTGAAGAAACGGCTTCCCTCCTCGCAACTGATTTATGACTTCGGATGCGACCGTACGGCTTCCGTCACATTGGAAAGCGTATTCGGCCAGTGTGCCATCGACGGAAAACCTGGCTTCAAGTCGACTTACTGGAACAACATCAAGCTGGAAGGCACGCCGGCCGCCGTAGTGCAAAGCCCCACTCCGTTCCATTTCACCACCTTGGGAGCTACCGTATTCGCTCCGGGCGTGAATATATTCGACTTCTCCGCCCGCTATGAATCGGTATTCACCGCAGAGAAGACTGAAGACATCAAGTTCCAGTTCTCGGCACACGGTATCATCCGCTTGTATATCGACGGCAAGGAAGTAGCAACAGGCAGGTATCTGCAAAACCATGCCACTCTCTATACGCTGAAAGCGGAACAAGGCAAGTCGTACAACGTGAAGTTCGAATTTGTCTTCGCAAACAGAGACCGCGCCGCACAATTGGATTTCGACATGGGACGCGACATCCCCATCAACCTGCAAGCATCGGTCAATAAAGTGAAAGACGCCGATGTCATCCTTTTTGCAGGAGGCATCTCGCCCACATTGGAAGGAGAAGAAATGCCGGTAGATGCCGAAGGATTCAAGGGAGGCGACCGAACCAGCATCGAGCTTCCAGCCATCCAGCGCCAATTGGTTGCCGAACTGAAAAAGACCGGCAAACCCATCGTCTTCATCAACTATTCCGGTTCGGCTATCGGCCTGGCACCCGAAAGTGAAATCTGCGACGGTATGCTTCAAGTGTGGTATCCGGGACAAGCCGGAGGCACAGCCATTGCCGATGTCCTGTTCGGCGACTATAACCCTGCCGGGAAACTGCCCGTCACGTTCTATACACATACAGAACAACTTCCCGACTTTGAAGACTACTCGATGAAAGGACGTACTTACCGGTACATGACCGAAAAGCCGCTCTTCCGCTTCGGACACGGACTGAGCTATACCGACTTCGAATACGGGAAAGCCCAACTGAGCAAAGCCACTTTCAGCAAAGGAGAAACCCTGACATTGACCGTCCCCGTAACCAATACGGGAGAGTGCGACGGAGAAGAAGTGGTGCAGGTCTACCTCCGCCGTCCGGGCGATGCCGACGCTCCCTCGCACACACTACGTGCATTCCGGCGCATCCATATAAATAAAGGAGAAACACAAAACGTAAGCCTTTCCCTTTCCGATGACAATTTCCTATGGTTCAATACCGAGACCAATGACATGAATATCGTGAAAGGCGAATACGAATTACTGTATGGAGGAAGTTCAGACACCAACGCCCTGAACAAAATCAAGCTCACCATCTTATAACTCCAATCGTTTGCCGGGGGCACAAGCCTTAACGGGCGCATCCCGGCAAACGATTGCCCAATTAATTATCAGACCTCTATGCTAAAGAAGATTCTATATATCAGTTTGCTTTATTGTTTTTCCGTCTATACGGCCCAAGCCCAGGTATCCGTTCTCTATACAACAGAAGACCAGATATCAAGCAGCCTCATAAACGACATCTACCAAGACAAGCAAGGCTTTATCTGGATATCCACCGAATACGGGCTGAACCGTTTCGATGGAAACGAATTCATCATTTACAGACACCAAGACAACGATTCCACTTCACTCAATAACGACTATGTACACTTGACTTTTGAAGACAGCAAAGGGAATCTATGGGCAGGAACGATGGGAGGACTGGCAAAATACAACCGGAACACCAACTCGTTCACCTCTATACCTTTATATAAAGGAAAGCAGTTGGTCAATTCAGACATTACTCAAATCATCGAAGACGAAAAAGGCATCTTGTGGGCTTCCTCTTCAGGCGAAGGTCTATTCCGCATCCTTCCGGAACAAGCGTACGGAGAATGCATTACAGCCGTAAACCAATTAGGATTCAGGCATCTAAGCACACTATTGGATGACGGAAAAGGCAATTTATGGATAGGAGGCGAAAACGACGGCCTTATCTGCTATAACACAACGAACGGAACAATCAAGGCATTCAAAGCGCCGGTCATCAGCGAAAACAATATATCCAGTTTAGCCAAAGACGAATACGGATATATCTATATCGGGACTTTAACCGGAGGGCTAAATGTCTACAATCCCTTTACCCGGCAAATCCGCCAAATCCCATACCAAGGCAGATATAACCTGCAGATAAAAGCATTGACCTATATGGACCACCAACTCTACATCGGCACTGATGGAGAAGGGCTGAAGCTATACGATGCCAATAAGCACGAAATAACCGACAAGCAATTGGAAAACAGCCGGTTTGAAATTGGGAACAAGAAAATACATTCCATTCTGTTCGACCATAATAAGAACCTTTGGCTGGGACTGTTCCAACAAGGAGTGGTTTTTATTCCGACACAACACAACCCATTCCAATATTACGGACTTAAATCGCTACACGGAAGCCCGTTCGGCACCCAATGCGTCATGTCTATCCACCAAGACAAAGAAGGAAAAATGTATATCGGCACAGACAACGACGGATTATACATCCTGGACAACAAATTCCGCCCCCTGCGCCATCTGATGCCAAGCAAAGACACCCATAGCATATCCAACACCATATTGGACATATTCCAAGACTCAGACGGAGAGATATGGTTAGGGTCGTACACCAAAGGAGCAGCCAAACTGAACGCCGAACAGAATTCGTGCACCTTCATTCCCGAACTGATGAACGAGCGGGTGTTCGCCATCACCGAAGGCCTAGACCGAACCCTCTATTTCAGTTCGTTCGGCAGAGGGCTTTTCGCTTACAACAAAGATACAAAACAGCTTACACAATACAAAAATTCAGAACGAAACACATTCTCACAAACCGACAACGAACTTCCTAACAACTGGATTAGAGCACTTTACCGTGACAGCCACGGACTAATCTGGATTGGACATTTCAAAGGCATCACCTGCTTCAATCCGAAAACCAAAAGCTTCACCGACCTAACCGGAAAAAACTGCATACTCCACGGATGCATCGGCTTTGTCATCACCGAAGACCATGCAGGAAACATCTGGGCAGGCACTTCTAACGGGCTCTACAAGTTTGACCGCAAAAGTAAGGAAACAATACACTATACCCAGCAAGAAGGCCTTGGCAATAACATCATGTGCGGCATTTGTGAAGACAAAGTAGGCAACATCTGGGTGAGCACATTCAACGGCATCAGCCGGCTCGACCCCAAGACTCAAGTCTTTACCACTTATCATTCGGAAGACGGACTGCAAGGCAACGAATTCACACGCGGCGCTTTCTTCCAATCGACCGATGGAACCATTTATTTTGGAGGCATATACGGCATCACCAGCTTCCGACCCGAACAAATCATCAATAAACGCACAGTTCCGCCGGTAGTCATCACCGATTTTAAAGTATCCGGACAATCGGTCAACACAAATACCTTGTCGGGAGGAAACCCTATTATAGAAACCGCAGTAACAGACGCAACCCGTTTCCGGTTGAGCCACAACGATAACACGTTCAGCATTTCTTTTTCTACCTTGCAGTTTGCGCAAACGGGACAAACTGTATACAAATACCGTATCCGTGAACTCAACAAAGACTGGCAGACTACGAAGTCGGGTGTCAACTCAGTCACCTATAATAACCTGACACCGGGTAAATATACCTTCGAAATATATGCCATTGACCACGGATGCAATTCCGATGTCAAGACGATAGCCATCCACATAGCCCCGCCTTGGTTCCGGTCGGGATGGGCGTACCTGCTTTACTGTTTCCTGACAGGCGCCATTATTTTGGCCATCATCGGCTATCTACAAGAAAGAGTCAAACAGCGTAAGGAAATGATAGAACGCCGCCATGCCGAAGAATTGAGCGAATCCAAACTGCAATTCTTCATCAATATCTCGCACGAGATACGCACGCCGCTTACCCTTATCATCTCTCCGCTGGAGAAACTTATAAGCAATTGTGAAAACTCCGAATTGAATAAAACCTACATGATGATTTACCGGAACTCTCAACGTATCTTGAGACTGATAAACCAGTTAATGGATATCCGGAAGATAGAAAAAGGACAAATGAACTTAAAATTCCGCGAAACAGACCTTGTGGGATTCATCGACGATATCGTCAATACATTCAGCTATACAGCGAAAAACAAGCGCATCAACCTGACATTCCATCATCAGGACGAACACCTGAAAGCTTGGATAGACCTCAATAACTTTGACAAAGTCTTGATGAACTTGCTTTCAAACGCATTTAAATACACTCCTGAAGGAGGGAACATTGATATCAACCTCCGGACGGGAAGAGACTATGATACCCCTACAGCACTGAAAAAATATATTGAAATAACAGTGTCTGACACAGGTATCGGTTTGGACGAAAAGCAATTAGAACATATCTTCGACCGTTTCTATCAAATAAACAACGACATCACCCGCAACCAAGCCGGCACGGGAATAGGACTTCACCTGACCCGCTCGTTAGTGGAACTGCATCACGGCACCATTACCGCCGACAACCGTACCGACTGCCGAGGAAGCCTATTCACCGTGCGCATACCTCAAGGATGCAATCACTTGCGGATAGAAGAACTGGATACTTCGGACAACATCAATCTGAATAGCGGAACCGCCGTCCCCGCAAAAAGAAAAAGAAGCACAAACAGCGAAGATGAACCGCTCTCGCCAGACTTGGATATGCCCCAAAAACAAAAAACAAAATATAACCTGCACATACTCATCGTCGATGACGAAAAAGACATCCGTGAATACCTCCGAAATGAATTATCGAAGGAATACAAAGTGGATGTATGCAATAACGGAGCGGAAGCATACGATTTCTTGCTGCACAATCCTGTCCACCTTCTTATCAGCGATGTAATGATGCCCGAAATGGACGGCATCACCCTCTGCCGGAAAGTACGCGCCAATGCCAACATCAACCACACCCCTATCATTCTGCTTACAGCCAAAGGAAGAAATGAAGACCTGGCGGAGGGCATGGAAACAGGGGCAGACAGTTACATAGTCAAACCTTTCAGCATCGAAGTACTGCGCAGTACAATCACCAATCTGATAGAAACCCGCCGTCTGCTGAAAAACAAATTCAGCGGAGCACAAGAACAGAGCGATAAAGTGCAAGACGTGAAAGTGCATTCATCAGACGAAGCATTAATGGAACGCATCATGGCTGTCATCAACAAAAATTTGGCAGACCCCGCACTTAGTGTGGAAATGGTAGCAAACAGCATAGGGATTAGCCGCGTACACCTGCACCGGAAACTTAAAGAATTAACCAACCTGTCTACCCGCGACTTCATACGCAACATCCGCATGCACCAAGCCGCCAAACTGCTTAAAGAAAAACGGCTCTCTATTTCAGATGTGGCCTATGCGGTAGGCTACAGCAACCTTTCCCATTTTTCGAACACATTCAAAGAACTGTTCGGAGAAACTCCGAAAGAATACACGCAAAAACTGCATGGCAATGAAAATAATGATGTGTCCCCAACTGAAGAAACACCTGAAGCTTCAAAAGAGCAGCCTCAAAAACAACCGGCTAAACAGAAACCGGCTCGAAGCAAAGCGAAAAAGAAAAACGAAGGTACACAAAGTGCCGACACATAAAAAAGAATGAATGAAATGCAAACATTCATATAAAAAACAGGAAACAAATAGAGAGAATGGAATAAAATTCGTTATATTTGTATCAAAAACAAAGTAAATGGGACATCATCAATTAGACAAATTAGACGAGCAGATTCTGCGACTGATAGCAGACAATGCACGCATCCCGTTCTTGGAAGTAGCACGGGCTTGTAATGTATCGGGAGCCGCTATTCATCAGCGCATCCAGAAGCTAATCAATCTGGGCATACTGAAAGGGTCAGAGTTTATCATCGACCCTGAAAAAATTGGATATGAAACATGCGCTTACATCGGATTATACCTGAAAGACCCAGAACAGTTCGATTCGGTAACAGAAGCGTTGAAACTTATTCCGGAAGTAGTGGAATGTCATTTCACAACCGGACAATACGATTTGTTCATCAAGATTTATGCGAAAAACAACCACCACTTGCTGAATATCATCCACGATAAACTGCAACCGTTAGGACTTTCACGCTCGGAAACCATCATTTCCTTCCGTGAAGCCATCAAGCGCCAGATGCCGATACAAAATATAGGAGAAGAGGAAGAATAATAAATGAAGCATCAAGAATGAAGAATGAATTGGACATTCAAGGCAAATCGATTCTTCATTCTTGATGCTTCATTCACCCTTTATTTCCTCAAAATCGATATACTCACCCTCGTCTTTATCAAAAATCTTTTTCCGGGCTTTTCCCTTTTGCTGTGAATATCGCGTATTTCCTTGAGAGGCCTCTTCCGAATAGGCTGTACTCCGGCCTGCATTCCCGTTAGTTGTGTTTCCTGTCATTTTGCGCCCGAATCCGAATATCGTACGGAGCACTTTAGACAACAAGACTAACCCGATAATGAAAATTACCAGAAGAAAGAAAAATATAAATCCTAATATGTGAAACATAGCTATTGGCTTTGGGTTTATTAATGAACTACAATAACCGTGCCAACGATTGTTGTATTATGATTTTTTACGAGTCATAAAAGACAAAAGAATATACCATACGATTACAGCTGCAAATCCACTCAGCCTGAACACGACAAACAAAGGGATACAAACAATCAGAAAGATGTAACTCACCTTATTGTGTTTCCACGATAAATCCTTGAACTTCAAAGAAAACATAGGCACTTCCGCTACCAGCAAAAGCGACATGACCACTACCAATACAACTAAATAAAGAGCGTTGAAATGAGAAGAAACCAAAAAAGTATGCCCGCCTGTCACCAACGAAGCCCAAAACAAAGCATTGGCAGGAGTAGGCATCCCGATAAAAGAACTGGTTTGACGTTCATCTATATTAAATTTAGCCAAACGCAATCCGGAAAATACCGCTATAAGAAAAGCCGCATAAGGCAAAACCGTACGCAAACTGCACATAAAACCAGGATAATGCACTTCTTGAAACAAGGAAAAAGCAATAGCCGCAGGAGCCAAGCCAAACGTTATGTCATCGGCAAGCGAATCCAACTCTTTACCTATGGAAGAAGAAACATGAAGCAAGCGCGCCACCATTCCGTCAAAAAAATCAAATACCGCGCCGACTACGATAAAGACGAACGCCCAAGCATATTCTCCTTGAAAAGCCATACACGAAGCGATGCAACCCGAAAACAAGTTGCAGCAAGTCAATGTGTTCGGAATGTTCCGGATTATTGCGTTTGCCATTTTCCTTTCCTCCTTACTTAACCGTTATTTTAATTTGGCTATCACCGTTTGGTTACCAACTGTCTTTTGCCCCATCCGCACACATACTTCCGTTCCTAATGGCAGATAGACATCCACACGCGAACCAAACTTAATAAACCCCATGTGCTCATCAATATAACACTCTTCCCCCACTTCAGCATAGGTCACTATACGCCGCGCCACCGCTCCTGCTATCTGACGCGCCATCACAATATGCCCTTCGGGAGTTTCGATGACGATAGTCGAACGCTCGTTTTCCGTACTTGCTTTCGGAAGCCATGCCTTCATAAAACGACCGTTCTGGTGTGACACATACTTCACCGTTCCGTCAACAGGATACCAGTTAGCGTGTACATTCGTTATGCTCATAAAAATAGAAACCATCAGCCGACGGTCGTGAAAAAACTCATGCTCATCCACTTCCTCCACCACCACGACTTTACCATCAGCCGGTGCCACCACTATCTTTTCCGTGTCTTTATTAAACAAGCGTATCGGACAACGGAAGAAATTAACCATCATCAGATACAGGAAAACACTGCCCAACGCCACAATATAGAAAGGCCATTTCCACACCAACCCCCAATACAACCCTGCATTTATAATAAGGAGTATGAGAGCAGAACTCACCAAAATATGAGTTCCTTCCTGGTGCAATCTGATTTTCTTTATTTTTTTTCTTATCTTATTCATGCTTGTTCATGCTTGAGCGGGGTCTATATTTTTTCATCGTGCAAAAATATAGCTAATTTATCTACCCTGCAAATAAACGGTTTAGAAATTGCCGCATTCTTTCTTTTTTCACCCAAATATCCCCTGTTCGCAAATTAATTTTTTGATTCTTCCCATAAACTCGGTATCTTTGGGGTGGATTTAACCATAAAAACGAATTATGCAGGATTTTGTTCATCTACACGTCCATACACAATACTCGATTCTGGACGGGCAAGCATCCATAGCCCGTCTGGTGGACAAGGCTATAGCCAACGGAATGAAAGGCATCGCCATCACAGACCATGGCGATATGTTCGGCATCAAAGAATTCTTTAATTACGTAAATAAGAAAAACGGAGGCACGAACAGCGAAATAAAGAACCTGAAAAAAAAGATTGCCGACATAGAAAGCGGGAAACAAGAATCAGAAGACCCTAAAGCGGATATAGCCGCTTGCAAGGGACAAATAGAAGCGGCAAAACAAAAACTGTTCAAGCCGATTATCGGATGTGAAATGTATGTCGCCCGCAACCGGCTGACCGACCGAAACGGAAAGCCTGACCAAAGCGGCTATCACTTGGTCGTATTGGCAAAAAACCTGAAAGGCTACCATAACTTAATCAAACTGGTTTCAAAAGCATGGACACAAGGTTTCTATATGCGTCCGCGTACCGACCGCGTGGAATTAGAGAAATACCACGAAGGGCTGATTGTCTGCTCGGCTTGTTTAGGGGGGGAAGTGCCCCGCCGGATTACGGCAGGACAGTTCGCCGAAGCGGAAGAAGCCATCCAATGGTACAAAAAACTGTTCGGTGACGACTATTACTTGGAACTCCAACGGCATAAGGCTACCGTAGCGCGAGCCAATCATGAAACATATAAGCTGCAGGAAGCGGTCAACAAGAAACTGATTGAATACGCAAAGAAATACGACATCAAACTGGTATGTACCAACGACGTGCACTTCGTAGACGAAGAAAACGCAGAAGCGCACGACCGCCTGATTTGCTTGAGTACGGGAAAAGACTTGGACGACCCGAACCGGATGCTTTACACCAAGCAGGAATGGATGAAGACACGTGAAGAAATGAACGCCATCTTCAGCGACGTGCCCGAAGCACTGGCAAACACTTGTGAAATATGCGACAAAACAGAATTCTACTCGATAGACCATGCCCCCATCATGCCTACATTCGCCATCCCTGAAGACTTCGGAACGGAAGAGGAGTACCGCAAAAGATATACGGAAAAAGACCTTTTCGATGAATTTACACAAGACGAGAACGGAAATGTTGTCATGAGCGAATCCGATGCCAAAGCGAAAATAGAGCGCTTGGGAGGATACGATAAACTATACCGTATCAAGCTGGAAGCCGATTACTTAGCCAAACTGGCTTACGAAGGCGCGTGCCGCCGCTATGGAGAAAACTTAAATGACGAAGTGAAAGAACGCATCAAGTTCGAGCTGCACATCATGAAGACGATGGGGTTCCCGGGATACTTCCTCATCGTACAAGACTTCATCTCCGCCGCACGCAACCAATTGGATGTTTCTGTCGGTCCGGGACGCGGCTCGGCTGCAGGATCGGCGGTAGCCTACTGCCTGGGCATCACACAGATAGATCCCATCAAATACGATTTGCTGTTCGAGCGTTTCTTAAATCCCGACCGTATCTCCTTGCCCGATATAGATGTTGACTTCGACGACGACGGACGAGGACGGGTCTTGAATTGGGTAACCGAAAAGTACGGGCAAGAAAAAGTGGCGCATATCATCACCTACGGCACCATGGCTACCAAACTTGCTATCAAAGACGTGGCACGCGTACAAAAGTTACCATTATCCGAATCGGACCGCTTATGTAAATTAGTGCCCGACAAGATACCCGACAAGAAGCTGAACCTGCCCAACGCCATCGCCTATGTACCCGAACTGCAAGCCGCCGAGGTATCACCCGACCCGATATTGCGGGATACCATCAAGTATGCTAAAATGTTGGAAGGCAACGTACGCAATACAGGCGTGCACGCCTGCGGTACCATTATCTGCCGGGATGACATCACCGATTGGGTGCCTGTAAGCACCGCCGATGACAAAGAAACGGGCGAAAAGATGTTAGTCACCCAATACGAAGGCTCGGTCATCGAGGAAACCGGATTAATCAAGATGGACTTCCTGGGGCTGAAAACCTTATCCATCATCAAAGAAGCATTAGAGAACATCCGCCGCAGCAAAGGCATCGAACTGAATATCGACGAAATCCCGATTGACGACCCCGCCACCTATAAATTATACAGCGACGGACGGACTATAGGCACGTTCCAATTCGAATCGGTAGGGATGCAGAAATATTTGCGCGAATTGCAGCCTTCCACCTTCGAAGACCTGATTGCCATGAATGCCCTTTACCGGCCGGGCCCCATGGACTACATTCCTGACTTCATCGACCGCAAACACGGACGTAAGCCGATAGAATACGACATCCCGATAATGGAAAAATACCTGAAAGACACGTATGGCATTACGGTATATCAGGAGCAGGTGATGTTACTTTCGCGTTTGCTTGCCGACTTCACCCGAGGCGAATCGGACGCCCTGCGTAAGGCGATGGGGAAAAAGTTGCGCGACAAGCTGGACCATATGAAACCTAAGTTCATCGAAGGAGGGAAGAAAAACGGACACGACCCGCAAGTCCTGGAAAAAATTTGGGCAGACTGGGAGAAGTTCGCTTCGTATGCGTTCAACAAATCACACGCTACCTGTTACTCATGGGTAGCCTACCAAACTGCCTATCTGAAAGCCAATTACCCATCGGAATACATGGCGGCTACCATGAGCCGGAACATCTCGAACATCACCGAAATCACCAAACTGATGGACGAATGCAAGGCTACAGGAATCAACGTTTTGGGACCCGATGTAAACGAAAGCAACATGAAGTTCTCGGTAAACTACCATGGTGACATCCGCTTCGGCTTAGGAGCCATCAAGGGAGTAGGCGAATCGGCCGTACAAAGCATTCTCGCCGAACGGGAAAAGAACGGTCCGTTCAAAGACATCTTCGACTTTGTACAACGCGTCAACCTCTCGGCATGCAACCGCAAAAACATTGAAAATCTGGCATTGGCTGGCGGATTCGACAGCTTTACGGGCATCAAGCGCGAAGATTTCTTTGTGAAAAACGCCAAGGAAGAAACGTTCACCGAAGTGCTGGTACGCTATGGGAACCGTTTCCAACTCGACAAAGCCGCCACTGCCAATTCGCTGTTCGGAGGCATTGATGCGGTAGAGATAGCGACACCAGAAATCATACACGCACCGGCATGGAGCGACTTGGAACGTCTGAACAAAGAACGCGAACTGGTAGGAATCTATCTTTCCGCCCATCCTTTGGACGAGTTTGCCGTCATCCTGGAAAACGTATGCAACACGCACATGAGCCAACTGGCAGACCTGGCCCCACTCCAGAACCACGACCTTACCTTAGGAGGCATTGTCACAGGCGTGCGCGAAGGATATACACGCACCGGAAAACCATACGGCATCGCTAAAGTAGAAGACTATTCAGGCACGGCGGAATTCGCCTTCTTCGGAAACGACTGGGTAGACAAGAAGAATTTCTTCATGGAAGGCATGTTCCTCTTCATGAAAGGGAAATGCCAGCCTAAACAATGGAAAACCGATGAATGGGAAGTGAAAATAAACAGCATCGAACTCCTGCCCGAAGTGAAAGACCAGCTGGTGGAAAAGCTCACCGTAACGGCTCCTCTGTCCGCCATTAATGACGAAATGATTGTAGAACTCGGCTCTATGGTGAAAGAAAGTCCAGGAAATACGGAACTTTACTTCTTCATACGTGATGAAGACGGGCAAATGTTTGTCAATCTGATGTCGCACACCTTGAAAATATCGGTACAGAAAAACCTTGTAAATTATTTAAAAAGCCAACCTTTGTTGGACTATAAAATAAATTAGTATATATTTGCGTAAATATTTATTCAGACAACAAAAAACTTTTGAATTATGGCACTGACAATTAAAGATGACAATTTTGAGGCTATCGTAGCCGAAGGCAAACCGGTAGTATTGGACTTTTGGGCAACTTGGTGCGGACCCTGCCGCCAGATTGCGCCCTATATCGAAGAACTGGCAGAAGAATACAAAGACACGGTAAACATCGGCAAATGTGACGTAGACGAAAACTCGGACCTGCCCGGACAATTCGGTGTACGCAACATTCCTACCGTACTTTTCATTAAAGATGGAAAAGTAGTCGACAAACAAGTAGGCGCTACCACCAAAGCCGCTTTGAAAGAAAAAGTAGAAGCGCTGCTGAAATAAAAGAAAGACGGACAACTGATGCCAGCCAACCGAATTTTTATCATTAATCTTAAAAACGACTGAACTATGGGAATAGATGACGATTTTTTGCTGGAAGATGAAGACGATGAAAAAACCATCGAATTCATCAAGAACTATTTGCCACAGGACGTGAAAGGCAAATTCTCGGATGATGAGCTATACTATATGCTCGACCTGATAGTAGATTATTATACAACCAGCGGCTGTTTAGACGCCCAGCCCGACGAAGAAGGTTACATCAACATCGACCAAGATGAAATTGTAAACTACATAGTCGGTGAGGCTAAGAAAGACGGCATGGGGCCGTTCGACCCCGATGATGTCTTCTTCGTAGTGCAAGGCGAAATGGAATACGGAAATTCGTTGGGTGAAGTAGAATAATAAAAAAATGAAGCTGTCTCAAAAATGAAAGCTTATTTCAATTTTGAGACAGCTTCATTTTTTTATCCTACAAACGAAAGAAACCTATTTTTACTATAAAAAAGCATCAATTCCTGCCAAATTGTCTTACCTCTCACTTTTTTTATTACCTTTGGAGTCATGTTTAATCGTATTAATATCTAAAGAAAAGAGACATGAATAAGAAACTTTTAGGAATGTTGCTTCTCCTTACGGGAAGCTGTATAGGGATAAGTTGCACAGACGAAGAACAGCCCAACCCGAATAAAGGTGAAGACAATCCGCAAGAAACCACCAGCAAGGAAATTTATTACGCCAATATGCTGGGAAAAGACATCATGAGCGAACTGTACTATTGGAACGAAGACATAGCCGCTGACTTAGCGCAATGGAATATCGAAACCAACGAAGACCCCATCGGGACGGTAGACCGCATACGCTACCACAAAGGAGATAAATACATTGACAAATGGACCATGATGACGGATGATATGAACTCGTTCACCAGCAGCGTAGAGGGAGTATCTACCACCTACGGATGGAATCTGGCGGTTTACCGATTCTCGAACAGCGACGATTGCTTTGCCGTAATCAACTACGTATCACCAGACAGCCCTGCCGAAAAAGCAGGATTGAAACGCGGCGACATCCTCCTTACGTTAGGCGACGAAGACATCACCGTCGACAACTACCTCGACCTTTATTACAGCACCACATTGACTTCCACGCTCGGCGCATACGATGCGGCAACCAATACCATCTCGTTTTCGGAACAGCAAGTGACGCTCCATGCCATCAACATGTACGAAAACCCGATTTTGTGTGATACCGTTTACGAATTCAACGGGAAAAAAGTGGGCTATCTCGCCTATACCAGCTTCGATTTAAACTCTATCCCAAAGCTGGTGGAAATAGGGAAAAAGTTCAAAAGCGAAGGCATCAAGGAACTGGTGCTCGACTTGCGCTACAACGGAGGCGGCTATGTGATAACCGAAAGCGTATTGGCATCCATGTTTGCCCCGAAAGCGAATGTCGACGCAGGAGACATATTCGAAAAAGAACAATATAACGCTTACCTGACCGAAGCCTACCAACAAGCGGGAGTCAGCCTGGAAACACCCTTCACCACCGAATTCAACTACGATGACATCGGGCTGCACATAAGCACGAAGGATGCCAACATCGGGTTGGAACGAATATACGGACTTATCTCTCCCAATACAGCCTCCGCATCCGAAGCCTTGCTGAGCGGACTGATGCCCTATATGGACATCCGCCTGATAGGACAAGCGTCGCACGGCAAATACTGCACGGGGCTCATGATGAGCGGAGAAGACAGTTACGAAAATTGCCCGGAAGAAATCAAGAACTGGGGAGTATATGTCATGGTCAGCATCTACCAGAACGCTTTGGGAGAAACTCCCTGTATGCCCGACGGCCTACAGCCCGACACAGAAGCAATCGACGACCCTATGCAACCTTATCAATTAGGAGATGTGGACGAAGCGATGCTCCGTGCCGCTTTAACCGAAGCCGGCAGACATTACGAAACATCCGATGCCGGAAGCCGTAGCCTGTCTCCTGCCAGCCGAAGCCGCCTGGAGGTTCCTCAAAAGCCTATCTTCGGCAAACGCATCCTGCTTCCTCCGGCTTCGCTTAAAACCTTAAAGCCGAGCCGGTAACCATTTAAGCAATCGCTTATAATCGAGCCATATCATAACACGCAGGCAACACGGTTCCACAAACAGGCACACAGATAACACAGATGAGACAGATTTACACAGATTATTTTAAAAATAATATCTGTGGTCATCTGTTAAATCAGTGTTATCTGTGTGCCATAGTATAAGTTAATTCTGTACACTTACTTACAAAATTAAGCGGCATCATGAAAAGCGCAGAATCACGCAGATTGAATGAAGCATAATCCGCCTTCCGATGAAGATACCTTCATCTGCCATCGAAGGTATCTTCATCGCTTAACGAAGGCACCTTCATCGCCCTACGAAGGTATCTTCATAAAAATAGGGGTAAAGACAGAAAACAGTTTCTTCTATCATTCGAAACGAATCCAATCAACCTGTACACCGCTGCCCTCCGAAAGCGATACGCGCAAATCGCATACGCCGGCAGGAGAAACCGTTACAGGTACAGATAATGTTTCCCAATCCGAGACCGATTCCGGGACAACCAGTTCGGCTACGACTTTTCCGCCGGCACACACACGCAACGTCCCGCCTGTATCCGACATGACACGGGCATACAACCGGCGCAACTGTCCTTCACCAAAATCCACCCGATTATAATCCACCCATGCACCATTCCGGCTGAGCAAAGTCTTCCACCCGTCGAACTTCTTTTCCGGATTCAGAAAATCAATCGAAGCCTCTTCCCCGCTCCGGGCACTGTAACGGTCTATCTGAATATTCCGGCGCGCGTCTGTAAGTCCTACTCCACGCAAAGTAGGAATAACCTGGCGGATTGTTCCGTCTGCGTTAAAAGACAAAGAGTCAATACGGACCGAACGGTTCTTGTCGAACTCAGGACTATAATCATTATGGTGATAAAACAAATACCACTGGCCTTTGTACTGCACCAGCGAATGATGATTAGTCCAGCATCCCGTAGGCGATTGTTCCATGATGATACCTGTATATTCGAACGGGCCCGTCGGGCTGTCGCTCATCGCGTATGCCAGGCATTCGGTCTTGTCTTTCACCCACGGATAGGTAAGATAATACTTGCCGTTACGTTCGAAAGCGAACGGGCCTTCCTTAAAGCCGTCTTTCACGTCCATCACCTGCATCGGTTCAGAATCCAATTCAGTCAGATTAGATTTCAGGCGAGCAACGTTCAGCCCACGTCCTGACCAATACAGGTAAGCCTGCCCGTCTTTATCAAGCAACACGCACGGGTCGATGCCATTCACACCCTTTATCGGCTCCGCCAACGGCTGGAACGGCCCGTAAGGTCTATCGGATACCGCCACGCCAATATTGAAACCTTTTTTCCCTTTCGGACTCGCCGGAAAAAAGAAATAATACTTCCCGTCCTTATAAACGCAATCGGGAGCCCACATCGAATACGACCCGGCATCTCCCCACGGCACATCTTCCTGTGAGAGGATAACGCCGTGATCGGTCCAATCAACCAGATTTTCAGATGAAAACACATGATAATCTGCCATACAAAACCATTCCTTCAAGCGTTCTATCGGACTCGGAATATCGTGCGAAGGATAAAGATACAACTTTCCATCGAACACTCTCGCGGTAGGATCGGCAGTAAATTGCCCCGTTATAATCGGGTTCTGCGCATGAATCCCGGCAAATGCCGCCATACCGACCGCAGTTAAAAATAATTTCCTGATTTTCATATATATATACTATACTAACCTTACATCTTCAAATGTGTAAAAGATTCCTTATTTACGCACTTTTGAACATTATTTAAACAACAACTGAGCAAAACGATACAGACTCTCCCGCCATACAGGCCATGTATGCCCGCCCGGTGTCTCGAAATAAGTGTAACGGATACCAATCTCGTCGAAACGCTTCAGCATTATCTGGCAATTCCGGTAAGCGATGTCCTCTTGCCCTCCCATCGAGAACCAAAATTGCTTAAAGCCCTGATTAAATTCATCTTTATGCGCCTTCAACTTCCCGTAATACTCTTCAGTTTCGTGAGCCGGCATACCGTGACGCGACTGAGCCCACCATCCGGAACTGAACACACCGATATAAGAAAAATACTCCGGATGCGTAATGCAAGCATTCAAGGTCTGAATGCCGCCCATCGACAACCCCGCCAATGCACGGTCCGCACGGCCGGCCTTCACCCGGTAAGTCTTTTCAACCAACGGAATGCACTCGTTAAACAATTCCGAATTGAAATCTTTCGAATTACCGTCCAGCATCACGATGATCATCGGCACCGCTTCTTTCTTGGCTATCAGATTATCCATGATGATATCGGTCAAACCTTGCTGCGACCAGCCGCGTTCATCCTCACCTCCTCCATGCTGCAGGTAAAGCACCGGATATGAACAGGTCGACTTTTCGTAACAAGGAGGCGTATAGACAAACATACGCCGCCAGCCGTTCGCCGTCTTCGAGAAATAACGCTTCATGCGGATTTCTCCGTGAGGCACATCCGCCAAAGCGAAACGGGTATCACCGTCCGGATAAGGAATCTCGATTCCGCTGGTCATCATACTGCATCCGAAGAAAGATTCGCTGGCAGGGTCGGCCACCGCAACGCCATCGACTATCAGGAAATAATAATGAAATCCCGGACCTAAAGAATCAGTTGTACAAGTCCAATAACCTTCAGCATCCTTCACCATATCATATTTCCTACCCAAGTCTATCTGCACCCGTTTCGCGTCGGGTGCCTTGATTTTAAAAGAAGCCCGATGGTCGGCAGAAATGCGGGGATATTGAGATGAGCGTACACTTAAAGCGGAACGATTACCCGGCAACTCTTCGGCTACCTTTCCGGCAGATTGGGCGGATAGCGTCACTGCGCCCATCAGAAACAAAGAAGTCAATAACGTTTTCATCATTTAGCAGGTTTAAAGATTAACGGTAAAAATTCATTCAGGCATCTGCGCCATGTCAGCCACTCGTGGTGAGTGCCCGGCGATTCGTAATACGTATTCCGTATGCCGATGGCTGTCAGTTTCTCGCTCAAGCCCTTGCTTCCCATGTTTTCTTCCGACCCCATGCCCAAGAACAATGCGTGCACCTTCCCGTTAAAAGCATCGGCATCGGCAAAGACTCCGTTATAGACTTGACGCATATCCGCCTGAGGAGGCAAGAAAATGGCACCACTGAACGCACCTATATAAGCGAACTTATCCAAGTTTGCCAATGTAGTCTGAAACGTCTGATGGCCTCCCCACGACAAGCCAGCCATCGCACGGTTGTCACGGTCGGTCAGCGTGCGGAATGTCTTGTCGATATACGGAATAATGTCATTCAGCAAGATAGGGGTGAACGATGCGCCGAACTCCTCACGTGATTCCCCGCGCTTAGTGCCGTGTATATATCCGCAATTTCCGTAATCCATCACCACAATCATCGGCACACACTTGCCCGCGGCTATCTGATTGTCGAGGATATCCGCCATTTTGCCTTGCTGGCTCCAGCCGCGTTCGTCCTCGCCCATACCATGCTGCAGATACAATACCGGATAACGCTTGGAAACATCCGTATCATAGCCTGCCGGCGTATAGACAAAACATCTGCGCTCTTTTTGCTCTACAGAAGAATAGTAGCGGCATTCGCGCACTTGCCCGTGAGGGACGGATTTGTCATACGTATAATAAGCCGCCGCCTCCGGAGACTCCGGAATCTCGATGCCGCTTGCCATCTTTCCGCATCCGAAGAACGTCTCGCTGGCAGGATCATTCACCGCCACTCCGTCCACAACCAGGAAGTAATAATGGAAACCTACCACCAACGGGTCGGTAGTCACGCTCCATACTCCTTCCGCATCCTTAGTCATCGGCCATTTCTTTCCACAGATGTCTACCTGTACATTCTGCGCCTCAGGAGCATGCAACTTAAACGTAGCGCGCGATAAAGCATCTACACACGGATATTTCATTTCGGGGACATTGGTTTGCGCCGGTGTCCCTTCCGGCAATGTTTGAGCCGTAGCCGCCGACAATGCCAAGAAGCACGTCAGCATAAAAGACAGTGTTTTCATTTTAGATTCTGTTTATCAGTTATACAATCATTTCATAATCGGGAAAGGCTTCCTCCTCATTCACTTTGGCTGACACCTTTTTTAGTCTGTTCCACCGGTTTCATGGTTCCGTCGGGATTATAGAACAACTCGTCCACACATACACTCCGGCGTCCGATGGCTCCTTTATGCCCGTCTAAAGTAAGCGCAGCGTTGTGATAGAACAAGTACCATTTGCCTTTAAACTCGATGATTCCCGGATGAATGGTAAAGCTGTTTTCCGCCATACCGGTAAGTTCTCCCCGATACGTCCAAGGGCCCGCCACCGAAGATGCTGTAGCATACGAAATCGTTTCCCTGCCTTCTCCCATCGAAGCGTAGGTAAGGTAATACAAATCGCCGTACTTATGCAGCCATGGTCCTTCTACATACTTCGGCAAGTCCACCACTTGAATCTCGCCGTCCAGTTCCACCATATTCGGTTTCAATTTCACCAAGAAGCAAGTTCCGTTCCCCCAACTCATCCATGCCTGACCTTCTTCGTCAATCAATACGGTAGGGTCGATATCGTTCCACCAGCCGCGTGCACCGTTGGATGTCATGGTATCGCACACCAACGGCTTGCCGATAGCGTCTTTAAACGGCCCTGTAGGAGAATCGCCCACAGCCACACCTACAGCCTTACCCGTATACGGTTCACCGGCCTGGACTGTAGTGTAATAATAGAACTTACCGCCTTTCTCGACCACTTGCGAAGCCCATGCTTCGCCTACCGCCCAACTGAAATCGGCTGGCTTCAGCACCGCCCCGTGATCGGTCCACGTCTGCATATCTGCGGTAGAATAACACAACCATTCGGTAATGTTGAATTCCTTGCCGCCCGAAGCGGAATCTTGCCCCTCATAATACTCATCGTGGCCTACATACAAATAAAGCGAATCGCCGTACACCATCGGCGCAGGATCAGCGGTAAACTTGTCGGTTATCAATGGATTTCCCGTGTTTCGGAAAGTGGGAAGCCCTCCCGCTTCTTTTCCTTTTTGTTGTGAACCACAGCCGGCAAGCAAAAACATCACTCCTGCCAGCATTGCCAATTTTTTCATAAGCATACTCCTTTCTTTTTATTAAACAATTCTACAAAGAAACAAATAACTTTTAGAATACAAACCTTTTTCAGCCAAAAGATTTCACCCTTTCACATATCTTGACGCTTCCGCCTTCATCGCCTGCCGATTACACTTGCGTATACAGACGAGAATAACTACCTTTGCACAATTCTTCAATAAAAAGACAAACACAATGGAAGATACCAAGCACATTCATATCAGCGACTACAATTATCCGCTCCCCGAAGAACGCATCGCCAAGTTCCCGCTTCCGGTGCGTGACCAATCGAAACTTTTGGTTTACCGGAACGGCTCCATCAGCGAAACCCGATTCACTTCCCTGCCCGACTACATCGAGCCAGGCATGCTGATGATATTCAACAATACAAAAGTGATTCAGGCGCGCCTGCATTTCCGCAAGGAAACCGGCGCATTGATTGAAATCTTCTGCTTAGAGCCGGCCCAGCCCAATGACTATGCGCTGAATTTCCAGCAAACCGAACACGCCGCATGGCTCTGCATGATAGGCAATCTGAAAAAATGGAAAGAAGGTGCCTTAACGCGCCGAATGACTGTAAAAGGGCAAAACATCACCCTGACTGCCACACGCGGTGAGGCACGGGGCACCAGCCATTGGGTAAACTTCACATGGGACAACCCTCACGTCACGTTTGCCGACATCCTCGAAATGTTCGGCGAACTGCCCATTCCACCTTATTTAAATAGAGAAACCCAAGAAAGCGACAAAGAAACCTATCAAACGGTTTATTCGAAAATTAAAGGATCGGTAGCGGCTCCTACCGCCGGATTGCATTTCACCCAACGGGTGCTCGATGCCTTGAAAGCCAAGGGCGCGGACTTAGAAGAAGTGACGCTCCATGTAGGAGCGGGCACCTTCAAGCCTGTCAAGAGCGAAGAGATAGCCGGACACGAAATGCACACCGAATACATATCGGTATCGAAAGACACCATCTGTAAGCTTATCGCCCACGACGGAAAAGCCGTAGCCATAGGCACCACATCGGTACGCACATTAGAAAGCTTATATTACATAGGTGTAACCATCAGCCGGAATCCGGATGCCAACGAAGCGGATTTGCACGTCAAACAATGGCAACCTTACGACACGCACCCCACCCTTACTACGGTCGAGGCTTTGCGGCAAATCCTCGGCTATATGGAACGCCATCAGCTGGATGCCTTGCATACCAGCACACAAATCATCATCGCGCCGGGATACGAATACAAGATAGTCAGACGTATGGTGACCAACTTCCACCAGCCGCAAAGCACCTTGCTGCTTTTGGTTTCGGCCTTTGTAAAAGGAGACTGGCACCGCATTTACGACTATGCACTGGCGCACGATTTCCGCTTCCTAAGCTACGGCGACTCGTCATTACTTATCAATGAAACTTAGAGCCTGTTTAAATGCGCCATTTTGACCTGAAACGACCTGCCGGTTTGGCAGGACGTTTCACTTATATGACTAAACGGACCTTTTATTTTTGACACAGGTCAAGAAAACAGGCAGCTTGCGCCATTTTTCCCCTTCCATACAAGATCTCTTTTGAACAAAGGCATTACTTTTGTGTTGTAAAACATGAATCACAACAAAAAAACTGATTGACTAAACTAAAAAAGAAAGGGTAACATTATGAAAATGGTAAAAAGTTTGTTGAAGGAAATCAAGAAGAATTTGGAATGGAGCGCTAATGCCATATATGGACAAAATGACCGTTTCCGTTTCTAACGTAAGCAAATGAAAATCAATTAACAAAAAAGAGTGCCTCTCTTAAGAAAGACACTCTTTTTTGTTAATCCACTTATGAAAAAGTTGGGCTACTCGGATTCGAACCAAGAAAAACAGGACCAGAATCTGTTGTGTTACCATTACACCATAGCCCAAACATGACCACTCGCCATCCCCTCCGTGGGAACAGCTCATGCTTTCGAAGTTGGGCTACTCGGATTCGAACCAAGAAAAACAGGACCAGAATCTGTTGTGTTACCATTACACCATAGCCCAAAATCAACTGTCATTAACGTCATTTCGATTTTGACGGTGCAAAGGTACAATTTTTCTTTAACCCGACAAGGGATTTGAAGACTTTTTTCAAAAAAATACATAAGAAAAAAAGAATTAAGAGCTAAACTTTTCGTGATATACAGAAAACCAAGTATCTTTGTCGCATATTCTCTTCTTTCAAGAAAAGAAGGTACATTAAAAAACAATTAAAAACAAAACAAGAACGGAAGAATAATGAACGAAACAAAACTTTTAGTGCAAAAGATAACAGAAGGCATTCAAGAGAAAAAAGGTAAAAACATCGTAATCGCAGACTTAACGGATATAGAAGATACAATCTGCAAGTATTTCGTCATCTGTCAGGGAAACTCACCCAGCCAAGTCTCGGCTATCACAGACTCGGTAAAGGACTATGTAAAGAAAACGACCGGTGAAAGAGCATACGGCATGGACGGGGTACGCAACGCACAATGGGTGGCACTGGACTACGGAGATGTCCTCGTCCACATATTCCTGCCCGAAGTACGCGCTTTCTATAATTTGGAAAACCTGTGGGCGGACGCCAAGCTGACTTCAATACCCGATTTGGACTAATCAAACTCATACGAAAGATTATCATGGACGAAAATCAAAACAACAACAATACCAACTTCAACAACCCGAACAACAAGCCAAAGATTAACGTACCCCGTCCTAACCTGACGTGGCTGTACGTAGTGATTGCGCTTGTGCTCGGCTTTCTTTATCTGTCGACCGATGAAGGAAGTGCAAGCAAAGAAATAACCTATACTGAATTCAAGGAGATGGTGAACAAAGGCTACGCCAGCAAAATCATCGCCTATGATGACAATACGGTAGAAATGTACATCAAACCCGACCATATCGTCGACGTGTTCAAACAAGATGCGGATAAAGTAGGGAAAAGCCCAGCCGTAACGGTACAGGTAGGCTCCGTCGATACGTTAGACAAGTTTTTGGACGAAGCGCAAGCCAACGGTGCCTTTACCGGATCCATCAGTTACGAAAAACGGAACAATTATTTCGGGATGATTTTTTGGAACACGTTCCCCTTCATTCTGTTGATAGCCATCTGGATATTCGCCATGCGACGGATGGGCGGAGCGACGGGGCCTGGCGGGACAGGCAATGTGTTCAGCGTAGGAAAAAGTAAGGCGCAACTGTTCGAAAAAGGGGCTAACCGCACCACGTTCAAAGACGTAGCGGGACAAGCTGCAGCCAAACAAGAAGTACAGGAGATAGTAGACTTCTTGAAAGACCCGGAAAAATACACCAAATTGGGAGGAAAAATTCCGAAAGGCGCGTTATTGATAGGGCCTCCGGGAACAGGAAAGACCTTGCTTGCTAAAGCTGTGGCAGGAGAAGCCGATGTGCCTTTCTTCTCCATTTCGGGTTCCGACTTTGTGGAAATGTTTGTTGGTGTAGGTGCTTCGCGTGTGCGCGACTTGTTCCGCCAAGCGAAAGAGAAAGCGCCGTGCATCATCTTTATCGATGAAATAGACGCTGTGGGCCGTGCCCGCGGAAAGAATCCGGGCATCGGAGGAAACGATGAACGCGAAAACACATTAAACCAATTGCTGACCGAAATGGACGGATTCGGTTCGAATAGCGGCGTCATCATTTTGGCTGCGACCAACCGTGTGGACATTTTGGATAAAGCCTTGTTGCGCGCCGGACGTTTCGACCGCCAAATCTATGTAGACTTGCCCGACCTGAACGAACGGAAAGAAGTGTTCGGCGTACATCTGCGCCCGCTGAAACTAGACAATACGGTCGATGTGGATTTACTGGCACGCCAAACGCCGGGATTCAGCGGAGCCGACATTGCCAACGTATGCAACGAAGCTGCCCTGATAGCTGCACGCCACTCAAAAGAATCTGTCGGTAAAGACGACTTCATGGCAGCGATTGACCGTATCGTAGGCGGACTGGAAAAGAAAACCAAGGTGATGACCGCCTCTGAAAAACGCGCCATCGCCTTGCATGAAGCCGGCCACGCCACCATTTCGTGGTTCTTGGAACACGCCAATCCGCTGATAAAAGTGACCATCGTGCCACGCGGACGCGCGCTGGGAGCTGCATGGTATCTGCCCGAGGAACGTCAACTTACCACGAAAGAACAGATGTTAGACGAAATGTGCGCTACACTGGGCGGACGGGCAGCCGAAGAACTGTTTATCGGCCATATCTCTACCGGTGCCATGAACGATTTAGAGCGTGTCACCAAGCAAGCCTACGGCATGATTGCATACGCGGGCATGAGCGAACGGTTGCCCAACTTGTGTTATTACAGCAACGATGAATTCGCCTTCAACAAGCCGTACAGCGAACATACTGCCGAAGTCATCGACCAAGAAGTGCAGAAGATGATCAACGAACAGTATGTGCGCGCTAAAGAACTTCTGCAAAAGCACAGCGAAGGCCACGCCCAACTGGCGCAAGTATTGATAGACCGTGAAGTGATTTATGCCGAAGACGTAGAAAAGATTTTCGGCAAACGCCCGTGGACTTCCCGTTCGGAAGAAATCATGGCGGAAGAAAACGGATCACAACCCGCAGCTATCGGAGCAGAACAACCGAAAGCGCTTCCCGAAAACCCGCAGCCGGAAGACAACGGGACTAAGGAAGACACACCGAAGCAATAAACCGAAAAGCCGGACAATAGGCATCACTTACGTCTTTGCCGATTGTCCGGCTACTAAATAGAAACAATATGAAAAACAACTTCTTACAACGTACTATCACCGGCATTATCTTTGTTGCCGTATTGGTGGGATGCATCTTAGGCGGCCCTATCCTGTTCACGATTCTGTTTTCTATCGTCAGCGCACTGACCATCCATGAGTTCGGAACCTTGGCGAACGCTACCGGACAGGTGCAGATGAATAAACCCATCACCATACTGGCCGGCGTTTTCTTATTTCTTTGTTTCGGATACATCGGAGTCGTCCCGGGAACGAACGAAATATTCATCCCCTACCTTTTCCTGATTATGTATCTGTTTATCAGCGAGCTATATAAGAGACAAAAAAATCCCATCAACAACTGGGCGTATGCCATGATGAGCCAACTCTACATCGGGCTGCCGTTCGCCCTGCTCAACGTGCTTGCTTACCACACAAGCGCTGCTACCAGCATCTCGCAATATAATCCGATACTGCCTTTATCCATTTTCATCTTTACATGGATCAATGATACGGGGGCTTATTGCACAGGGATGCTTTTCGGCAAGCACCGCCTGTTCGAACGCATTTCGCCTAAGAAATCGTGGGAAGGCTCTATCGGCGGAGCCGCATTTGCCGTCATTGCAGCGATTATCCTCTCTCAATACTTCTTCTTCCTCACCATCTACGAATGGATAGGATTAGCATTGGTTATCGTGGTATTCGGCACATGGGGCGACCTCGTCGAATCGCTTTTCAAACGCACTTTGGGAATCAAAGACTCCGGAAATATCCTGCCGGGACACGGAGGTATGCTGGACCGTTTCGATAGTACGCTTATGGCAATACCGGCATCAGTCGTTTATCTGTATATCTTGAGCTTGTAATCTTTTTCTTCACCACAGATTACACAGATTAAAATAATTAAGAATTGAATTTCACCCCAAAGGTCACAGAGTAACCACGGAAAAAATAATCAAAAGCTCTGTGTATCTCTGTGGTAAAATTTTGTCTACACCATGGTTGAAAATAATTGTTTTAATCTGTGTAATCTGTGGTGAGAAAAAATCACGCGTACAATTTCTTCCTGTATGCTTCCAACGCTTCCATCATCTGGCGGGCTGCTCGTTCCGAAGCGCCGGCTTCCCCTAACACCTGTATCAAGCGGCCGTAATCATCCAGCATCTGTCCGCGCGCTTTTCCGCCCGGCAATATCAACGAAAGTTCACGCACGATAGCGCCAACACTCATATCACCCGCCACCAATTCGGTCACGACTTCTTTCCCGGCTATCAGATTGACCAACGACACAAAAGGAACCTTCAACACCACACGGCGCAGCAAAGAAACCAGCTTGCCGGCAGCCGTATAGTAGCATACGACTTGCGGCACACGGAAAAGTGCGGTCTCAAGCGTAGCCGTCCCCGATGTGACCAATGCCGCCGTAGCGTGGGCAAGCAGCCGGTAAGTCTCCCCAAAGATAATCTCGGTATCCGCATCGATGTATTGCCGGTAAAACTCTGGCTCAATGCCCGGCGCGCCAGCCACTACAAACTGATAATCGGGGAAACTGCGCGAAGCCTGTATCATCAATGGCAGATTATCCTTAATCTCTTGCTTCCGGCTTCCGGCAAGCAAAGCGATTATCGGCTTCTTCCCCCACCCGTGCGACAAAACGAAGTCATCAAAAGCCTCAACGGCATCTTTCCGGAAGGCAGCGACGGCATCCACACACGGATTACCCACATAATGAACGGGATATTGATGTTTCCGGTAAAACTCCACTTCAAACGGAAGAATGGAAAACATCCCGTCGATATCACGCTTGATATTCTTTATACGGTATTCTTTCCACGCCCAAATCTTCGGGGAAATGTAATAAAACACCGGAATCTGCGTATGAAGCTTGATATATCGGGCTATCTTCAGATTGAATCCCGGATAATCCACCAAAATCAATACATCCGGATTCCACGATTCCACATCGCTCTTACAAAAATCCATATTGCGGAGAATCGTACGCAAATGCAGAAGCACAGGAATAAACCCCATGTATGCCAACGATTTATAATGGCGCACACAAGTACCTCCCACTTCCTTCATCAAGTCGCCTCCGAAAAAGCGGAATTCGGCTTCCGGGTCTTCCGCAAGCAACGCACGCATCAGGTTGGACGCATGCAAGTCGCCCGACGCTTCTCCGACAATCAGATAATATTTCATACGTTAAAGTTCCAGGTTTTCAGTTCACGCATCGCCGTATAGGCGGTCACATCGATTTGAGTAGGTGTTATCGCTACATAATTATGTCCCAACGCCCAATGGTCGGTGTCTTCTGCATCCGGCTCCAGATTCTTATATTCGCCGGTCAACCAAAAATAGTTTCCTCCTCTCGGATGGTCGGCTTTCACAAATTCACGCGTCCATACACCGTGCGTCTGACGGCATACCAGCACCCCTTCTAAATCTGCGGTATCAGGAAAATTCACATTCAGGCAAATCCCGTCAGGAAGACCCTTCGCCAATGTCTCTTCAACGATGCGCTTCACATAAGGCAAAGCCGGAGAAAAGTCGGCATCCGCACCATGGTTGCAAAGCGAAAAACCGATGGAAGGAATCCCTTTCAGGCAACCTTCAATAACCACGCCCATCGTTCCCGAATAGTGCACATTCACCGAAGAATTGTCGCCGTGGTTAATGCCGCCTATCACAAGGTCGGGAGTACGGGGCACAATGGCATGCAACGCCAACTTGACGCAATCCACCGGAGTACCCGAACACTTGTATACCGACAATCCCGGCTCCTGCTGAAGCAAAGCATAAAGCACCGGAAAAGCAGAAGTGATGGCACCTGCCGACCCTGAACGAGGCCCGTCGGGAGCCACGACAATCAAATCACCTACGGGACGCAAAGCCCGCACCAGTTCGTGTATTCCTTTTGCATTCACACCGTCGTCGTTCGACAACAGCAACAGAGGTCTTTTCTTAGTCATATATACCTTTATATAATGTAAGGAGATTTCATGCCCGCAAAGTTACAATATTTTGCCCAATGCACCAATGATATAATGCCCCTAAAGTAGGATACATTCCCCATTCCGGCAGCTTTCATTCCACTTTCCACGGGCTGGGATATAAAAATGTGTATCCGTCCGATGAAATAAAGCCGTATACATCCGTTAATTTTACACAAGCGGATATTAAACTTCGTATGCCGCACATCGGATTTACACAAAAATCGCTATCTTTGCCCGGTGAAGTTATTAACAGAAGCGGCGAGTTATCAACAGTTTTGCAAAATGTTGCAAGAATGAGACACGCTATCTCGCCAATTATTTGTTACTTCGCAATCAGATAAACTGATTAATATGGGAAAGATTATTGCTTTAGCCAACCAAAAAGGCGGTGTAGGAAAAACTACGACCACCATCAACTTGGCTGCATCACTGGCTACACTCGAAAAGAAAGTATTGGTAGTAGACGCTGACCCTCAGGCTAACGCCTCATCGGGATTAGGAGTTGACTTGAAAGACATCGACTGCTCCATCTATGAATGTCTGATTAACCAAAGCGACATACGGGAAGCCATTTACACGACCGATATTGACGGACTGGACATCGTCCCCTCGCACATTGACCTGGTAGGGGCGGAAATTGAAATGCTGAATTTAGAAAGCCGTGAGAAAATCATGAAAAAGGCACTGGCGCCGATGGCAGGAGAATACGATTACATTCTGATAGACTGCTCACCTTCTTTGGGGCTGATTACCATCAACGCACTGACAGCCGCCGACTCGGTCATTATCCCCGTGCAATGCGAATACTTTGCGCTGGAAGGAATCAGCAAATTGCTGAATACCATACGGATTATCAAGACGAAACTGAACCCGTCGCTGGAAATAGAAGGCTTCTTGCTGACTATGTTCGATTCACGCCTACGCTTAGCGAACCAAATCTACGACGAAGTGAAACGGCATTTTCAGGAATTGGTGTTCAAGACAATTATCCAGCGCAATGTGAAACTAAGCGAAGCGCCGAGCCATGGAATCCCAGCCATCTTATACGATGCCGATTCCACAGGAGCTAAAAACCATCTGGCGCTTGCCAATGAAATCATTAACAAAAACCAAAAACAGTAACGACCCGTAACTACAAGAGAAAACATGGCGGTACAAAAGAAATATGCATTAGGAAGAGGACTCGATGCCCTGATTTCCACCAATGAGGAAATCAGGACGTCAGGGTCATCTTCCATCAACGAAATAGAGCTGGACAAGATTTCAGTCAACCCCAACCAGCCGCGCCGCGAATTCGACCCGATCGCCCTGCAAGAACTGGCCGACTCGATAGCGGAAATAGGCATCATACAGCCCATCACCTTGCGCCAGTTGGATGACGACTCCTACCAGATCATCGCGGGAGAACGACGCTACCGGGCTGCCATACAAGCCGGACTGAAAACCATCCCCGCATACATCCGCACGGCCGACGACGAAAACGTAATGGAAATGGCGTTGATAGAGAACATACAGCGGGAAGACCTCAACTCGCTGGAAATCGCGCTGGCATACCAACATCTCATTGAGCAATACGGACTGACGCAAGAAAGGCTGAGCGACCGTGTAGGGAAAAAGCGGGCTACCATTGCCAACTACCTGCGCTTGCTCAAGCTGCCGGCGCCCATCCAAGTGGCGTTGAAGAACAAAGAGATAGACATGGGCCATGCCCGTGCCCTGCTGGCATTGGATGACCCCAAGACGCAGATACGCATCTTCAACGAAATCATCGCGCAAGGCTACTCGGTGCGCAAAGTGGAAGAAATTGTCAAAGCCCTCTCGGCTGGCGAAAGCGTAGAATCAGGCGGGAAGAAGATAACCCCCAAAGGAGCCAAACTGTCCGAGGAATATACCCTGCTGCAAAACCACCTGTGCTCGTTTTTCGGAACTAAAGTGCAGCTGTCGTGCAGCAACAAGGGAAAAGGGAAAATCAGCATCCCCTTCAACAGCGAGGCCGACCTAGAGCGGATTATGGAGATATTGGATTCGACACAACCTAAAGAATAAAAGCGGACAGACTTGGAAAAGCAATCGTTTACATACCTGATTATCTTTGTATTCCTGTCCGGCTTCTTATTCGGCGGAAGTGTGGATACGTATGGACAGCGCGCCCGAAAGCACCGCGAAGGGATACTGAAAGCCGATTCCATCCGTGCGCAAAACCGTGCGGACAGCTTGGCGTTGCTCGACACGCTGGCATGGGAAAAGCAACGGGTTACCGACTTGGAAGCTCCGGTAGACACGGCACTGCTCGCCCATAAAAGCGATTCCGTCCAACAACAGACTCCCCCCATAGAACTCAAGAAAAAGAAATGGACGCCGATAGCGAACAACGCTATCTGGCTTTCGCTTGCCATACCGGGCGCCGGGCAGATATACAATCACAAATACTGGAAACTGCCCATCATCTATGGCGGATTCGTGGGCTGTATCTATGCCTTGACATGGAACGGGCAGATGTACAAAGACTATTCGCAAGCCTATCAAGACATCATGAGCGACAATCCTGCCAATGACAGCTATATGGACTTTCTGCCCTTAGGATATACACAAGACATGGTGCTGGGCAACCTCCAGTATTGGCAAGAAACCTTCAGGAAGCGTAAAGACCTATACCGGCGACAACGAGACCTAAGCATCTTTGCCTTCATCGGTGTATACTTGCTCTCAGTGGTTGACGCGTATGTAGACGCCGAACTGTCCAGCTTCGACATATCCGACGATTTGAGTATGGAATGGCAACCAGCCTTGTTTAACGACGCACGTTGCGGATTGCCTCAAGGCATCGGCGTGCAGTGCAACATTAAATTTTAGAACCATGAAAAAACTGTTTATTGGAATATTAAGTATGTTTGGGGCTTCTGCCCTTTACGCGCAACAGACGGAGACAAGCATCACCGTCCGTTCGGCATCGGGAGCCGAAGAAGTCATCGACCTGCCGGCTGGCATGATCTCCGAAACCGACAGCCTCTACCTTGACTGGATTTCGAAGAATTACATCAACATCGGCGAAAACTGCACCCTGACCGGCGACAATCCGGAAGTAAGCGACTCCGTTTACATAGACCGGCTGAAACGCATCCCCGCCATCATCGAAATGCCATACAATGAAGTGGTACGCGAATTTATCGATATGTACGCGACCCGCTTGCGCCAGAAAGTAGCGTTCATGCTAAGCGCCAACAACTTCTATATGCCCATCTTCGAAGAAGCGCTCGACCTCTACGGACTTCCTTTAGAATTAAAATACCTGCCGGTCATCGAGTCGGCGTTAAACCCGATGGCCAGTTCCAGCCAGGGAGCCGTAGGCTTATGGCAATTCATGCTGAACACCGGAAAAATATACGGGCTGAAAGTGACGAGCCTGGTAGACGAACGGCGCGACCCGGTAAAATCGACACGCGCCGCCGCCCGTTACCTGAAAGACCTTTACGACATCTACCACGACTGGAACTTGGTACTTGCCGCCTACAATTGCGGTCCCGGCACCATCAATAAAGCCATCCGCCGTGCCGACGGGGAAAAAGACTTTTGGGCACTTTACAACTACCTACCCAAACAGACCCGCGGATATGTACCCGCCTTCATTGCAGCCAATTACATCATGACCTACTATTGCGAGCACAACATCAGCCCGATGGAGATGAAAATGCCCGAAGGGACAGACACCATACACATATCCCGTCCGCTTCACTTACAGCAAGTATCGGCGGTATGCGGCATTAGCCTTGACGAACTGCGCGCCCTCAATCCGGAATTCAAGAAAGACATCATCCCCGGCAACGAGCAACCGTATGCCCTGCGCCTGCCCAGCAAGCTGATGAGCAGCTTCATCGACAAGGAAGACAGCATTTACAATTACAAGCCGGATACTTACCTCACGCGGCGCAATACCGTCGACATACCTGCCCCGAAAGCCGTGTACCACCGCATACGTAACGGGGAAACATTAGGAGGCATCGCCCGTAAATACGGAGTCAGTGTATCCCAGTTGCGGAGACTGAACGGCATACGCGGAAGCAGCATCCGTGCAGGAAAATCCATCCGCATCCGATAATTTACAAGAAAAAAGTCCTTTCTTCTTGCAAGATTAAGGATTTTTCCTAATTTTGCACTATTCATTAAGAAGGACTACCATGACTGACGAAAAATTACCCCAAGAGCAAGCAGACGAAAAGCTGATAGACGACGCTTTTCAGGAATTGTTGGACCGATATTTAGAAAGCAGACATCGCAAGAAAGTAGAAATCATCACAAAAGCTTTCAACTTCGCCCGGCAAGCGCATAAAGGAGTGAGACGCCGGTCGGGTGAACCTTACATCCTTCACCCCATTGCCGTAGCCCGCATTGCCTGCGTCGAAATCGGATTAGGCTCTACATCCATTTGCGCGGCCTTGCTTCACGATGTGGTGGAAGATACAGACTATACCGTAGAAGACATCGAAAACCTCTTCGGCCCTAAGATTGCGCAAATCGTGGACGGCCTCACCAAAATATCGGGAGGCATCTTCGGCGACCGCGCGTCGGCACAAGCGGAAAACTTCAAGAAACTGCTTCTGACGATGAACGATGACATCCGTGTCATCCTCATCAAGATATCCGACCGCCTCCACAATATGCGTACGCTCGGTTCGATGCTTCCCAGCAAACAATATAAGATAGCGGGTGAAACCTTGTACATTTACGCTCCCTTGGCGAACCGCTTGGGGCTGAACCGCATCAAGACCGAACTGGAAGACCTGAGCTTCAAATACGAACATCCGGAGACCTATCAGGAAATCCAAAACAAACTGCAAGCCACCCAGGCCGAACGGGAAAGCCTGTTTACCGAATTCACGGCGCCTATCCGCGAGCAACTGGACAAGATGAACATTCCTTACCGGATTATTGCGCGCGTAAAGTCTCCTTATTCCATTTGGAACAAGATGCAAGCCAAACATATCACGTTCGAGGAAATTTACGACATCCTGGCGGTACGCATCATCTTTACCCCACGCAACCAAGAAGAGGAACTGAACGACTGCTTTAATATATACGTTGCCATCTCACGCATCTACAAACCACACCCTGACCGTCTGCGTGACTGGGTGAGCCACCCGAAAGCCAACGGTTATCAAGCCCTCCATGTCACCCTCATGAGCAACAAGGGGCAATGGATTGAAGTACAAATCCGAAGCGAGCGGATGAACGACGTAGCCGAACAAGGATTTGCGGCCCACTGGAAATACAAAGCAGGAGGAGGAAGTGAAGACGAAGGCGAACTAAGCAAATGGCTGAAAACCATCAAAGAAATATTAGACGACCCGCAGCCCGATGCATTAGATTTCCTGGATACAATCAAACTGAACTTGTTCGCGTCCGAAATATTCGTATTCACACCGAAGGGAGAAATCAAGACGATGCCGCAAAACTGCACTGCACTCGACTTTGCATTCTCTATCCATACATTCTTGGGCAGCCATTGCATCGGTGCGAAGGTCAACCATAAGCTGGTGCCGCTCAGCCACAAGCTGCAAAGCGGGGACCAAGTGGAAATCCTGACTTCGAAATCTCAAAAGGTGCAACCTTCATGGATTAATTTTGCCACCACCGCTAAAGCAAAAGCTAAAATACAGGCCATCTTGAAACGGGAACGGCGCGAACAACAACAAAAAGGCGAAGACTTGATAGCTCAGTTCTTCCAAAATGAAGGGTTGCCAGCCAACGATGAAAACATCCGCAAACTCTGTGAAAAACATCAGGTAAAAACATACGAGGAACTGGCTTTGGCAGTAGGCCAAGGCGTATTCACCTTAGGAGACACCGACAAAAACGAGCTGAAAGAAAAAACCAACTCAACCAACTGGAAAAAATACATCAGCTTCGCCTTTGGAGGAAACAAGCAAAAGAATGCCAAGCAACAAAGCAAGACTGAGCCTCAACCACTCAACATCGACAAAAAATCGATTGTCAAACTAACCCCCGACGCCATCCAAAAGAACTACATCCTAGCGGATTGCTGCAAGCCTATCCCAGGCGATGACGTATTGGGGTACATCGATGACAACAACCGCATTGTCATCCATAAGCGCCAATGCCCCATTGCCGCCCAATTGAAAACCAGCTTCGGAAACCGTCTGATTGCTGTACAATGGCAAACAGGCAAAGCGTTGGTATTTCCCGTAAACATCTACATCAAAGGACTGGACGAAATCGGTATACTGAACAAATTGACCGAAGTGATTTCGCAACAACTGAACGTCAATATCCATAAGCTGACCATCGAGTCGGAAGAAGGAATCTTCGAATCACGTATCCAACTTTACGTACACGATGTAAACGATGTCAACACCATCTGCAACAACCTGAAGAAAATAGAGAATATCAAGAAGATAACCCGCATTGATGACTTCGATGACGAAATTGTCGACTGATTTCACGTTCATACCACGGATTATACGGATTCATAAAACAAGAATGAAGAATAATTCTATCAATCCGCGTAATCCGTGGTGGAACCACATCAGGTAATGTAATCCAGTTCTTTCCGGATACTCACCAACTCTGCACGGATCTGCTTGAGGCGGTTGACCAAATCGGTGGTATTGCGCACTCCTTCTTTATTCTGCCTCAACTGCTGCTTGGCGCCTGCCAGCGTCATTCCTTTCTCTTTTACCAGATAATAAATCTGGCGGATAAACTCAATATCCTCTTTCGTATATTGACGTATTTTCCCGCCCGCACGCTTCGGAGCGATGCCCGGAAACTCCTTTTCCCAATAGCGGATAAGCGACTCGTTCACCCCGAACATCTCCGCCACCTCGCGGATGGAATAATACAACTTCAACTGCTTGTCTTGCTTCAATGCCATACATGCCTCCTTCCATTCAAGCGTCAATCGAATACCTTGCCGTGATTGGCGGCTATCTGAATCATCTTGTCATAATCGTCAGCGTCCAAATCCATAAAATAATAATTCACCGGATTCATAATCTGCCCTTTCAGGTGCACTTCGTAATGCAGGTGAGGCCCCGTGCTTTTTCCGGTCGTCCCCACTTCACCGATAGTTTCTCCCCTCACTACTTTCTGCCCCACACGGACTTTAATCTGATTAAGGTGCGCGTAACGGGTCACATAGCCGAAACCATGGTCGATGGTGATGCATTTGCCGTACAAACCTTCCCAACCTGCGGTTTTCACCGTACCGTTTCCCGTAGCATAAACCGGCGTACCGACATTAGCCGAGAAATCCATCCCCGCATGAAACTTCACCGTTTTATATATCGGGTCGATACGCGTGCCATACCCCGATGCCGTCTGCTTCAAGTCCTTATTCGATACGGGTTGAATGGCAGGTACGCACATCAACATCTCATCGTGATTCTTACACAAGTCAAGTATCTCGTCGAACGACTTCGACTGGATATACACCTGCCTTTCCAGCACGTCCATCTTCTGCGTAGTATTCACCACCAGCTTGGCGTTCGCCAGTTCCATCAACTCTTCATAACGGTTCGTTTTCCCATAATTGGCGTTACGCACCGCGTCGGGCACCGGATCGGCTTGCATGATTACCCGATACAGATTATCATCCCTTTGCCGCAACTGTTGCATCACGCTTAACGCTTCGTCCAGCCGCGATGACAAAATGTGATACTGTGCGGTCAGACGTGAGTTTTCTGTCCGCAAGTCTTTTTCCGAAGGCGAACCGAAAACCATCAGCAACAAGATGAAACATCCTGCCCCCAGCCCCATCCCGACAAACAAATTACGCAGATAACTCATCATGCGCTGACGCATCGTAGGATAAATACGGTCGTATGTACGCGTCTTCGGATTATATATATAGTAGACTTTACGCATTCAAATCGTTGTTTTTGAAGAAATTTAATGGGCAATCCCTCAAGTTTTGCCCCAAACGTAGCGACAAAAATAATAAAACCGATTATCTTTGCAAATCGATTTTGAGAATATTAACGACAAGATAATAAGACTTATATGTTGACAGCAAACGAAATCCGCGACTCATTCGTAAAATTCTTTGAGTCAAAAGGACATCAGATTGTGCCTTCGGCACCGATGGTCATCAAAGACGACCCTACGCTGATGTTTACCAATGCCGGTATGAACCAGTTTAAAGACATCATCCTGGGAAACCATCCGGCTAAATACAGACGTGTGACCGACTCGCAGAAATGCCTGCGAGTAAGCGGAAAGCACAACGACTTGGAAGAAGTAGGCCATGATACCTACCACCACACCATGTTCGAAATGTTGGGCAACTGGTCATTCGGCGACTACTTCAAGAAAGAAGCCATCAGTTGGGCATGGGAATTCTTAGTAGATGTATTGAAAATCAATCCCGACATCCTTTATGCTACCGTGTTCGAAGGAAGCCCCGAAGAAGGGCTGGAACGGGATAACGAAGCAGCCGGATACTGGGAACAATACTTACCCAAAGACCACATCATCAACGGGAACAAGCACGATAACTTCTGGGAAATGGGCGACACGGGACCTTGCGGACCTTGCTCGGAAATCCATATCGACTTGCGCTCGGAAGAAGAAAAGGCAAAAGTGCCCGGGCGTGAACTGGTAAACAAAGATAACCCGCAGGTTATCGAAATATGGAACCTTGTGTTCATGCAATACAACCGCAAGGCAGACGGTTCGCTCGAACCGCTTCCTGCCAAGGTTATCGATACTGGCATGGGCTTCGAACGCCTCTGCATGGCATTGCAAGGAAAGAAATCGAACTACGATACCGATGTGTTCCAACCCATCATCAAAGTCATCGGCGATTTGGCTGGCACTACCTACGGCAAAGACCCGAAAACAGACGTAGCCATGCGTGTAGTGGCAGACCACATCCGCACCATTGCATTCTCTATTACCGATGGCCAGCTGCCTTCGAATGCCAAAGCCGGTTACGTTATCCGCCGTATCTTGCGCCGTGCCGTGCGGTATGCATACACGTTCTTAGGACAAAAGCAACCCTTCATGTTCAAGCTCGTCCCCGTACTGATAGAGAATATGGGACAGGCATATCCTGAACTGAAAGCACAGCAAACCCTAATTGAAAAAGTCATCAAAGAAGAAGAAGAAGCTTTCTTGCGCACACTGGAAACCGGCATCCGCCTGCTCGACAAAGTGATGAACGACACCAAGGCTGCCGGAAAGACAGAAATCAGCGGCGTAGATGCCTTTACATTATACGACACATTCGGATTCCCGCTTGACTTGACCGAACTGATTCTTCGTGAGAACGGCATGACAGTGAACGAAGAAGAGTTCAACATTGAAATGCAAAAGCAAAAAGAGCGTGCCCGCAATGCCGCAGCCATTGAGGCAAGCGACTGGGTGGTATTGGAAGAAGGCGAAACAAAATTCGTCGGCTACGACTATACCGAATACGAAACCCGTATCCTGCGCTACCGCCAAATCAAGCAGAAGAACCAGACACTGTATCAAATCGTATTGAGCGAAACGCCGTTCTATGCCGAAAGCGGCGGTCAGGTAGGCGACACGGGTGTATTGGTCAGCGAATTCGAGACCATCGATATCATTGACACCAAGAAAGAAAACAACCTTCCGATTCATATCGCCAAGCAGCTTCCTGAACATCTCGACGCCCCGATGATGGCGTGTGTAGACACCGACAAACGTGCCGCTTGTGCAGCCAACCACTCTTGCACCCACTTGCTTGATGAAGCATTGCGCCAAGTATTAGGCACGCACGTAGAGCAGAAAGGTTCATTGGTTACTCCGGAATCATTGCGTTTCGACTTCTCACACTTCCAAAAAGTAACTCCCGAACAGTTGCGCGAAGTAGAGCATTTAGTCAATGCCAAAATCCGTGAAGACATCCCCTTGACCGAATACCGTAACCTCCCGATTGAAAAAGCCAAAGAATTAGGAGCCATTGCCCTCTTCGGCGAAAAATACGGCGATGAAGTGCGCGTTGTGCAATTCGGTTCATCCATCGAGTTCTGTGGAGGTACTCATGTATCGGCTACCGGTAAAATCGGTATGGTGAAGATACTTTCTGAAAGCTCGGTAGCTGCGGGCGTACGCCGTATCGAAGCCATTACCGGTGCAAAAGTGGAAGAAATGATGGATGTCCTGCAAGACACCATGAACGACTTGAAAGCCCTCTTCAACAATGCGCCCGACTTAAAGATTGCCATTGCAAAATATGTCGACGAAAACGCCGGACTGAAAAAGCAGATGGAAGAGTTCATGAAAGAACGGGAAGCGAGCGCTAAGTCAAGACTGATTGAAAGCGCCAAAGAAATACACGGCGTAAAAGTCATTAAAGCCATGCTGCCGATGCGCCCCGAAGCCATCAAGAACATTGCTTTCCAACTGAAAGGACAGTTCCCCGAAAACCTGTTCGTAGTCATCGGAAGCATCTTCGGAGACAAACCGATGCTGACGGTTATTATGAGTGACGACCAAGTGAAAGCCGGACTGAATGCCGGTCAATTGGTACGCGAAGCCGCCAAGCTGATTCAAGGAGGCGGAGGCGGACAACCTCACTTCGCTACTGCCGGAGGAAAGAACCCCGACGGACTGAGCGCCGCTGTAGATAAAGTGCTGGAATTGGCAGGATTCTAACCATCCGGTTGTGCTTCCGATAGCACACAGATTACACAGAAGAACACAGATTTTATTTTTCTATGCTGCATAGCATAAGCAAATGTAAATGTGTGGTCTTCTGTGTTTGTATACCTATAATATAAACTAATTATAAGCCGTTATGCACATAGCAACGCTATGATTCACTATAACCCGCTTAAATCTATATCGGGAATAACAGCATCCGCAAGCTTATCCTCAATAAGAAATCCCATATAAAGCGGAACGGTAAGTACCTCTCCTTCACGCCCAACATTATATTGTCCCAGCTTAATTGCACTTTTGACATGATATACATCTTTATTTTTAAGAACCGTAGCCATGCTTTTTGCCTTACCACCCTTTGCTTTCACTTCAAGTATGACGCATTCATTGTTAAATCTCACCAAGAAGTCTAGTTCAAGCCCGCTATCTTTATGAAAATAATATAATTTTTGTCCGGACTTGCACAAAAAATCAGCCATTAGGTTTTCAAAAATAGCACCCTTGTATCCCAAAAGATTCCCCTTTAAGATGTCTGCCTGAGTTCCATAGTCAAGCATTGCCATGAAGATACCTATATCTGTGGTGTACACCTTAAAGCAATCCTGTATGGCATTGCCTTCTAACGGCAGTTCCGTAATCTGCGTATTGTAACATCTCCGGACTATTCCGGCATCTTCCAGCCATTGGATACTGCCGATATATTGCGATGCCCTTCCGCCCTTTTTGACTACGGAATACTGGAATTTCTTATTCTCTCTGGCCAATTGTCTCGGAACGGACTCGAAACATTCCCGGATATGTGGCTTGTCTGTATCATCCGCATACTTGACCATATCTTCTTCGTAACCGGCAATAAGATTACGCTGCACCTTGTATATAAGTTCAATATTCTTGGTTTCGAGAAAACAGTTCACCGCTTCCGGCAGCCCCCCTACTATAACATATCTGTACAACAATTCCATCATAGCTTTGTGAATGCCGTCAGGAACAGCCTTCTCACTTTCAAAACATGATTTAACAGAACCAATAACCGTATCACTGATTCCGTTTGCCCATAGAAATTCTTCAAAATCCAACGGATACATATCTACTACAGTTTCATACCCTACAGGAACTGAATCTTGTCCTTCATCCCCTTCGTTTTTCTTCTTGTTCTTACCGTAACCTTTCACTCCTAAAAGAGAACCTGTGGCAATGATGTCGAAACGCCCGTCTATATGAAAGGACTTCAAAGCAGTCCTTGCCTCCTTGCATTCTTGAATTTCGTCAAGGATAATGCATGTTTTTCCACTAACGAAACGGCTACCCTGAATCAAAGCAGATAAATTGAGAATAATGGTATTGACATCTAAATTACCTGTAAAAGCAGATTTCTTGTCCGGTTCGAGAATGAAATTCATATAAACCACATTCCCGTAATTCTCCCTTGCGAATTTTTGTACTATGTATGTCTTCCCACATTGGCGTATGCCTTTTATCACGAGAGGTTTTCTGTTTTCGGATTTCTTCCACTCGGCCAAAACTGTTTCTATTTTTCTTCTGAGCATAACATGATTCTATTCGTTCCATGCAAAATTACACTTTTTCGAACGAATAACATAAGCTTAACTACATTTTTTCAAGCGAATCTCACGCATTACATAACATTTTTTCAAGCGAATTACCATATATCAAGAACGGTACAATAAATCGAGCGTTGATATGTTTTACAGAATCACAAACGCATTAGAGATAAGAGTAGAAATACGAAAGCTTTATAAACCCTTTAAATGGGTCTGCCTCTTGCATCTTTTCGCAGCAAAAGGCAGACCAGTTTCATTATGCCAAATTATTCTTTTCTCCGGAGATTATATATCTTTCCATCTTCGCCAGCATCATAATAATAAACGACTTCACCTCGTTTATTAATCAAGTAACCTTTTTTACTATTCAATTCAAATTTGACACCAGCCAAACCATTGGCATTAAAATCTGTACATTGTTTGATTCCGGTGCACACAATCTTACCTGTCTTATCGATAAATGAAATGTTTTTTCCATCATTTACCCAGGCCATGCCAAAAAAGAAACTGCCAACGTTTTTATATTGAGGCGGCACAATAATCTTCCCTTCCGATGAACTCGTATCAATAAAGCCCCATTTCCCGTTTTGGCAAATCGCAATGAAATGGTCTGAAGATGTATTGGCCCAAGTCCGTGACTTATCAACCTCATCATAAATGAATGGCATTTTGATTTTTCCAAGGCTATTAATAAATCCCCATTTCTTTCCTCGTCTTGCCGCCGTTAATATATCCTCCCTACGTTGTATCTGAATAATGTCATCAAAATCTTCCGAAATTTTTTCCCCTTTCTTATTAATGATAAACAATATTAAACCTTTAGCATCTTGATACGAAACTGAAGCTGTTCCATTTATAAAAGGAGATGCACTTCTGTATATAGCAGGAATAACAAGTTCACCTTTTGTATTGATATATCCACATTTACCTGAAATTTTAACCCGTGCTAATCCATCCGAAAAAGCCAAAGCATCAGAATATTGGGCAGGAATCACCATTTCCCCCTTCGTGTTAAAAAATCCATATAATTCTTTTCCTGGAACTTTATATTTCATCAATCCGGAATTAAACGGTCTATCTTCATAGTCGGTATAGAATCTATGTTCATCCTGAAAAACAAGACTTATCATTTCTTGAACAGGCTTATAAATTCCCATATTTGGTAGTTTAACGCCAATTTTAGCTCCAATATACTTGAAATAAATCTTCTTCAACCAAAACTTCGTCATATTGACGGTAGCAAACAAACCGTACTCTTCACACCCTTGCCGCTTCCATAACATATTCGCCAAAGCATATTGGGCATCCATGTCATCGCGTATGGCTGCCTGTTCGTACAACTGATAGGCTTGCTTGTATTTCTTTTCTTGAAAACAGCGGGCAGCCATTTCATTTAGCTTAGCCGTACTATAACCATAATGGTTCTCCAACAAGAAATTGATGTCTTCATCGCTTGTGGTGAAAGAAGATTTCTCTATGTAGGACAACTTGTCCGTATTCAAATTATAACGAATCACGTTGGTCAATGTCTCCGACACACCGCCCCCATCAATATGTTTCCTCACATAAACCAACGCATTCATCGCATTGTCATTGCTGGGTTCCACCAACGGATGACATACGATAGAATCGTAAGTGATACGGAACTTGTAGCCGTATTTCTCGCTCAACGGACCAAAAGAAAGCAAGTAATCACTGATGGTACAAGAGGCATCTATGCCTGTTTTGTCTTTCAACGCCACCAAGTCATTGTAAACCGGAGCATCCAATCGGTTTTCGAACATTTCTGAAATATCGAAACTGATTTGTCCGGCTTCCGCACCCATCGGCTCTGCGACATAACGTGCAAGCCGTTCAAAATAGGTCTTGACGGCAGCCTCAACCCTTTGCCTTTGTTCAACGCTTAAAGCCTGCTCCGCAAATGCCACAGAAGGCAGCCATAACAAACAAATGTATAAAAGAATCTTCTTCATGGTCATTCGGTTTTTAAAAATTGATTGTAATAAGCTTGTTTTTCTGTTTCGTGCATAGGGATAAGCCGTGAAATCAGCCAACCGGTATTAGTCCCTTTCCGGTTAAACCGTTCTACGGTAAACACATAACCGGGCACTTCAAGGAAATGATAGGTAATTTGCCCCGTAGTCTCTATCTTCAAAGCATCGGAATAAACCAACGCATAAAAAGCGGAAAGCCCGTCGGGCACATAATCACGCTCGGCATAATTCAGGATGTTGTTACTTCCTAACTGAGCGATTTTCGACAAGGCACGGAAAGACACTTCATGATTATTAGGCAGAATATCCAAGCCACGGTTCCGCTTGGCTGGTATCAGCTGAAGCAACTTGCCTTTAGCACCGATAACCACCCAACGGTATTGGAACTCTTCTATCTTTTCCGGCTTCAAATAAAGGGTAAGCGTATCTTTCTTACCTTTATATATACAGTTACAACCCACTTCGGCAAACCAGCCCCCGTCTTCATAACATAAGGCATTCCGCTGAGTAATTACAGTATCTATAAAAGCGTTTACCTTCTGCAACATAGAATCACGGTTGGAGGCAAATAGTTCACGGTCGAACAAATAAAGCAGATTCAACGGACGTTTTAACGAATCCGCCACGTTGACATCTACAGCCTCTTCTCCGTTAAACCGTGCCATAAACTCATCCAATTGTTTTACACGGAAGTTAAATTCAGTTTGCCAAACAGAGTCGGGCAATGCAGTCTGCCCTATGCACAGCGGACAGACACACAATACGCTTATCAGCGAGAGTAATATTCGTTTCATGGCTTTCAATAAGTTTCAAGGGCTTCAATGTCTCCGAAAAGGATGCGATACCTTCTGCCTACAGGAGTCAGGTATTCTTCCAAGAAAATCTCTATGGTCTTGACTGTCGTATCAGTATAGCCTCCGTTATCCCGATAACCGGCAAAACGTTGCGAAACGGTAACCGTAGCGGTATACAGCCCGTCTTTTACCTTATAGAAATTGCTTACACGGCAGGTATCAACCCATGTGATTTCTATTTCCTTGTAAGTCATATTAGCCAACCGGTTCAGATATTGTTTTGTCAGTTGCCACGACTTTTTCTTCTTATATTTGGAGGTAGTCTCCATCCCTACGGCAGGTTGGACATTGCCGTATCCATCTTCGTATTTTTCGCCTTTACCGATAAACAATTGCAAGGCTTGCTTAATATAAGCTTTCTTCGTATTCAAATCGTTCTTCTTGCTCCCGATAAACGTTAAGTACATTTGGAAGCGGTTCGTCCGGTTCTTTACTTCCGTACGGAACATTTCCAATTCTTCCGGACTCAAGTCATTGGTCTGTGCACGGAGCGGAATTGTCCATCCCCATGCAACAAGTATAATCATGAAAGTGATAATCAGTTTTTTCATAAAATGATGCTATTATTGAAACATTTTGTAAGCGATATCTATTATTTCATCAGCTGTAACGGATGCAGTTTTCTTTTGATTGCCATAGAGAATTTCCATCCGAATACCCGTATCGGTACGCTTGAATTCATTGCTTATCCATACCATCCAATTCCCTGTTCCATCCGCTGTCTTACACCCTTCGAGTGTCCCTGTTACAAAAACAGATAACAATTGGTCTACATCAAGCACATCATACACATCTGCATCGAAAACACGGAAACTATATATGAGTTCATTTTGTTTCGATTCAAAATAAATCCGGACTTTTGCTTCAATCCCTTTTTGAGCAAATCCTTTTTCTAATGTGGACACATCATCTCTTTTCAATATTTCATCTACCACTTCGTTTCCCGACGATGTCTGCGCATTCATTGTAAAGGCAACCATCAGGCTGCACCATACAGCAAGTAAAATCTTTTTCATTTTCTATCCTTGTTTTATTGTTTATACACTTCGTGAATTCTTAATGAGGTAATCTTCCGGTTGCTGTCCCGCTCTACGGACAAGATATTGAAGTTGACCAAGAAGAAAGAGGTGCTCAGCCGTTCCAAAAACTCTTGGGCAGTTTCCTGATTGACCACCGTACGGCTGTCTTTGCCCAAGGCTTCTACGATGACATTGCCGTTGGCAAAATGCTTCCGTAAAAGAGGAGTTACCATATTCAGACGTTTCGACGCACCGATACTGGTATCCACCAGCTTCAAAAGGTCGGGCAACAACACGTCTTGCGTGGCTACTTCTTCTTGCACAGGAGCCGGAGCAGTTTCCGGTTCAGGCTGGGCGGCAACAGGCGGAGTAGCACTTACATGCACTTCGCCAAACGGATGCATCTCGCCAGAAGAATACTCGGCGGTGCCTTCTTTTACGGCATCCATAATGAGTTGCCAGTCGGTTACGTCTTGCCGGATGGCATTTTCGAGCACGGCAAGCAAACAGTAAGTAAAGCGTCCCCCTCTCACATTATTGCCGGAGGAAGTCTCTCCCGCTTTGCTCGAAGTCACAATGACATTTCCGTACTTGCCCAGGAAGAGTTTCGCGTAATTACGCTCCGTTTTCGAACTGACCATGGAACTTCCTCTGCTGATTTCCAGCTTAGGCGTAATATCCTCGTCTTCCGAATTGCAGCAGTCTGTAATGACAAAGCGCAAGCGGGGATTCTTGCGGGCAAGGGCACGGTCTAAGCCTTCTACCGAAATCATCTTCGACTCGTCGCGCTGCCCCAAGCACATTTGCGGATAAGGGGAAGTGTCTTGCATGGAGCGTCCTCCATGCCCGCTATAATAAAAAAACACCACATCGTCCGACTGGCAACGGATGTTGTCTAACACTTTCCTCAGATTCTGCGGAGAACAATAATTGCCGGGGTAAACATAATAAACGAACTCCATTTTTCCTTTCAGGGAGCTTTGTGCCTCTACCAGCATGTTGCTGACATTGTTCAGGTCGATGGCTGTACTTTTGCCGATGCGTTTATCGTTCGTGTCAGCGAAAAGAATGGCATGGAAAGTCTGTGCTTTCAGCGAAACGCAGAGCGTCATCGCTACGCAAGCTATAAACAAGCGAATGTGTTTCATGATTTTCAGTTTTGACGGTTACGGGATAATTCTCTTCGGATGAACTCGTTGCCGGGCAGCAGTTTTTCGGCAAAGCGCAAGAGGAAATACTTGTTCTTAAATTGTTTATGCAAGACAGTTCGGTCTTGACTGACTACCTGCAACTGGCTGCCGTTGAATGCTATCAGCAGATAAGTCTTGCCATACTTCGGGCTGGCGAACTCAAATCCGATGTTGGGCGAAAACAATGTCTTTACCGTTTCATCGCTTAAAACGTAATTGGCAGTATCTTTCAAAAAAAACAATAAAGGTGCATAACACGATTCGTCCAACTTGCCAATAACATAGTCAACAGCATATCCGCCGATAAGCGTATCTGTCTCGGCATGCTTCGGACGCATCTTATATGCATACACCCAAGAAGGCGTATGAAACGCATCGCACACACTGTCGCCCAGCCAAGAGGCGACAACAGAATCGAACGGGAAATCTTTCCCTGTAAAGGTCTCAGTCATATTCCGGCTGCTTTTGCAAGCAGAAAAAGCCGACAGGACCAATAGGGTAACGAGAATAAGCGGGCTGATTCTCATAATAAAAAGTAATTTAAGGTGGTTGCACCGAAGGCCCGACGATGCGGCTAAAGTTAATTGGCAGGCATAAAAAGAAGTGTGAGCCAATTAGTTTATCCTACTGATAGGCCTTCGACTGCCTTGCATATAGATAAAGAAATGGCTCACACCTTTGGCTGTATATGCTGTAGAGAAACATATATAACACACCAAAGGAAGAACGTCTTTCTTATTCCAATATGCAATGAGTTGTCGAAGTTCATCAGTATGGAATAAAGCTAAACGCTTCCTACATTATGTCTGTTGCACTATGCAACGGCTCAAAGATAGGAAAAGTTTTGCAAAGAGCGTTCATCGTGAGCCATAATTTTTTACAAAGGTAAGGATTTTAATGTAAATTTTGTTGATAGACAGCACTTATCTGCAAAGGAAAAAAGAATCTGAATCATCCTGTTTGCCGAAGAGGATAAAAAATAGAACCGGCGCGCATCCCTGCGAACCGATTCTTAAATATAGATTACTAATTTAAGTAAAATGTACGAGGACACCTCCTCGCGATAGAGATTTTTTATCTTCTAAGAAACTGTTTTGAACTCATCCCAAAGCACATACGAAAATGAATACATCATTGTTGCGATTCACGTACACAACGTATCGGACCGGCAACAGACTTCACGTAATAGAATCGAAAGTCAGTTTCAAATATATGGAATAAACTAAAATCATTATGAATATGTAAGATATTCACTCTGTTATCATCATCTGTCGTGGCATTGTGATAATTTCCACACTGGCCCACTCTTATACCATATCCGCTGCTGACACGTGTCCCTTGATTGGGGAAATAAGTATACTTCCCATTTTTCCAATCGGTCAAATATATGTATGTTCCCCACCAATTTTTATTCCAACCAGCAGGCTCATAAACATTAATCTCTTCCCACGTGGTCGGATTTATTCCTGTTTTAGTAAAACCTAACCAAAAGTCACCAGGCGGAACCCTCCAACCATACGGACATGGGTCAAAAATAGACTTGTCAGTACCTTCATAATTATTGTATATGGTTGCGGTACCGATATTCAATTTTTTCATATTCCCACTATTGTCCGGAGTTTTACCACCCCACAATTCATCGTTGCTCTTGTAATTCCAATCTCCATTGTTTGCATAACTACTTACTGATTGTAAAGCAGATTCCGTATAATGCCTATCCGCTGCTGTACCGCATATAAACACAGTAGGATGCTGAATGGCATATATCAACGGGTCTTGGGGAGAAAGCGCATTCCCCATTACGGAATAGAAAAGATTATTACCTGAAGTAGCGTCCGCGCCATAAATACCTGAAGTTATTCCCACAATCTCCCGATTGGTATTGTCATAATACATCCGACGCACAGCTTTACCGTATGCATACTCAGTAATACCACCTCCATCTTCAACAGGCGGGAAAGGGTCTTTCCGTCCCCATTGATACAGCAAACCAAAAGGTTTGGTGTCTGTTGCATTTGCTGGTTCATTTGCCAATGCACCTAAATTGCATGACATCACTTGATATCCCGGCACACGCTGTTCCTCCGTATAAATACCCTTTTCATCCCAACGATACGTAGTATACCGGATTGAATTAGTTAGATTAGCCGGGTCGTTACCTGTTACCCAAATGTGCCATGACCAAATAATTTCACCTGCTTTATTATAAGCCGCAATCAAAGCATTGCCTTCATTTCCTTCCTGAGTTCTCACATAAATTTTCTTCTGCCCGCTATCATAATACACCAAATCTCCGCTTGTATTATCACCTATGGCATTTTCTGTCTGCCAAAGAATAGAAACCCGGTCTATCGCTTTAGATTCCTCATCCGGATTCAAATAATCTTCAATCCTAAATCCCCCGCCTGTTTCCGTGCGATAATAAGGTTCGAAGGCTAACAGTCTACCCGGTATGACAATAAAGCAATTGGAAGAAGGAACATTGACTTTCTCATCGTGTTCGATATTAACCGTGATATTATAAATGCAATTCCGCTTGATATTGAAGTCGTTCGTCATATTTTGCCCCGGATAGACTTTATAAGTAGGATAAGTAGTGGAACCATCATCAACACTCGTATGAATCACATTTACACCTATTTCAAATGCATTTGCCGGAGCATTCTCCTCATCCTTTTCTGAATTATTGTCTATCCGGCCTTGCATATTTTCAGCCATATACATTACGTAAGTCTTACTTACGTCATCTGACTCATCAAAAAAGTCATCGTACCAATACCCTCTATCTCCTGTATTATAATTAGTCTTATCATCCCCCTCTCCTGTCCGCTCCTTTATTTTACTTACTAACGGAATGCGGTTTATCGCAATATTCCGCAGCTTTATATTCGCTGGAGTGATACTCACCTTTACCTGCAACTTAGCAAACATACGTGTCACATGAACCGTGACGTTATTTTCCGGTGTCCCACTCACTTCACTTACAGTTACATTATCCTCCTTGCCTTCCATCGGAAGCGACAAGGGTTTCCCTTCATTGATAAACTGAGGATCCAGGTTAAACAAATCCAATGATTCCAATTTTGTAAGCGTGCTGACATCCGTATTTTCCTTTATCCAATCGGGCTGGCCTGTATTTGCCACCACGTAAACCGTAGAAGCCACACCCGGCTTTAACCAAACTTTTAAATCCTGTAATTCAGCTTGATCGGTAATCTCATAATAACGCGGGTTGATTAATTGGTCACCGTTTGTATTAAACTGGAATACCCAAATGTTATGGATTGCAATTTCTTCATCCGCAAGTTCTTCTTGAGTCGGTTCATCTTCGGGTGCTCTTGAACCAGACTGTACATTTACCTCAAAGCCATTGACTGATAAATGAAGAGACGCCAACACCAATTCCCCTTCTTCAAATTCGGAAGAAGACACACTGCCAGCCAGTCTCTCTTCGGAACAACTTACCGACAATACACTTATCAGCACCACTATCAACAGGTATAGAGTATGTTTCATAATCATTAGAAAATAAAATTGTTTTCAAAAATTTCATCCCACTTATTCACTTCAATCGCCAACTTGCCTTTCGGGTCTATCGTTACATTGAAACGATAAAGATTATTGCGGACGATATCAAATGTTTTACTTTTATCGTCTTGGTCATCAGAGAAATAGATTATAAAATCCTTTGCGTCGTCTTCTGTCTGAATATCAAAACGGACTTCGATATGTGCGGCTTCAGATTCATCACTCCTATTATCATATTCCGGCAAATAAGCAATCCAAGTGTCATTGTCTTCTCCTTCGATATGCAGGAAAGGAAGAGATCGAGAAGCAGCACCTTCATCATTTGTACCGCCTATCAAATGCAATGCAAGCCGGTTTTCATCATAATCATAATCCTCTTGCGAATCCACACCGCTTGGCGCACAATACCCTTCCTGGTTATACCCCTGAATGGAAACACTGCTGAACGACATCCCTTTCGTTTCAAGCACAACCTCTACTTTCGCCATAGCACGGAGCAAAGTGACAGGAGCTGGCAAGTTAACAATCTTTCCATCTTCAAAGGCAATGTCTTTGTATTCATGCACACCGTAAAACGGTATCAGTTTACCGGGTTTGCTCAATTCGAAACCATCCGTAAAACAATCGAACGTAGCCCAATCTGCCTTGCATAGTTGTTCAATAGTGGTTTTTTCTGCCACCAGCTCTTGATACGTGTCCCAGTTGCCTAATACTACGATTTTAAAATCCATCGTTCCCGATTGAGGCATAAGCTCTTCCGGCACATCCCCTTCTACCTGATACAAAATATACTGGTTTTCTAAAGACATATCTACAACGGTAGGCATGAACCGAGCTATAAACTTATCATCGGAATTGAAAAAGTAAATGCGGTATCGGTCTTCATCGAAAAAATCGATGTAGTTCTCCAACCCAACGCCATTCTCAAGAAAACTTTCCGTACGCGACACGCCACCGCCTGCAGGCAATGCCAACTGCAAGCGAAGCCTTACATTGCCGGCATTATCCATCGGCATGTTTCCGGCATCGTCCGAGCAAGCTACCCCGATGAACGCCAACAGGCAAACCATACTATGTAGAAACCATCTTTTCATCATAAGTCGGGAGTTATGTCGTTATAACGGACTATCCAGTCATTGATAATGATTTGGGTGTTAATCCAAGCGTTATCCGAATCGAGGAAGAACGTCATATTATAGGTATCTTCACGGTCGAGATACTCTTGCAAAGGCATATCGTAGTTGGCTACCGTCTTACAGAGTTCCAAGTAATCTATTAAAGGAATGGAAAGCACAGTCTCCCCCGTCTCGCGGTTGGAGACAGTAAGACGTGTCCCGGCATCCGCCATCAGCCTTCCTGTAGTCAGTTCAGCCACCACCATGTTCAGTTGTTCTTCCGAAGCTTCACCTTCTACCACTGTCGAGCCTTGCACTTGATGATAAGGCATATAAGTCAACACACCATCGCCTTCCACCACACGATTTTCATGGGTCATCATCCCGTTCTCGTCGGTGATGGCAAACTCAAAAGCTGATGCGTCCATCTGCCCTTCCGCCATTTGCTGGAGAATGATGCGGAAAGTATTGGTGTTCTTCATCAAAGGCACGGTAACAAGTTGCGTATTCACTTCTGCCCGCGATTGCTGCAATTGCGTATCGGCCATGCCATGCCACAACGAATGAAGATAGCCCACCGAATCAATCTCCTCACCGTGCAAGGTACGCTGATAACGGTTGATGCGGCATGTCAAGTCTTCCTGTACCGAAACCCCTTCATCCATTACAGGCACTTCGAAAGCGTCGCCTTCCGCTAAGCCTGCCCATGCTACCAGCCGATAATTGCCGGGAGTAAGGTCAAGCTTCATGGTATAATCGCTACGGCTCAACGCTTCGCCTTGTTCGGACTGCTGAAGTACCAGTTTGCCTTGTTCATCAAACGCATAGAGGGTAACCGATTGCACTTGTGTGGCAAACGCATCGGTAAAGAGCATGTTGTAGTCGTACTTGAACTTTACCCGATACTCAATGTCAACGGGACAGTCGTCATCATCCCAAACAGTATGGCACGAAGCTAAAGACAAGAGGGCTGCCACAGTCGGTAAAAGCCGTCCTACATGATGGTATATGGAGTAAAGCAAGTTCATTTTCAATTAAAAATTAAAAGTTAAAAATTAAAAGTTGATAGTGTAGTTAGGGTACATCGTTATATTGTAGGGGCGTATCGCATACGCCCTGAATGCATAAACAAATTTAAGCGTATGCTTTCGGGCGTATGCAATACGCCCCTACAAGGTTATTCATTTCAACTTATTAGAACTCGATGTCGTTGTAGCGGACAATCCATGGGAGGATACGTACTTGTACGGTCAGAGCTGCACGACTTTCTGTTTCATCCGGAATATTCGGAGTCGGATCCACAATCGCATCACCGATTTCATTAATGCCACTTACCGATAAAGAATAAATGTTATTACGCATAATCGCAAACTCCATATTGCCTAATACCGCATTATCACCATTATCGAAATGCTTAATTTCTGTAGTGTAGTAATAGCAGATATTATCATTATAGATTGTAATGTTTTCACCGCCGTTTTCTTTATTCGCAGCCAACTTCTCCAATTCGTCTTTCATGTCTTCTACATCCGTTATAGTTGATTCTTTATCAACCAAGCTGTTAAACGCTGAACTCATTCGGCTTGCTCCAAAAGCTTCTTGAATACTCTTTAATGAAGTAAACTTTTGACCGGCATATTGATACAATCTTTCTACAGGTTTTGTACATTCTTGGTCTGTGTACATTCTCGCAACGAATGAAATACCTGTGCTTATGCCATGCATCTGATGATTAAGATCAGTGGAGTTTTCGAAGCAATATGCCAAAAAATGACCAATATTATCCAAATTACCATTAGCGCTTGTATGCTGACCACTACCAGTCGATGTTCCTTTATCATAAATGATACCATCACCCTCAACGGCACCATCTTCTGGATATGCACCCGTAGGGAATGCTTGATAAAAATCACTGTTAATAATCGTATTGCCGCTAAATGTCAACTTATCACTATCATCAGATACGGCAGCCAACGTATTATAGAACCAATCATTGGGGTCACAATTACTGAATATTACATCACCCTTATCATTAGTGCTAAATTCAGCCGTATTCTTTGCTATCCAATTTGTCGTATATAAATAGTTAGAACCATTTAATGTTCCAAGAGGTGTTATCACATTGGCATTGTCAATTGTATGACGCACATAGTGTACATCTTTTGACAGATTAACCAACGCATAACCTTCCAACCTTACATACCAATAAGTAGGATCACCCATCTCAGCCAAAACCAAAGTAAGGCCATAGTCTTCTGCACTTGTATTTGCTACATAGTTTGTCCCAGCTACATAGTCGGAAGCATCTGTAACAGCCGTCAATTTTGTATAAACTGTATATTCATTACCATCTTCTGTTTTCTTCGTTTCTGTAGTAGCTGCATATACACCTGTTAAAACAGCCTCAGCATCTTCTGATGCTTTTTCATACAAAGCATAAACTTCATGCTCTGCAATATCCTCTGCTTTATTTAAAACAACAATCCGATAATCATCTTCCACATCTGTTGTCGTTTCATCCAAAATAGCGCCACGTACAGTTACCGCTGTGCCTACACCTGTATGTACAGTAACCGGATAAATATTTTTATCCTTCATCCCGTCAATCTGCGTATCACGGAAAGTAATCTTAGACATAACACGCTCTACATCAACAGTAACCGTTGCCGCTTTTTCAGGAGCATTATTATCCGGTGTCAAGACAACAGAACAATCAGAAGCTGACCCAACGGAGCCATCATTCCAATTTTTATTAGCCATCATCATGCCATCTTCTCCAATTGTAGCATCGACAAGACTTTTATAAGTTGCTTCATTAGGAAGATAACTTTCATTGACAATTTTATTATATAAGTCTTGCACTGCATTTGCATTCGTTATACCTTCTTGAGCACCTGATGGAACCAATTCACTAACCGGATTGATAACAACTAAAACATTATACTTTCCTACAGCCACTTCAATCGGAGTTGTATTTTTATAAAGTTTAGAAGCATCATCAATCACTTCAAACTCCCCGTCTTCTGAAGCTGTTGTTGAAGCGGTATACAATTTAGCAAACGCCGTGTTTCCTCCGTCAGCAGGATTTACCACAATCAATGCCGTCTTCACAGCATTTTCATCTGTTGTACCCGCATTATGATGTCCGCTATCTTCTGCATCTCCATCTTTATCACCCCAATTATTCGCATCGTCCGCAGTAGAACGGCTACTGCTACCACTATTGGCAGTAAAAGAAATCGTCAAGTAAGCCGGAGTACCTTCGCCAGCAGAGCCGCCGCTTCCGCTTTGCCCTTCAATCGCATCGTCTGAGCACGCAGCGAAGCTGAGTGCCGCAAACGCTAAAGCAAAAAACTTAAATTTTCTCATAATCGCATATAAATTAAAAGTTAATAATATCCTTTCGCTTTATATGCTCTTGTGACTTAGTGGAAATAAGGGAAAAGAATCCTATAGTTCATTGATTAGTTCTCTTGCTGATTTCAGTTTCCAGCCTTCTTTTTTGGCTTGATATGAGTAAAGGCTCTGAGGTATCTTCGTTCTAAATCTTTCTTACTGATGTAGTTTTCATCCAATACATCGGCTAAGGTACGCTTGGGGGCGTACTTTTGCTTCTTGTAAGATGTATGTTTAATCCTCTTTTTCATCGTTAATACCTAATCTACCGGATTATTTGTAATACCCACTTTGGCTTTGATTTCGGCTTTCAGTTGTCGTAATTCCGCTTCGGAAATGTTGTCTTTTTCTTGTTTGTCGTATATGGACAACAAACTAATATTTCCTTCAACTTCATTTATGGCATATAGATAAGTAATGACTCTTGCCCCATGGCTTTTACCACGGTTTTTACTGGCAATAGCCATACGTACTTTACGAAAACCTTCACCCAAATCTACTCCGCAAGTAGGGTCTGCCAATAGCTCATCATTAAGTCGCTGTAAATCTTGCTTCATCGACTTATACTTTTTAGCCAAACGTTTCATCTCACGCAAGAACCTTGGCTCAGGTATTATACTATAATTCATCGATTACTTCCTGCAAGGTTTTACGTTTGATTCCGTCCCGTTGGGCAGTGTACATTTCAGTCAGCGATTCACGCAAACTGTCCATTATCTCTTCCTTACTAATGTATTCTTCCTCTTCCTTTGCCTTGCTTGCCGCTTTCTTTACCGCAGTCAAAGCCCGGTTAAGGTAGCGTTGTGTCTTTTGGATTACATCGATGTCATCAACGTTGCGCAACTCGTTTATCAACGCTTCGCGCTGCATGGCTAATGCTGAATTTTCGGTCATGGCTTTATCCTCCTCATTCTTACGTTTCTAATCTGTACGCAAAGTTACAAATTATTCCCTTATTTCCACTATGTCAAAGAGCACTATTTTTAACTATCGAATACAGAGACACAAAGACACAGAGTCTTTTTATTTCCCTGTCAATCCGAATCTTTACTTGATGTATTCCAAGTTCGCTTTAGCTTCGCTGATGCCTGCATCCGCGGCACGTTGCAAACAAACGGCTGCCTCATCGTACTGCTCTAATAGAATCAAGGCTACGCCTCGGGCGTTGTCAGCTTGAGGACTACCGCCCGCTTTCTCTAAGAACTTCATTGCCTGTTCTGCCGCACCTTGTTCCAAAAGCGCATTGGCTGCATTAAGGTTCGCTACCAGATTGTCGGGGTACATACGGACCGCTACATCAAATACATGATTGAAATCCTCACTTCCCGCCTCGTATATCTGAGCCACGGCAAACATCTCCTGCAGGCTCAGGTTTTGCGGACGGACCTTTATTACTTCCTTCGCTTCCTCTACATCGAAACCGCGGATTACATAGTCCACGGTGTAATCCGTGCGGCGTAAAGCCGGATAGCAGTCTTTCAATAGCTTCTGATACGATGCCGGATGCTCGTCGCGGATGCGGTGCTCTTTCCGGTCGAGGTTGCTCTCATCGCTGTCTATCAAGGCAAGGATGCCGTCTTTATCCGTCAGGCTGCTTGCCGCTACATACCGGCGCAAGCCTTCCCAGTTTTCCGCACCTGGCTCGGCACGGAACAAATCCGCCTTAAAGCCGTATTCTTCAATCAAATAATTACGCAATGCTTCCGTACGGCCTTCAGACAAACGTACGTTCCACGCATAACCTCCTTCGGGCGAAGCATAACCTTTCAGGCGTATCTGCGTTATGCTGTAATCCTTATCGGCACGGACGGTATCAACCGTAGCGCGTATCTTAGCCAATTCCGCCGTATTCCTCCGGTAATCGGGGTAAATAACCGTCTTGTTTACAGGGAAATCCAAATAGGCTTCACCGCTTAAAGCACGTGTCTTACGGGTTTCTGCCTGCGGAGTAATGTAGGACAACTTCGGACGGAAAACCAAATCGGCTTGCTTCAAGGGTACGCTGTTTCCTTTCGTCACGTCACCACACTGGCACGTATCTTCCGCCACCACCAATGTCGCGCGATCCATCCACTTGCGATAAGGAACGGCTACCTGATAATCGACTTGTTGCTCCGCCTCCTTGTCCCGTTTTATAACGGCATAAGGATTACTGGCATAAAGCGATTCTTCGTTACGTTGATAATAGAGATAGCGGGTGCGCCCCATAACCTCGATGGCAGGAAGCCACGTTCCTTCCCCTTCCGCATAAAACAAGGGAGCTATTACAATAGAGCGGTTACGCCCTACTTCCATTCCGTTCAAGTCCAAGCTCATGCGTATCAGCACACTGTCGCGCTGCTTACGGATTTCCACACCGCCCACCTCGGCACCACCCGGCAAACGTTTTGCCTCATCAGCCGCTACCGATACAAACGGAAGCAAAGCCAACAGACTATATAAGCAAATTGTTTTCATGATTTTTCCTCCTTCAGCACTTTAAAACACGTAAATCAGATTGACCGCCACCTTGGTAGGCCCAAAGTAATTGTGCGGCTTGTTTTCTTCTAACAAATCACCACAATAAGGACACTCGTACTTATCATACCGGCTGTAGACATAACCGATTCCGATTTCCGCCTCCACGCTCCAATGCTTCGAGAGCAGCCATTGATAGCCGTAAGCCACGCCTACTCCTAACATCCAGCCTTCGAAACGGTAATCCTGAAGCTCGCCGAAATCAGTACCGAACAATTTGAAATCGGTATTCCAATTACCCATGTTGTAAATGCCGCCCAAGAGGTGTGCACCGAGAAAATGACCGTTGAACGCCTCGCAAAGCCAATAGCGGGCTTCGGGCTGGAAAGAAAGCTGCTTCCATTTCTTGTTATCCGAAAAGTCCCAAGGATTCCAGTTGGCAGACACATCCAAAGTCCATTTCTGCGACAAACGTGCTTCAACACCAAAATTTATTGTAGTGGTTAAATCGTGAAGCAAATTGGTTTTTAACATCCAATTCTGTGCAGAAACCGACATACCTATGCAACACAGCAATATAGTCAGCAAACGTTTCATAGCATCTTACATAAATATTCTCTATCAATTAAAAAAACTCTATCAATCTTTTTGTACCTTTGTAGCAAGCTTATCTATGGAATTTAGTAAAAGAATGCTTGCAAAGAATCACATGAGGTATTCATTCGTAATTCTTTGCAAATATATACATAAGATTTTACATAATCAAATGGTTTCCTTTGTTTTTTTCCAAAAAAAATAAAATTATTTAGAGCCTGTTTAAATTTTGCTCAGCAACATTCTCATCGCGGCAAGTTTCACCACCTCCTCTGCCGAACTGAACGTAATTAGCTTATATCCTGGCACACAGATGACGCTGATTTTGCAGATGACCACAGAGAATCTACGAAAACCGGTTCTATCTGTGTCATCTGTATGCTATAAGATGTTTTGATTAGTTGCTTATCTTTACCCCTGTTTTTATGAAGATACCTTCGTAGGGCGATGAAGGTGCCTTCGTGAAGCGATGAAGATACCTTCGATGGCAGATGAAGGTATCTTCATTGGAAGGCGGATTATGCTTCATTCAATCTGCGTGAATCTGCGCTTTTCATGATGCCGCTTAATTTTGTACACTTACTTATTTATTAGAATGTCCGGGTCAGATACTCACAAAACTGAATGCCTTAAGAATCAACAAACAAAAAGCAATGTCTAAGAGCCTGTTTAAATTTTGCTCAGGCTTATCGGAAAATTTAAACAGGCTCTAAGCTTTTTCTATCAACTCAATGTAGCCAATATCCGGATGATGAAAGTAGCAAATGAGCTTCCCATCCAAAACTCCAACAGGAACCGGATTAAACAAGCGTTTATACCCTTGTGCGTCTAATTCCGAACAAGCCTCATCGAAAGCCTCCGCTTCATAACCCAAATGATAAGGCATGACACCTCCCGCACGGAGCAATTCCGCCTCCAGCGAACCGGCTTGCAACTGATGCACCAGTTCGATGACGGCACTTCCTTCCTTCGTCAAATAGCAAAGCTCTACACTCAAACCTTCATCGTAAAGCACTTCTCCAGGCTGATATCCCAACAACGCAAACCGCTTTGCAGAAACACGGATATCGGCAACGGTATAACCCACATGATGTAATTTCATATACTCCATTTTTAACAAAAACGCCCGCAATCCGCCTATAAAATTCTATATCTTTATCGACAGATGCGGACATTCATTTTAATATTTATCGTAATGCAATTTCTTTTCGTCCCACTTCTCTTTTGGAAGAGGAACACTCTCCGGATGACCGATTAAAATCAAGTTCAACGGCACAATATGGTCAGGTATCGCCAACAATTCACGTAGCTTCTTCACACGGCTTTCCAGCGGATAAATCCCCGTCCACACGGCTCCCAAACCGATGGCATGGGCTGCCAACAGCAGATTCTCGGAAGCGGCGGAACAATCCTGCACCCAATAAAGCGTGTTGTCTTCCTTATCCACTTTATTGATATGTTCATAGAGAGAAATATCGCCACACACCACAATACCCGTACAACCTTTATTTATCATCTTGGCGTATGGCAAGCTGTCTTTCAAACATTGCTTCACCGTTTCGTCACGCACCACAATGAAATGCCACGGCTGCAGGTTCATCGAACTGGGCGCAGCCATAGCCGCCTGCAACAGCAGGCGCAACGCTTCGTTGTCCACCGGCTCGTCTGTAAATCTCCTGACAGTAACCCGCGTCAGGATATCGGTTATCGTTCCGTTTTGCTTCATAAGATTAATTTTTTAATTTATATATTCCAATGTTTTCGAATAATCTCACGGAGTACCCTTAGATTCTTTTCTTCAAAGAACGTCCAGTGGTCACAATCCAACTCATAGTAAGGAGCGTTGGGGTAATGCCGTTGCCAATCCTCATGATTCGCTTCTGATGCCTGACGCATCTGTTCCAAAATCAATCCATCGGTCTCCTCACCTTTTTCCCAATAAATCATCTTAGACGGTCTTCCCGCCATCACATGCACAATCGGCCCAGTATACTCCAATAAAGGAAAACCTTTATAAAGTTCGTTCGTAATACAAATACGTCCCCTTAACGGCTCTTCCGTAATCGTTTCCGGTATCTCGTCTGTTTCCTGGCGCCGGTAAACCCCTTCCATATTTAAGATAGGATACAAAGCTTTCTCCGGATGCTTCTTCCGCATATAAGCAGCAAAAACAATAGCCAATTCCGCACCGGTACAATAACCGGTCAGCATCGCTACAGGCTTATCACCCAAAACCTCCGTCAGAACCTCTTCATACGAATGCAACAGCACTTCCAGAGACACAGCGTCTTTCCCGACAAAGAAATCGTAATAAGAGTCAAATACAAATACCGAATAATCACGCGCAAAGAAGCGCAACAGCGCATCATAGAAAGGCGACACGGCAGGAAACCCCGTTATGAACACCAATACCGGCTTCCGTCCGTCGAAACCATCGAACCAAAAGTAAGGCCTTCCTTCCGTATCACACAACAACTTACGTATCGTACGGTTTTTGTATACCGAAGAGACCGTGATGCGCAAACCTGTTTCCGTTATCACTTTCCCGACAAACTCCATCACCTGCATGGACGTCATCCCAGCCTCATCCAGCAAATCGGTTTCCACTCCGATGCCTTCCGAACCGATAACTTCCCCAGCCATTGCCAGCAATGTTTCCTCGTTTTCCGTACCCGCTCCGACGACCTCACGCTTCACCACGACATCGGGTTCGGGCAACCGCCTACGGTCTATCTTTCCGTTTACCGTAAGCGGAAACTCATCCACCGCCGCCCATTTGGAAGGAATCATATAAGGAGGCAACTTGCCGCGCAAGACGGCTTGCAAACCGGACACATCCGGCGAAGCCTGTTTGTCGAACTGCACGAATGCAGCCAGTTCTTCCTGCGTATCCGTTTTCCGCACCTCCACCAATGCATTACGTACTCCCTCGCATTGCTGAAGCAATGTTTCTATCTCGGCTAACTCTATGCGGAATCCGCGCAGCTTCACCTGACTGTCCGCACGTCCCATAAATATCAGATGCCCGTCAGGACGCCGTCTCACCAAATCGCCGCTCTTATACAGCCGGAGATTGACTCCCATCGCCTTGTCTTCCGGCGTAACGTATGGATTTTCGATGAATTTCTCCTGATTCAATTCAGGGCGGTTCAGATACCCACGGGTCAACTGTACCCCACCGATATATAATTCACCTACCATACCATCCGGTACAATGTTATGATATTCATCTAACACATAGCAAGAAACTCCGGGCAACGGGACGCCGATATCATTGTATTCGAAATCATCATCCACCACACACATTGTCGTATCTACCGTGTTCTCCGTAGGGCCGTAAGCATTAATCACGGTACGGCCTTTCCGCCAAAACTCAAGTGCCGACAATGCCGTTGTCTCACCTCCTAATACGATAACCGCCAACGACGGAAACGGCCTTTGCGGCAAGACAGGCAGAATAGCAGGAGGGATAGTAGCAAAAGTAACTTTCTGTCTTTCCAGCAGCGCAGCCAATAATACAGGGTCTTTTCTTTCTTCCGGCAATGCAATCACCAACGTTGCGCCAACAGACAATATAGGAAAAATCTCAAACACAGAAGCATCGAAGCTGATGCTCGCGAACAACAAGCCTCGACTTTTCTCCGTTAATTTCATTCGGGAAATTTCCGCCTCTATCAAATACGACAAAGACAGATGCGTAACAGGCACCCCTTTCGGTTGTCCGGTTGTCCCCGACGTATAAATAACATACGCATTTCCCGAAAAAGAACATTCCTTTCTCATCCCCTCAGAAATTTCCGCCAAATGGCCGTACGGATAATCCGTTTCATCAAACGACATGACACAAGCAGCGTCCTTTTGAATAAAAGCCTTACGTTCATCCGGCAAATTTACAGCCACAGGCACGTAACAACATCCCGCCTTCAGTATACCGACCATCGCGACTATACATTCTATCGATGCCTGCATAGAAACAACGATATTGGAATCCGGCTGTATGCCAGCCGACTTTATCGCCAACATAACCTGGCCGGACTGCTCGTCTAATTCTTGATAAGTGATGCTTTTACCGCCACACACAAGAGCAGTCCGGTCAGGAAAATCCCGAACAGCCTGTGCAAAACGATGCAAAAAAGGCTGCGGACAACCTAAGGTATCCGACAAAAGATTTCCTCTGATTACCGCCTGACAATAATCAACCGACGCAAGCGAATAAGCCGACAAAACTTTACCAGCATCGCTGGTTACCGCCCACATAACAGATTTGTAAATCATAGCGAAACGGGCCATATCCTCTTCTGCAAAGCACGAATGCCTATACCTTATACGGCAACAAACATTCTCTTCATCGTCCGACAAAACGCTCAACACCATATCAAAGACAGACTTTTCTTGCATAAGACAATCATGATACAATGATTTTTTCTCGAATGTAAACATCGTCCTAACCAATCGTAAACCCGTTTCCGCCGCATGGGTCCGCGCCACCTCCATTATCTTATCAAACGAAACCGCATTCTGCTCAACCTCAAGCAATTCCGATTTAATCTCAGCTAAATAGCCGGCAAAGGACAATTCTTGATATGCCTTGCGATAACGCAAACATAAAGTCTGGACAAAATAGCCGACAACATTTTTGTAACGTCCATGTTCACGCCCTCCGTAAGGGAAACCGGCCACAAAATCCGTCTGCCTATACACACGCGCCAATACCATCAGATAAACAGCATAATAAAAGACAAACGGAGTACACATATAAAGGCGGCAAAACGCATGAACCTTTTCGGAAAGCTCCTTAGGAAGAAGACAGGTATACACACCTCCGGCAAGCCCGATTTCCCGCTCCGACTTAAGATTGGGCAATTTCAATTCTGATGCACCTTGCAAATATCCTTTCCAAAACTGCACACGGCGAGCATAAGCCGAGGTATCCACAAAACGGTCTGCCAATAACGCATATTCCACATAGCTTCCCGACAGCCCTTCCCAATCAACCGTCATACCTGATACGGATTTTACCAGAACGGACTGAATCAACTGTGCCGACCAACCGTCTGAAATCAAATGATGCATCACCAAGGAACAAACATATCTCTTCCCCGATATGCGATAAAGCCTACAATGGAACAACGGCCCATGCGCCAAATCAAATGAAACTTGCATATCCCTATTCAAACATCCCGCCAATTCATCATCCGCGACATCGCATATTTCTATCCGCATCGGAGCATATTCTTTCACCTGTATATAAGGATTGCCATTATCATCTGCTGGGAAACACATCCGGAAACTATCCTGCACTTTTATCAAACGGTTGAAAGCCTGTTCAAACACAGCCGGCTGCAAAACAGACGGACACTCAAACAAACAAGGTAAATTATAAGCATCCTTCAATTCATCCGACTTCATACACTCCAGCCACAAACTGAACTGTTCCGGTGTCAAAGGAACCACTTCCGAAACAACAGAATCAGCCGCCTCTTCTTGTTCTCCTAAATCCGAATGTAAATAAGCATCGATAAAAGCTGCCAACTCCTTCAGCGTAATATGCTGATAAATATCAAATGCCTTTATCGGGAAGCCAAACTGCTCATGTATCATAAAAGACAAACGGATAACCGACATAGAGTCACCGCCTAAAGCGATAAAACTATCGTCACGACCGACAGCCTGTACGGACGGCAACAACCCGCTCCACAACACAGCCAACTTACGTTCACATTCCGTAACAGGCCGATCAACCTCACGTACTTCCACATAAACAGACGGATCCGGCAAACGCTTACGGTCGATTTTCCCGCTTGTATTATAAGGAAACTCCTGCAACGGGATTATAACTGCAGGTATCATATATGCCGGCATACGGAATTTCAAATAAGCCTTCAAGCCATCTAACGGGAAAGCAGACACTGAATCTGTCTGCACATAAGCGACCAAGTGTTTTCCTCCTCCTTGCCCGTTCAACGTAACCACAGCGTTCTTTACCATACCGCCAAATTCGAGTATTTTAGACTCTATATCACCCAACTCAATCCGGTAGCCGTTCAGCTTTACCTGAAAATCCGAACGCCCCATAAAAATCAGATGTCCGTCAGGACGGCGCATAACCAAATCTCCCGTCTGATACAGGCGCGTATTCAAGCCTCTCCGTTTATCTTCTTCAGCGACAAAAGGGTTAAGCACAAATTTTTCAGCGTTCAACTCCGGCCGGTTCAAATAACCTTCCGTGAGCTTGCTTCCTCCTATATAAAGTTCGCCGACTGTATTGTCGGGCATCAAATGTAAATATTTGTCCAATACATAACAAGTACAGCCAGGTACACTCACACCTATATCGTTCAAATATGTACCAGGATGAAATATCGCATGAGTTACGTCTACACAATTTTCCGTCGGCCCGTAGACATTGACGAAAAGGCGGTCTTTGCTCCAATAATCTATTACTTCTTGTGTACAAGAATCTCCACCTACAAAAATAGTATGAAGCCGAGGCAAAGGCCGGCGAGGCAACGCAGCCAAGAAAGCGGGCGGCATAAACATAGACGTAATGTCCTTCTCCCTTAAAAACGAGAAGAGTTCCACCGGATCTTTACGGAGCGATTCTGGAGTCAAGACCAGTGTAGCGCCTGCAATAAGCGCTGGAAATATTTCCATCACAGACGCATCGAAACAGATATTGGCAAACTGTAACTCGCGTGAATGTGCATCCAAGTGCAGCACATTGACTGAAGTCGCTATCGTCTGCGCCAACATAGAATAACTAATGGGAATGCCTTTCGGTTTTCCTGTCGTTCCAGAAGTGTAGATTACATAGGCCTTATCTGAAAGCAAAAGCCGGGGCAGAACCATATTCTTATCATCCTTTTCCTGCACCAGGCTCTCGATAGACAACATAGGAACCCCTTCCAAGACTACGGAAGTATCCTGAGTACGCAACACCGCAGAAAGCTGGCAATCGTCTATTATAAAGCGGATTCTATCTATCGGATAATCACCATCTACCGGCACATACACATTGCCTGATTTCAATATACCCAATATACCGACAATCATCCACAGATTCTTAGGCGTGGACAGCCCGATATACCGGCCTTGCAGCCCCATCCGGCACAATGCTTTCGCCACACGCTCGCTCAAACTGTCCAACTCAGCATAAGAAAAACCGTGTTCTTCAAACTCTACAGCCCTATAATCCGGATACTTAACCACTGTCTGCCGGAACTGTTCAACGAAAGTCTGAGGTATAACCAACCTATTCCGCAAGGAACGTTCTTCTTGGGTTAAAAGAACCTTTTCCTTATCCTTAGAGACTAACCGAATATCTTTCAGCTTTATTTCCGGACAAGCTAAGACTTGATCCAAGATTTCTTGAAACGTCTCTGCCAACGCTTGAACCAACCGACGAGAAATAACTGGCTTGAAACGAATATTACACCGAAAAGATTCATCACTTGCTACCGCCAGAACCAAGTCTAAAGGAGGAAGCACATTCACATGACGATAGTTTTTCACAACACACCCGTGCAAATCCAACGCTAAAGCATGAAAATCCAATGGGTAATTAATACATACGTTCACCTGTTCCTGATTCCCTTTCTCCCTTGTTAGAACATCACCGTAAAATGCAAACAAGTGTTCTCGCTCTTTGCGCCGGTTTTCATTGGCATAACCAACAAGCTCCATAAAAGATGCCCGGTCATCCTGAAACTTATATTTTATAGGCAAATTGTTTACAAACACGCCGAACAAGTTCGCATAGTCTTTGCCGCGCATATTGACCGTATGGTCCAACAGCAACTCGTCTACCCGCATAACCCTCGATAATGTCAAGGCCCATACAGTGGAAAACAGACGGAAGGGGCTTGTCTGAAACTCCTTACAAAAATGACGATACTGCTCATAACGTTTTTTCCCCAATGCAAAAGCATAATAGAAATCCTGTTCTCTCAATCTCTCAGTCTCTTTTTCCGATGACAAACGAGGAAGCGGCAAACTTACAGACACCTGCCGGACATAATCTTGCCAATATGCCACATCCTGCTCATTTTGCCGTGAACGACAGCCATCGAACCAAGCATTGAAACGAGTCATTTGATTATTCTGATTTACAGGCATATACACATCACGCAACAAATCATTATAAATAGCAGACAACCGGCTAAAGAAAGACTGGATACTTACTCCGTCTATCGCTATATGATGAATCAGATGCAGCAAAAAATAACCATCCTTATGATGAATCACATAAAACCGGCAAGGATATTCCTTATCTAAATCAAACGGTTGATAAACAAGCTGTTCTAACAACCTATCAATTTCTTTCAAAGAGCCTTCCGGCTGTTCGATAAACTGAAACGGCAAATGCTCTATGGAATCATTCCAAACAAAATAAGGAACACCCTGTTCAACCAAAATTGTCGAATGAAACGGAGGGTATTCCAACATTATCAACCTATAGGCTTCTTTTAACACCCCAATATCCAAATCCCCTTGCACCCAAAACGTACAATTCGTACCATTGTATTCAATAGACGGATATTTCAACAAGTTATCCATCCAAAATTTCTGTTGAATCGCATTCAACCGTATTCTGTTCATCGTATTTTTCAATTTCTAATTAACATCAAAACTTATAGGATAGCTTCACCAAAAAACTTATTGACTGCTGGGGCAAAGGAAATGCCTTACGAAGCCCGCCTTGATAATAATTTGAGTTTAACACATTATAAACATTTGCAGAAATCCCGACCCGCTTGTAAACATAATCCATGCCAAGATTAAAAACAGCACGAGGACTCAATTCATAATCAGGATCATTGATAGCCTTATCTCCAACGAAAGCCCTCTGTATAGGAGATATTTGCTTAGATAAAACGATGGCATTGACCCTGACATACGCATCTCCTGCCTTAGGAGTTTTCAAAAATTGATAACGGTACATTCCCCCTAACCTGAACTTAGGGACATTATTAATGTAAGAACCTGTAGATGCATAATTAACGTTATCCAGCAACCATTGATAGGATACATTCAAATAACCCAGCGAACGGGCATCCGCATAAGACACGACTCCTTCGACACCCATAACATCCACACCACCGGAATTGTAATAGGTCGGAACAGAAGTATCCAAATAAATCAAATCTGACAAACGATTATAATAAACATTCGCCTCATACTTCAAATTACAAGAAGGTATAGAATGATTGAAAGTCAACTGAACTGCATCCAACTGCTCCGGTTCCAAATTATTTCCACCCGGATAAGTCGATGTATTGGACCCGCGATACAAATAAGGCGCATCCACAAACGAATGAGAATAACCGAACTTCAAACCCATTTTAGGATTGAACTGGTAAATAAAAGAAAGACGGGGAGAAAACGCATTCAACTTTTTCCCATTATAGCGATGCTTATAATCATACCGCACGCCACCGTTGAAGATAAAATGCCGGCCTATATTCGCCTTCAATTGACTGAAAGCCGATAAATTAAATTCACTGTTCAACAACAGAAACCGATTCCGACTGGAATAAGTCACCAATATCCGGCTAAAGTTATCTCCTACGGACATACTGCAATCTTTCAACGTATAACTTTCAACCTGTGCTCCCAACAGCCAACTTCCGCTCCATTTATCACGCTGGATATCATAGACACTTTGGGCAACCACTCCATAAGTATAATCCCGCCATAACTGAACCTGATAAACCCCTCGCGTACGCATATTGCTCTTATCAACGCCATCCAACACTTCATCCTCCCGAATTGGAATATCCTCCCGGTCTTCCAGTAAGATACTGTCACCACCGACATCATAATTTGAAACAGTCTCCAAATCTACATACGCATCAATCTTTCCAAACCATTTTTCACCCCATTTTTTTTCATACGACAAATCTAAACGAGTAGCCTGCCGCGCGTGTCCTGGAGTAGACCCGTTCATCGCACGGTAACGGTCGTAAGAATATAACCCCTGGAAAAGCACCGTATTATATGAAGGCACTTCCTTGGCATACTGCGTATTAAACATAAACTTAAACTCATTCCATTTCGCGATAAAACCTATATCATAAGCCGGCTGATGATTATAACCGTCAATATATATACTTCCAGGGCGAAGTATCTTTCCATAAAACCCTTCATCTTCAATGCCCACATCCCGCTTCTCTCCCTGCGAAGAATATACAGACGCCCAAGCCAAGAAATCAATACCCAGCCCGCTCTTCCCCATCAGGAAATCGGCACGGTATGTATGATTTGTACCCACCCCAGCCGAAAGCTGAACACCATCCACCTCACGCCCTTGTTTAGTGATAATATTCACTACTGCCGTCAAGGCAACATTTCCATACAACGAAGAAGCCGGACCGCGTAACACTTCTATCTGCTTAATTTTATCCAAACTGGTCCGGTAATCCAACGCTTCCGAATTGGTCGTCCGGCTGTTCAACCGATGCCCATTCAACATCACCAATATCTTTTCTTGAGATGAAGAATATACGCCATGCATAGCCACATTCTGTTCATCGCCTTCCACAAGTGACATACCTGGCACGTACAATGTCAACAGGTCTGCTAAAGTCCTTGCCCCTGATGCCTTTATCATCTCTTCCGTAATCAGCGTAACAGGCACGGGGGCTTCTTCTACAGACTCAGCTTGCTGAGAAGCGGTAGTAATAGTCGCCTCCTCACCTCGCTTCAACCGTTCTATCAAGTCGACAAAGCGCAAAGGGTCATTGATGGACGTGCTATAATAAGGGTCTTCCTTCAAAAGGGAAGACGCATACCGCTCTGCTTCTGGCAGATTGTCTTTCCCTAACCAGCACAACGAGAGCAAACGGCAAGCACTACTCTTCAATGTTCCGGTAAAATTCGTCATATTCCGATCCAACAAACGAATGGAAGCATCAAACCTTCCGATTGCATATTCTTCTTCCGCCTGCCTGTATATCTGCAACAAATCTTTTTCTTCTTGCGCCCAAAGAACAGACGACAACAAACAGAAAAGCACTAAAAATCTGATTCTCATTCCTTCATGGGTATTATAAGTGAAAATGCCGTAAACTTGCCTTCCTCAGAATCGAATTCAATCCGCCCGTGATGTTTTTCTTCGATGATATTGCGAGTGATATACATCCCCAAACCGGTGCCTTGTCCGGTCGGTTTCGTGGTAAAGAATGTTTCGAACAGACGTTGCTTTACTTCATCGCTCATCCCTGTGCCGTTATCCGTAATAGAGATAAGCAGTTCCTTGCCCTTGCGAACTACTTTTATTGAAACCGTCGGTTTGTAATCGGGAATATTCTGTCCTGCTTTTTCCCACACTGCATAACAAGCGTTGTTCATCACATTCAATACCGCGCGGCTCAAGTCTTGAGGCACTACCGGCTGCAAAGGAAGAGCCGCTTCATAATCCTCCTCAATGGTGATATTGAAGTTCTTCAGGTTAGCACGCATCGCATGATAAGAAAGCCATACATATTCTTTTACCAGCTTACATACATCTGTCGGGATAAACTCATCTTCTTTCCCGCGCGAATACAGCAGAATATTCTGAATAATACTAACAGCCCGGTCACCATGTTCCTTTATCTTCTGAAGGTTTTCATTCAAATTTTCCATGATGTCACGAATATCATCCATGTCATCATTATCTATATTATCTTCATTTGCCTCCAAGTCTTCTCCCAAATCTTTTATCAAGTCACCGGAAAGCTTACTGAAATTGATTACAAAATTCAACGGATTACGAATCTCATGCACGATTCCGGCTGTAAGCAATCCCAACGTTGCCATCTTCTCTTGTTGCCTTAATTGTTCTTGCAAACTTTCTACCTGCCGCTTCAATTGTTCTATCGTTTCCATATATTGAGATTTTTGAGTTTATTTTTTATTCCTTTAATTATCGAGTTCCTTTTCTGCTTCTTTTTTCGCATTCCCCGCATGATGGATAGGAACAGAAATCACAAATTCGGCATATTCGTCTTTCACCGAACGGACAGTGATATTCCCGCCATGGTTTAATATGATTTCCCGGCTAAGATACATACCTACCCCGACGGCTTCCGCCGTGGTTTTCGTAGTAAAGAACGGATCGAACACCTTATCGATAATAGATGACTCTATTCCGACGCCGTTATCATAAACACCTACTTTCACCATGCTGGCTCCAACATCTGTCGAAACCCTTAAACGAATCATCGGTTCAAAAGATTTCCTTTGCAGGGACTTCTTGCGAAGCGCGTAAATGCTATTCGCCAGCATGCTCATCACAACCTTACTGAACTGCTCCGCGTCTACTTCGGCTACAGCTATTGCATCTTTGTCCGGCGATTCTATCTTGATATGACACTCGGCTATATCTTTAGCATAATACGATTGCAACATCTCGATGTTTTTACGGCATATCGCCGCTATATCAATCAACGACAGATTAACACCCCGGTCTTTCAGCATTTCCTCCATTGCTTTCAGGATGCGCGTCGTATTCAATCCATGTTCTTCTATCTTCTTTAAATTCGTATTCAGCATATCAAGCGCATCGATGGAGTCTTCGTAAATATCCGATGTCATATTCTCCTGGTCATCGTCCAAATTGTCTTTAATATCTTTTACCAGCCCAATGCTCATGTGCGAGAAATTATTCACATAATTCATCGGATTCAAGATACGGTCGACAAGCCCCTTGGTCAACGTACCTACCGTAGCCATCTTTTCTTGGCGGATAAGCTGGTATTGCGCCTTACTCAAATCATCAAGAGCCACCTCCAGCTTCTTTGATTTTTCTTCTATCTCTTCTTTTTGCCGACGCAATTGCGAAGTCCGTTCTTCTACGATATTTTCCAGGCGCATTTTCTCTTTTAACAGACGATGCATACGCCATCTTACCAGCAGCCAGACACCGAATGAAAGCACAATAACATATAACAGAATACTATACCACCGCATATAAACAGGATAGCGCACCGTAAGAGGCAAGCTTAACGCTTCCGTCGCCCGCCCGTACCTGTCGCGTGCCATAATCTGAAAAACGTAACGCCCCGAACGCGGATTGGCAAAACGCGCTGAAGTCTCTGTACTCCAATCTGACCATTCATCACCCGCATTCAGCCGATAACGGTATTCCGTCGCTCCAAGAACAGAGAACAAATCGGTTGAGAAAGATATTCTAATATCGCGTATACCACTTTCGAATGTCAACCCTTTAAAAGGAAGCAAAGCCTCTAACCTGCCGTCTTTATCAAATCCGCCCCATACAACCGAATCATTGTCAATAACAATACGCCGGATATATACATGCGCTTCCTCCGCATAATCCGGCTCCTTCATTGCGGCATCCCAATGAATCAAGCCAAAGTTTCCTCCAAGCCACACATCGTCACCTTTTACCTCCATTGTCCCTATCGTCAAATCATGTACCGGGCGCAAAAGAGCATTCGTTTCCTCCACTCCTTGCTTATGGGTGTATATATGCAGGCTCTTCCCCTCATTATCAGTTCCCCATACGCGTTGGTTCATCTCTGGATACACAAACCGAGGGTATCGGATATCCGATGCCCACGAAGAACGGTCGGCAACCTCTACCAATTTACCTTCTGCATGATTCCATTTGAACAATCCTACATGGCTTAACACAAAAATGATTCCGTCTTGAACGAAAAGCGTATTGTTAAAACTGTCCTTCTCTCCTTTTGCATTCTCCGGAGCAAGAATAACATAACCGGAATAATCCCCTTCGCAACGGAACACCTGCCCGTAGATATTCCTTACCCATAAAGTATTATCAGCATCCATATAAAAACAGGTCGCTTTCTCGATGATATTCATCTGTCTCCTTTCACCATGCCGGATTTGATAAACGCCGTCCGTTTCACCTGTATAATACACCCCGTCTCCGCAAACGTATGCAGAAAGCGTGTGGCTATCTGTTATTTGTTGCACTTGCCTGCCACGTACTATATACAGCCCGCCAGCCGTAGAAGCATAAACATTCCCGGACGCATCTTGCAGCAGTTGCCAACAAGCATACTGAATCGCTCCAACCGCTTCGAAAACATCCCCTTCTTTATAGAACAGGCCTTGCAAAGTGCCTACATAAAGCCCATGAGCAGTATGGCAAATAGATTGCACTTCACCCGACAAGCCTTCATTCGAACGGAAATAAGTGTATGCCGTACGTATATTCACCAAAAAGATTCCATTATCGGTAGCTCCCCAAACATAACCTAACGAATCGGCATAAAGACTATTTACGTTATTATTACACAAACCATTTTGCTCCGTTAACGCATACACTTCATTCCCCTCTTTATCCAACATCACAAAACCGCTTCCAGCCGTAGCCAACAGAACAGAACCATCAGACAACGCCAGCCGCTTATTTACCACTGCCTCTTTATAATACCGGACATCATCAGATTTGTCCTGGCTTACGATAAAACCATCCATCGAGTCATCCTGAATATCCGCATCTCCCAGCGAAGTGGTGACACAAATCTTCCCCTCCTTCTCTTCGACATCCGTCACTTCGCCCAAAAAGCCTTTATTGTTTTTAGAAAACACCAGCCGCAACTCCAGTTCTCCGTTCCCGCCGGCAACCAAATATCCGAACAAATTATATCCTCCAACCCAAATCCGCCCGTTGCTGTCCTTAAATAATTTGGTAATCCGGAAGATGCCCGGAGCATGAATCGTATGCCACTCCGTTCCGTCATAATACAAAACACCTTCGAAATTGGCTACATACACCCGTCCGTTATCATCGCTCACGATATCAAAATTACGGTTATGCGCATGGTAAACCTCAGGTACATAGTTGACAAAGAAAGGAAGTCCGTCTTTTGCCATCATTTGTCCGACACCGGCAAGCAAGATGATAACCAAACATAAAAAATACCGCTTCATCATAGTCCAATCATTTAAGGTTTAACAATTTAAGCCGCATCCGTGGCACATTACGCCCTACGTAGTACAACCATTCCTCATCGGTAAAGTCACGCTTCAGCTTGTTCTGAATAAGGGCAGCCATCTCGTCAGGGGAAATCATAATGCGCGACACTGCCCCGCTCTCGTCGCCCGTCCATATCGCATTGTCCTCCGAAAGACAAAAACAATATACCCATCCGGGCAACGTCTTCAGCGAAACCGCCTCCTGCTTGTCGGCACGGATATCCCACAAGCTGACCGTACAATCGTAACTGGACGAAAACAAGTAACGGTCTTTAAACAGAAGCCGGGTAATGCGGGAACGGTGACCGACCAACGATTTCACGACATTCCCTATATCGTCCATCAAATAGATATTGCCGTCTTCTACGCCGACCGCCCCCATCCTCAAATCCGAGGACCATGCAAAAGCCGTAACCCGCTCTTTAACGAAACGTTCTTGCGGCACCAAGTCACCTGCGGGACTTATCTCCCATAACCCTCCTTCACTGCCGAACGCCAGCCACTGCCCTTCCTTCTCTCCGATAGCGGTAAGCTCTTCCGGAAGAGACACGGTATCCGTTATCCGGCTATCATCTCTATCATATATATATAAATGTACGGATGAAGCCAAAAGCAACCGCCCGCTGCCAAAAGGAACCACTCTCATCCACTTTTCCTCTTCGGGCAAAAGGATTGTCCGCTCTGCCTTTCCGTCAACAACCAATAACTTTCCGCCAGCAGAAAGGGCATAAACTACATTTCCCTCATCCAAGCAAACGTCTCTAAAGTTATAATCCGAGTCGCCGAACAACAATTCATCCGCTACAGTCTCTCCATCACAACTCCACCGGCGGATTTCGCCATAATTGCTTACCGAAACATAAACGTTGTCTTCTTCATGAACCGGAACGATTTGGGTGACGCCTCCTTTATGAATATTCCGCGAAATAAAACTTTCACTTGTTTGCCCCAACGCATTAAAAATGACAGGCTGATACACATTCCCCTTATACTCTGATGTATATTTCCATGCCGCATATGCAAGCAGAGACGCCACATCCTTGTTGCCCGCCCTATATTGTACATTGGAAAGCAAAGCCAAGGCACGCCCCAGCGCCACGTTACTCAATGTATCCGCTACTCTTTTCGAATATTCCGCTTGATGTTGCCGTAGAATGGCCAGTTCACGTTGCTCTTCCGCCATATTCCTTGCTTCCACAGCATTACGGGAAAACTCTTCCGCCTTTTTCCGTTCTCCTTCCGCACGCATACGCATCTGCTCCGCCACTCCCATTTGGAATACGGCTTCTTCACGTTGCTTTTCGGAAATGTCTTTTTGCTGGTAAGCGATTTCTTCCATCTGCTTACTGATGCGCTCTACTACAAATGAATGACCTTCTTGCTCCTTATACTCGTCCAGCCTGGCCCGCAAATCATCTACCTGCTCGGACAATAAGCTATTGAAATAAGCCAATCCCCCCACTCCGGCAAGAAGCAAGGCACTCCAGATATACCAACCGTATTTTTTCACTTCGAACTTCATCCTGTATTGTTTAATGTAAAAAACGGAACTGGCTCCGTTGGCTGATGAAGCCAGTTCCATCGGGCAATACATATAGCTCCGTCAGCCGATGAAGCCGTATGCATTCTTGCCAGCATCCGACTGGCATTTTTTCAAATCTACTTACGAACGATGTTTCATTTAGCCAACGCCTTCAGTATCTCAGACGCAAGCAAATAACAATGTCCTCCGGTACGGGCTGAAACCAAGTCGCCGTCCACCGCAACATCCGCATCAACATACTCCACGCCATAATTCTTAGCATCGCCCAAGAGGTTATTATGCACGGTCATCTTTCTTCCTTTTACCAAATCCGATACCGGAGAAAGCAGCCATAAGCCGTGGCAAATCACGCCTTTTATAATGTCCTGACGCGCAAAGACCTTTTGCAGGAACACGCAAGCGGGAGGAAGCTTGTGCACATCCTCGGTATAACGAAGGCGGTCCGACACCATTCCCGCAGGAACTATCACAGCGGCATACTCATCGAGAGCCTTATCGTCAAGCGCCTCAAAGCTCTCGTTGCAATAGAACGGCGCACGAAACTCATGACCGTTGAAAGTGATGCTATCGTTTCCCCACAAACGCGAAAGAAAATGAACTTCGTAACCCGCTTCCTTAAAGCGGAACTGGTAATAGAAGATTTCATTTTCGTAAAAATCGCTTTCTATGAGGATTCCTATCTTATTCTTCATTGCCAATACGTTTTTTAATCGTTAATACATTCTCGTCATCCACCCGTTCATACAATACTTCATCCATCATCTGAACGGTAAGGAATATTCCAAGCCCCCCAATCTGACGTTCTTCCAGAGGAAGGGAAACATCCGGCATCTCTCTTTCCAACGGATTGAACGCAACGCCTCCGTCTATAAAGCGCAATGTAATGCATCCGTCTTCTTTTTCTACCTGCACCTTCAGATAACCTTCCGCCTCATCAGAATAGGCATAGCTCACAACGTTCACCACCAGTTCTTCGCACACCAAATGAATGGCGTACAATTCCTTGGTGCACGATGCCACCTCCTTTGTCCGGAGGATGGCATCAATGATTTCTTCTGCTTTGCCCGCTATCGGCTGGAAATATAATTCTTTCATAGCATCGGCTTATTTGCTAACGAAAGTAATATAATTCTGCAAGCCGGTCATTTCGAACACGCTGCGGATATCCGAAGCGCAGTTTACAAATTCAATAACAGGATTCCCTCCTAACTTCTGCTTAGCGAAAATAATGGTACGGATGCCGCTGCTGGCAATGTAAGCCAATTTAGTCGCATCAAAGACAACCTTCTCTATGCCCTGGTCTTTATACTTATTCAATTCTTCCATAAGCGCAGGCGCATTGCCTGTGGTCAGCTGTTCGCCCAAAACGATTGTCAAGGCATTCCCTTCCTGATTGATTACAAATTGATTATCCATATCTTTACTAATTTACAATTTTACTATTTATAATTCACTCTTTATCCGCCGCTTGTTTCCCGACTAAAATCATGACAGAACGAGGCCCTACCAAAATTTCATTCTGGTTATCGAGCAAACATTCTTTTCCTGGTTCACAAATATCATCGGGAGCAGCCATTTCGGTATTGGCAAATACATGCCAAGCCATCCCTTCGGGCAACCCGGGAAGTTCGAACCCATGCATATCCCAGTGCATATTCATGGCGACATAGATGAAGTCATCAGGCACACCGTCTGTTTCGGCATAACATCCGTTCAGCATAAAGGCTGCAGTCAGATTATTATATCCGGTATCCGGACGCCATGCCTTCACGCCATGCCATGAAAAATCGGGATATCCCAAGTTACGATAATCGCAATGCCCGAAATGGTATTCGAAACGCAATGCTTTATGCGCCTGGCGGAAACGGATTATCTTGCGGAAGTAATTATACAAGTCTCCGTTCTTCTGCAGATTCGTCCAGTCGAGCCACCCGATTTCATTGTCCTGACAATAAGCGTTGTTATTACCGTACTGGGTATTCCCCATTTCGTCTCCCGACAATATCATCGGAATGCCTTGGCTTACCATCAACAAGGAAATCGCATTCTTTATCTGTTTGTGGCGCAAGAAATTGATGCCCTTGTCGTCACATTCTCCTTCCCAACCGCAATTCCAGCTATTGTTATTGTCTTCTCCGTCCCGGTTGTCCTCGCCGTTCGCCTCATTGTGCTTGCCGTTATACGACACAAGGTCCATCAGCGTAAAGCCATCGTGAGCAGTAATGAAGTTCACGCTCGCCTTGATGCCCCGGTTTTGAGAAGCGTACAAATCGGCAGAGCCCGCGATACGTTCTTTCACGTCAGCCAACACATGCTCGTCACCTTTCAAGAACCGGCGGATGCTGTCACGGTACTTCCCGTTCCATTCCGCCCAGCGTCCCCATGAAGGGAACGCGCCTACCTGATACAGGCCTCCGGCATCCCATGCTTCGGCAATCAGTTTGGTCTTGCCTAAAATGGGGTCATGAGCCAACGATTCCAACAAAGGCGGGTTCGGCATCGGATATCCGTTCTGGTCACGCCCTAAGATAGCCGCCAAATCGAAGCGGAATCCGTCCACGTGATAATCGGTCACCCAATAACGCAAGCTTTCCACAATCATGTCCCTCACGTTCGGGTTATTACAATTCAAGGTATTGCCGCAACCGCTGAAGTTAAAATAATAACCGTCGGGAGTCAGCATGTAATAAGTCTTGTTGTCAATGCCCCGGTACGAGATGTAAGGACCGTTTTCGTTTCCTTCCGCCGTATGGTTGAACACCACATCCAGTATCACTTCAATGCCGTTGGCATGAAGCTGCTTGATGAGGTTTTTCAACTCGTCCACCTGCATACCGAAACGTCCTGTAGAAGCGTATGCCGCTTTCGGAGCGAAGAACCCCACATTGCTATACCCCCACACGTTATAAAGCATGTGCCCGTCGACCGGAGAAGGCTTGCTGTTCTCGAACTCGTCAAATTCATGGATTGGCATAAGCTCCACACAGTTCACGCCCAGTTCCTTTAAATATGGAATCTTTTCGACAATACCCGCAAATGTACCGGGATGCTTTACGTTGGCATTCGCGCCACACGTAAAGTTACGGACGTGCATTTCGTAAATGACCAGTTCATTTACCGGAGTCTCCAACGGAAGGTCATCCTCCCAATCGAAATCGTCGCAAACCACACGGGCACGGTATTGATACGCATTATTCCAGTCCGGCTGTGCTCCCCACACATCGCGTCCCGCAATCAGCTTGGCGTACGGGTCCATCAGAATCTTCGTCTTATCAAAGCGATGGCCTTCTTTCGGATTCCACGGACCGTCCATCCGATAACCATATTCGATATTCTCGAAATCCAAATCGAAAACCATCATCGAGAATACATTCCCCATCTTGAACTCCTTCTGGAAAGGTATCTCCACGAACGGTTCCGGCTCGTGATTATGGAAAAGAACCAACGTGCAGGCTGTGGCATAACGGGAATATACCGAGAAATTCACGGCATTCCCCATTACGGTAGCTCCAAAAGGATAAGGGCGCCCTGTGCGCAACTTTAACCCTTTATACTCATGCGTCGGAAATAAATCTACCCGTTGCATACTCAACCAATTTGATTTTGACAATCTTCCACCGTATCGAAGTACTTAAAGAAGTGTTCAAAACCAGTGATGCTCATCACCTCTCTCACTTCTTTAGACACTCCTACCAAATATACACTCAAGCCATTAGATGCCGCAACCTTATAAGCATAAAGCATGACACGCAATCCGGCACTTGACACATAGCTGCATTCAGACAAATCCAAAATCACGCTTTTGTCATCATCTAAAATGGACAATATGGCTTGTTGTTCCTCTTTGCTGGACGATGCATCCAACACAGAGCCTACTTTATGAACCTCTGCACTCATAATCTTCAATCTTTAGGAACAATGACAACTTTCACTTTCGGACGATAATCTACTGCCGGCAATTGAACGGTCAGCTTATCTGCGTCGAACTTCGTCCATTCCTTACCGTCAATCCATACCTGAGCCAATTTCACACTACCTACAGGCAGGATATCCGGCTGAACACGCAAGACATTGTCTTTAAAGCCGTTTACTTGAGGCTTGAAGTACAAAGTAAGCGGTTTCTTGGTATTCATTAAGTTCGTGTAAGTAGCAGCCAGATAAGCCAACTCTACCGAATGGTATGCGCTCATCGAGTGGCTTCCTTTCTTACGCTCCGTACCCAACAGGTAAGGCAGACCATTGGCCAATACATTGAAATAAACAGCTCCGTCTTCATGATCCAGGAAATAAGTGTTATAGAACGCCGCCGATTCACGGGCGTACTTCAGGTATTCTTCCTTACCATAAATACCATACAAGATTTCGTATGCCAGAATAGCCTGTTCTTGCTGCCACCATGCCTTACGGTCGTGCCATGCAAAACGATAATATTCTTGATTGCCATGCAAGCGGCGTTCCATTACATCATACCAACCGCCACGCTGCACGTCCAAACCTACTTGAGGCATAACTTCGGCGATATGCTGGGCAAATTCTTCATACGACTGCTTCGGGCAAATGCTATTGATACGCATCAGGTTCCATGCAATCTTCAAATTGTGCCCCACTACCGCACGGTCTTGTTGCCAGCCCCATGTCAAATCATGGCTCCAGTCATCCATAAAACGTTCGTTCACGAACGGGCTGTTTTCATAATCAGGAAAATGTGCGGTAATCGTATCGGCTGTATATTCCAGAAAATCCTTATATTTCTTTTCTTCCGTAGCCAGATACAAGTTAATCAAATAAGCAGGAGCATGGTCGCCTACAGAATTCCAGTTCTTACGCATCCGGTTCGGGCCAAGGCTCGGGCTATCCGGACTCAACAATACCGGGTCGATATGCGAGTAGTACCCTTCGCCTTTATTGTCCTTGAAGAAACGTTCGAACAAGTCAATGGTCAATTCGGCGTCACGCAAAATGGAAGGGTCACCGTTCACGCGATAAGTCTGAATCGGGCCTGCCAATGCGTAAATCTGTTCGTACATCGGAATAGCATCGTAGTCATCCCCGAACTCGGAAGTAAAGATTTTCTTCTCCTTATCCCCATCAATGTCAATGCCATGATACCAATAAACCACATTCTCGTCCACATCGTAGAAACGCATGTGTTTCTTCAGGTATTCCACACCTTTTTCTGCCGTTTCCAAGAAAATGTCTTCTCCCGTCAGCATAAAGGCGGAAGCCATACCGTAAATCATACGTGAAATGGTATCTGTTTCCTGACGGAAAGAGTTCACTTCCCGCTTGCCTCCCAAGCTGACCGCCGTACGGTACTTCTCATAATCTATCTCGCCGTCTCCGAACTGCGCGCGGACAAAGAAATTACAAATACTCTTCGCCTGGTTCGCCCACCAGTTTGATTCTTCGAAACGGAACTTGCCCAATTCTCTTTCAGGGAAATCAATCTGTTTCGCTTCAAATGTATAACCGCCGTCGTGTTGCGGATAGAAAATGCCGAAAACGAAAGCCATACGTCCGTTTTGGGCCAAGAGCTGATACATATTTCCAGTCGCATCCTGATAAGGTTCGTCCAAATTGCGCATCAGACGGGCAAAAGTCGTATCTGTCAATAATACAGGGAAAGTGCGTCCGTCAGTTGTCGTCAACGTAAAACATTTTCCGTTCTCGTTAAAATCGCTTACATATCCGGCAATCAGATCTGTAAATTCAAACTGCATCTTATCAGCAGGTTTGAACACGTTAAAATTGTCTTTCATAAAAAAAGGTTTTATTTTGTACTACATATATTATTTCAGCCGCTTCAACACCAACATCGTGATGTCATCGCTTTGAGGCTCCTCACCGACAAAATCCTTCAAATCCTCTAATATAGCCTCTGAGATTTCTTCGCTGCCGGCGCCAGGGACACTCTTCAAGGTCTTCTCCAACCCGCTTTCCGAAAACATTTCCCTGTTCTCGTTAAAAGCCTCCGTCACGCCGTCGGTATAAAGAATCAATGCGTCTCCCGGCTCCAAGACCAAACTCGAATTCGTATAGACAAAGTCATCGAACACGCCTACGATGAAATTCTTGGAAAGCGGCAAAGGCTCTACCGTATTATTCCTCCGCAACAAATAAGGAGGATTATGACCCGCATTCGTATAATCCACTTCACCGGTTTTGATATTGTAAATGCCATAAAATACCGTCACGAACATGGAATCCAGGCTTTCGTTGCACAACAGCTTATTTACCGAATTGATGCATTCGTGCGAAGGCACTCCTCTAACTCCTGTCGCCCGGATTAACGTACGGCTTACCGCCATAAACAACGATGCCGGAACCCCTTTGCCCGAGACATCAGCTATCACGAATCCGATACGGTCTTCGTCTATCCGGAAAAAGTCATAGAAATCCCCTCCCACGTCTTTGGCCGGAGTCATGGACGCATAAATGTCTACCACGTCAGCCAACTTGGGAAAAGGCGGGAATTTACGCGGCAGGATAGCCTGCTGGATTTCTCCCGCTACCGCCAAATCGTTCTTGATAGACTCCAACTGGTCGTGCTCACACTGCGAAGCCCTGACAAAATCAATCTGTTCAATCGCCTTCTCTATCGTACGCGACAGGTCGTCCAAATCAATGGGCTTGGTAGCGAAGTCGAATGCACCGTTATTCATCGCCGAACGGATGTTGTCCATATCGCCGTATGCCGACACCATGATGCATTTCAATGCCGGATTCCTCATCTCGTTGATACGCGTCAACAAGGTCAGTCCGTCCATCTCGGGCATATTGATATCACTCAAGATGATGTCGAAATCCTTTTTCTCTAATACCAATTGCAGAGCTTCCAAACCGTTATGCGCAAAGGTGAACTCGTATTCCCCCTTGCGGATTTTCCGCCGGAAATACTGGGTAAGCAATATTTCCAGGTCCTGTTCATCGTCTACACTTAAAATCTTTATAGCCATATCTTATCTTTATTCTAATATTTTTCACTTCAACTAACCGGGTCATGCGTCATTCTCCAGCGGTTTCTTCGGCAGCGTATAAGCAAACGCCGCCACCAAAAGCCCTATGATTACAGAAGTAACCGCACACACGATGAAACGCATCCTGCCGGAGCCGTCTGCCGAATTATCTACAAACAAGTCTGTATAAAGCGGAGACACGAACTGACCCACCTGAGCTACAGACATGATGATAGCCACACCCAATGTCCGCTGGCGCGGAGTGACAATACGAGGCAAAAAGAGGGAGATGGGAGGCAAAGCGAAGCCGCCGCCTAAACCGACGACCAGACATCCCGCCATCAGCACCCCATACGAACCGGAACAGGCGATGATAACATACCCTGCCGCCATAATCACCGTGGCAAAAGGCATGGTCCAATCCTTCAGGTTCCGCATAATCCAAGCCAACAAGACACCTGCGATAATAGCAGGAATACGCATCAACGAAAGGGCATACCCGCACTCCTTTGCGTCGCCGATGCCTTCCACGTCCATAAACAATGCCAAGTCAGTATTTATCACAAAATAACAAGCGAATATCATCATAGCGAAAAACGCTAAAACGAATATCTTCTTGTTCATTTTCGGCTTCTTCGCGCCGACACCTGCCTTTTTCGGAGCCATCGGCGGAATGGAAGGCATGAACAGTGCGGTAAGCACAATCGATATCACCACAAAAGCATAACACAAAAAAGAATACCGCCACGAAACGCTTGCCAACACCCCCGACAAACTCATGAAAAGCAGGCCGCCCAATTGGTTGAACGAGCCTTGTATGCCTAAAAGCTTGCTGCGCTTGTTGGTATCCGGAGCAAAATCGAAAATAAGCGAAGTAGACAAAGGAGTCATGATCCCTAAGCCTACCCCAAAAAGCAACCGCATCAACAGCAGCAACCGGAAATCGTTTACAAACCCGCCCGCAACTCCGAATATCAGAAAAAGCGTCATGCCCGTAAGCAACAGTTTTTTCTTGTCAATCCTTGCGGTAAGGCGCGCCGAATACAGCCCTACCGGCATCATCACCAGCGTAGGCAAAGTCAATACCAATTTAGCCTGTGTCTCCGAAATGTGCGGGAACGCATCCCGTATGGCAGCCAAAGCCGGAGACACCGCTGTGGGAGCCATGATAGTAAGTACAGATACCGACAAGATAGACGGTATCAACATTTTCGAATATTTCTTTTCTTCTTCCATCCTTTTATACCTTTCATTACAGGAACATACGCGCAGGCTTCCCTACGGTCACACTCAAACGCAAGTAATTCACCACACCGCCTATATAGGAAGGCTTGTCCGCATTGAAATCCTGCCAAATGAACTGAGGCGTGCAATAATAAGTCAATACCATCCGCCGGGTGATACTCAATTTACAATATGCACACACGTTCAAAGCCGTAAAGCGGTCTGTCAAAGCTCCCTGCACTTCAGCTTCCAATCCGGCCTGCGGCAGCCATTTCAAGGAAGAGGCCAACCGAGACGGATAGATGCGAAAGCCGGCTGCCGGAGTGAACGTTTCCTTAAACGAATCCCCTTTCCGCATGACAACCGGCAGCACCTGATTGATGTAATCAAAACGGCCGCTTGCATGGGGTATCAACCCCGTATAGCCCACATTGCCTCCTACATTCAGGAAGACGGTTCCTCCCGTCCGCTTATATGCCACCTCCGCCTCGTACGAGAAATAGGCGTCCTTACCCCTAAAGTCCGGAATATACGTTGTCATATCCGCTTCAAATTGCCGGTTGAGCGAAACGATGCCATGCAGTTGCATCCCGTTCTTGAAATCCTGGTGGATGCCTGCATATACACCTTTCAAGTTAAAAGGCTTGAACTGCGGTTTCAGTCCCACAAAAAACGAAGGCCCTCCCCTCTTCTTGAAACTCCCGTCAAACTCCAATGCGTCATTGATAAACAATTTCCTGCCAAACACGTGCGCCGAAGATTCCTCTAAAGCCATCCTGCCGAAAAACTGCGATTCGGACACAGAATTTGCCAAACGCCCTAAACGGAACTTAAAGTTCCTCCGGAAAAAATGCTCTATTTCCAAGTTGGTTACAGTCACCATCGCCGATGCGGAACCTGAGTTATCGTTCAGAAAAGAAATGGTAGCATAAACATTCGTACGTTCAGGCAAAGCCGACGAAAGCATCAGGTCCACACGCTGCCTGTAATAAGAAGAATTTGCGAGCGCCGATTTCACCTCGCCGCTATTGGCACTTGCCACAGCGACATCCTGTGCAATCTGCGACCCCAAGTTTATCACATTCACCTTGGTAATATCCACGTCAAACCCTTCACTGGTTTGCGCATAATCCTCCGCGGCATTGAATGTCGAATCCCTGCCCACGTCGAATGTTATCTTTTGAGCGTTCGCATAAAAAGCACATCCGCATAACAATCCTGCTATCCAAAATCTCTTCATCTGCAATTTTACAATTTACGATATACGATTTTTTGTTTACCCTTTCCAATGTTTATGAAAAACCATCTTTAACGGTATATATGTCAACCGCATCATACAACCTGCCTATTTGTAAGATTATTAACCTTGCTGCCTGAAGATTATTAACTTTGCTGCCTGAAGATTATTAACCTTACCTCAAAAGCAGTCGTACACCCCAAGCGTTCCAGCCAGCCGCAATGCATTCTCAGGCTATTTTTCTTACACTTTCCCTAAGCTGAAAGGCGGATAAGCCTCGCTGTCCATCAATACATCAATGAGGCAGGGCTTATTCGATGCAATGGCATCCTGCAGGGCAGGCAAGAAATCATCCAGCTTCTCTACCCGGTAGCCTTTAGCTCCGCACGCTTCGGCATACTTCACAAAGTCCGGATTGTCGAACTGCATATACGCCTCGTCATTGTACATATTCAACAAGAACTTCTTGATGATATTGAATTCGCTGTTGTTGAATATAATCCAAATAACAGGGATATTATATTGCACCGCAGTCATCAACTCGAATCCCGCCATCTGATAACATCCGTCGCCCACACCGGCAATCACCACTTTATCCGGATTAGCGCATTTCACACCCAAGCATCCGTTCGTATGGCTCGCCATAGGCCCAAAACTACCCGGATTCTGATAACGCTGGTTCTTGTTCAGTTGCAAATAACAGCTCAGCCACAACATATGCGAACCGGCATCTCCCATTACAATGGCATTATCAGGCAAGTTGCGAGACAAGATACGGACAATGTCTCCCGGAAATATCCGTCCGGCATCCGTATGCGGGGCATCTTCGTAAAAATGCCCTCCGGGCAATTCATTGAGTTGCAACGGGGGGAGATTCTTCATTTCCAACATCGGCAAAATAGCTTGAAGCGCTAATTTGACATCGCTTACTACCGTTACGTCAGCTTTATACACTTTACCTATTTCAGCCGGATCAATATTAATATGAATCAGTTGTTTATCGGCATATAAATCCGGTTGAAACGAGAAGGTAGCGTTTTGGGCAAACGAGTTTCCCATAGCAAGCACCACTTCGGCATCGGCAAAATAGGCATTGGCAGCCTTATCGCCCGATGTGCCATACATGCCTAAACACAAGGGATGATTTTCGGGCAACAATCCTTTAGCGTCCATGGTCTGCACAAACGGAATCTGATACCGTTCCACCAATTGAAGCAATTCTTCTGCCGCTTCACTACGGATGCAGCCGTAGCCTATCATCGCCAGCACTTTCTTATTCTTACCGATTGCGTCAGCCAGTGCGTCTGCCGCTTTTTGCAAAGCCTCCACATCTGCCTTGACCGGCTTCACATTGATTTTTATCGGGCGGAAATTGGTAACTTCCGCCGTAGTCACATCCTTCGGGATATGGATATGCACCGGTCCCGGACGTCCGTCGAATGCCGTGTTGATAGCATCTTCCAATATATCACAAGTATCTTCCGCACGTTCTAAAATGTATGATTTCTTCGTTGTAGCAGAAAACATCACTTGCGAATCCGGCGTACGGCTCAAGCCTGTAGATTCGTTCAACGCTCCTTTCCCGCGCTGGCTCATCGACGTATATCCGGTGATAGCCAATACAGGCAACGAGTCGGACAACGCAACCGCCATACCCGAGAATAGATTAAACGCACCCGGACCTCCTGTCGCAAAGCATACACCTAAGTTATTCGGGTTAAACATGGTATAGCCACATGCCATGAACGATGCCGCCTGTTCATTACGGATGATGACGGTCTTTATTTTCTTTGAATCGCGCAAGGCCAGCAACATAGAAGCATTTACTTGCCCGCTTCCTCCAAAAACATAATTCACGCCGATATCTTCGAGCGCTTTTACGATGGTTTGGTTTACATCCATATTCGTTTCTCTTTATTATTTAATCGATTTACTTTTATTTCTCTCCGGCTTTATCCGCCCACTCATTCTCGTTAAACTTCGCTTTCGCACTTTTAGGAGGATTCTCGGAAAACAGTTTTCCGCCTGTAGCCGCTTCGTTCAGGCCATATCCGTTAAAGAAAAGATAAATACGGTCTTTGGGCACGCCGCTCACTTCGGAAAACGTGGAGACGAACTTTTCGGCAACTATTTTCTTTTGTTCGTCGGTCATCTCGATGCTGTGAATGATAATTGCAGGCATAGCTCTATTTACTATTTTTACAATTTACAATTTACAATTGCGATATAAGACAATCGTAAATCGTAAATTGTAAATTGATTAATTACATTACTTCAATGAGTTCAACACTTTTACAATCATATCACCGTATGCGATAGAAGACTCTACCGAAGTACCGGTGATGAACGGATGGTCGTAATATACTTGCGGGTTTTCACGGTTAGCGTTGATGCGCGCGATACAAGCGCCGTTAGGGCCTACAGCATCGCGAACCAAGTCTTCAATCGGCCACAAGAATCCCGGAGTGATCACATTCGTACCACAGTTGTCAGGAGTTGCGCCATACAGTTCGTATGACATTGCCATACCCGGGCCATAGAAGTCCCATGCACGCGGATGAGCACAAATCTTCTTGCCGTAAACGATAGACTTATAGTCGTTTTCCGGATCGCGCAAGAACACCAAAGTAGATACGGCATAGCACAATGCAGCTACAATCTTGCCGCTCTTGTAAGCATCCATAATCAACTTATGGAGTTCCCAGCAATTACACATATCCAACATAGCACCCGGACCTCCGGTCAAAGCGATAGCGTCATAATCATCCATATTTACTTCAGAGAACTTCAACGGATGTGCCCATTCTTCTCCATCTACCAATTCCTTGCAACGGTCGCAAACTTCTTTCGGATTTGTCTTGATGTTCTGTACACCGTCTACGAAATCCGGGTCAACGCTGATTTGGAAAGGCAGAGGCTTCTTTCCCTGAGGAGTAGCCAATGTCACTTCAAAACCTGCTTTCTTACAAGCATCCCACGGAGCTTGCAATTCTTCACCCCATGAACCGTAATTAGTCGCGATAATCAATACTTTCTTTGCCATAACTTTTATAAATAATTAAATTAAACATACAGGCAAGCCTGTTTTTTATCTCTTACTTAGTTAATAACCACTTTATCCGCATTCAGCACTTGGAAGGTATCGCCACGCTCTGCCGCTTCACCGCGCTGATAAACCAAATCCTCAGCTCTCACCTCCGATGCAGCATTGCCTCCCGTCAGCATCAAGCGGGTATTCTTGAAATTGAAGATACCGCTATTGCATACGAACAAGTCTTTCGTTTCCGCAAGGTCACGGGCTGCTGTATGCCATTCGCCTATTTCTACTTGATAAGGGAAATCTTTAGCCGACTGAGCATTTACACCCACCTCCGCTACCAAGAAATCGTACGGTCCTGACTTAGTCACCGTAATCGAACCCGTATTTTCCATGCGATGGATATGCTCTTCCTTGCCCACCATCTCACTATAAATACCGAATGCAACCGCTTTCGGAGTAGAAGCCTCGCTTCCTTCCAAGTGAATCTTCACCGTACCCTTATTGACCAAAGGAGGAACAAGCTGGGTATTCGGCAAGCAATGTTCATAAAAAGCACACGCCAACGGATAAGACTGAAACAAGAACGACACCTTGTTGACAATGAAATGCGCCCGCGAAACGATGTCAATATCTCCGGCATTAATCAAATGGGTATTGGCCAAACGGGCGATGGTCATGATTCTTCCGGTCGAATTGATTTTGATAGAACCGTAATTGGCAATCGTACCTCCGATACCTGTTGTAGCCAAGACACGGACGGTAGAAGCTTTTTCAATATCCACATTGATTTTCCCGTTATTAATAATAGTCACGTTGTTGACAGGAAGGGCGATGACACGGGTCTGCGTATCAAACGAACCGTTTCCCAACAATTCGATGATTCCATTGTTTATGACAGTAGAATTTTCGCCTGCCAATAACGTTTCTCCATATACAGCCGTCTCTAAATCCCGGTCTTGGTCGAAATAGATACGGATGATCCCTTCATTGATGATGGTCGAATCCTTGCCGGCTGCCATAGCAAAACATTTCACAAAACGGTACGTACCGTTCGGGTCATCAGGCGTAGCCTTTACCTGCCCCTTATAAGCGTCAACAATATCGTGCATGTGTATCTCGATAATGCCTTCGTTGATGAGTGTTGCGTTCGGAGCCAAGTGTTGTTGCCCCGGATTTTCCTCGTCATCCATCAATGCCGCCAACGCATAAAGAACAATATTACGGCCTTTCAATACTTTACCGGCAGCTATTGCCTGTTCGGTAATGTCTGCTATGTTACTTGCCTCTGGCTTGCTGATAACCAAATGTTCACGGTTGACATAATATCCCGCGCTTCCTACGCAGATACTTTTTGTTACTATATTTTCCATTTCATTCAATCCTTTCTTTCATTTACTCCTTATTTCCCAAATAACGAAACTTGGTTATTTTCTTTATCCCATACCAAATTGACACTGCTTGCATCAGCTGCCTGTACATTGAAGTTTTCGTAACCGGAATACTCATACCGGAACATAGAACCTCCCGCATTGTAAACTAACGCTTCCGGATCCACACTATAGGAAGTACCGTCCACATACCCTTCGGCTTTACTCAAAAACAAGTCACTGCCTCCGAAATCCACATTGACACCTAAGCCTAAGAACAAATCGTGAGTTTGGCTAAAGTCGCGCAACGTGGTATTCCAACGTCCTAATTTCACCATACAAACTTCGTTTTTCACCGTAGCGCGCGTAACGAATCCGGCTTCCGCCACTTTGAAAGGGATAGGACTGCTTTGCTTCACTTCAATGCGCCCGTCATTGATGACACCCACTTGCGTTTTTCCGCCTCCGGCACTCATCAGTTCGCAAAACATACCATAACCTTGAGTAACAGGATTAGAACGTTCGCTACCTTCAACAGTAATACGGATAGTGCCTCGGTTTATCAAGGGCGGTTTTTGCGTACTTCCGCCCGCTAACGGGTCATACATGGCACACACTACCGGAGATGTTCCGTTCCCAACCGCTGTATAGCCTTCCGGCATATCCACTAAGGTCATTTCCACCTCGTTGTTGTTTATCAGATTGGAGTTGCCGTAGCGGGTCATGCAAAGCGCATAACCTGGCACGTGCATCCGCATCACCCCATCGTTTATCACATTCGAGTCGTTGCCGCCTGTCGTAATCAAACGGGCATCTTCACATATCTCCAATTCTGCGGTCATAATACCGTTATTGAATGCGGATATGCCATTACCGAATGTAGCCATACCACGCAAACGGGTAGCCACAGAACCAGTACCATAAAAATGGATTTCACCGTTATTAATCATAGAAGCATTTTCACCTCCGTTCATTCCCATCACATAAATCGTAGAAGTGACGGACGGATCGTGGTCAAAATACACATTGATAACTCCCTCGTTAATAATCGTGCTGTTCTCTCCGGCAAACATCGCAAGCAATCGAAGATATGTGTAAGGACGTTCCTTATCCTCAGGAGTCTGAATCAGGTCTTTATACCGTTCCACCATATCCTTGGTATGAATGGTTATGGTCCCCCGATTGATAAGCACCACATCTTTCACTTTATGCAATGTATCCATTTTAGGTATTCCGCCATCATCCGTAAGATTAATAGCAGCCATTGCACAACAATTAAGCGTGGTCTCTGTCACACGTCCACTCGTTGTTAGAATGGTGGAAGACATTTCAAATGCCACATCTTCTTCGCCCACGCCCAACACGATGTCTTTCGTATTGACCACGGTAGTTCCCGACTCGCCCGTTATCAAGATTTCTTCCTCTTCTTTTGGCACGAAAACAGGATCATCGTCTTCCGAACAAGACGATACGGCAAACAGCAATGCCCCTAAAATCCATAATTCAATGAGTTTCTTCATTGTAACATCGTAAAGCGTTATAACAAGAATCCTTATTTATCCCACGGGAATACAGTCTTCACCGGAGCAAATACATCTATGGCTTCTGTCTCGCCTATTGCCACAAATCCATGAGGAATGTCGGCAGGAACCAAATAAGCGTCTCCTTCTTTCAGTTCATATTCCTTGTCGCCGATAGTAAGACGGAAGCCGCCTTTAATCACATAGCCGAATTGTTCCTGCGGATGGGTATGCATACCCACCACACTTTGGTCGGACATATTCCAATGCAATACGTTCAAGTTCTTTCCCATCGCGAAATCCTGACGGATTACACCCTTACCCATATCTACTTTCTCTACTTCCTTGTGATTGATAACCATCTTGTTGTCCATAATCTTCTTGATTTTAATATGATTAATACAAATTCTTATTTTACAATCTCACACGTGTCACCTCTTTGGGAAGCAACCGGCAACTGATACACCAAATCCGAGACATCGGGCAAGCTTTCACCGTCTTCCAATTGCAAATCCAATTCAGAGAAATCGAAACAAGCGCTTTGGCAAACGAATAAATCATGTGCTTGTGCAAAATCACGATTACGAGTTTTCCATGTACCGATTTTCAGCTTCACCGGATTGTCTTCCTTCAATTGCATATTCACGCCCAATTCTCCTGTGACGTATTCCGCAGGGCCTTCCTGAGTCACCTCTACCGTCCCCTCATTCACCGCCACACGCACCGGAGTCTCACCATGATCCTGATTCTCCATCTGATAATAGAATCCGAAAGCAATCGCATCGGGACCGGAAGCTTCGCTACCCACTAAATGCACTTTAATAGAACCACGGTTTACAATAGGAGCTGGCAGCATCACACCCGGACGGAAATGCTCATACATACCCGTAGCCATCGGAGGAAAATTGAACAGATAAGGAATCTTCCCCTCTATCAGCGTAGCCAGCGATGTCACTTCAATCTCTCCGTCATTCTGCATCTGCGTACTCGTCACACTTCCCATCGTCATTACCCGACCTGCCACACGCACCTCGATTCGTCCTTTATTCCAAAGCGAACCATACATCCCGGCTGTATGCAACACACGGGTCTGGAAAGCCCGATTCACATCTACCGTAATCAGACCTTCATTCACTACATGCAAATGGTCGGCAACACCTCCTACTCCACGCACTAACGCTTGCCAAGAGCCATTACCATAAAAATGGATTTCACCCTTATTGACCAGCATCGAATCGGCTTCCGCCCACATCGCACAACAGTACATCGTAGTTTCGGCATCCGCATCGTGATCCATATAGACATTAATGATACCTTCATTTATCAATACCGAATTAGCACCGGCAGCCATCGCATACCCTCGCAACGCATCCACTTGGTAAGCCTCACCTTGTTGTTGCTCGTTGCGGACATGATTCGCATACAAATCCTTGAAATGAATATCAATGATACCTTTATTTATAAGCGTAGCATTCGGTGCCAACATCTTATCACCCGGTGAAGAAGGGTCATCGGTCAATGCAACTAAACCGCAAATCACATTATTCTGTAACTTCCGGCTGACATTGAATTGCGCACCCGCAGCATAACGGTACACAAACAGATTCCGATCCGAAGCATCTTCTATAATCAAATGTTTCTCATTGACCATATAAGCTCCAGCCCCAGCAATTACCGCTTGACTCGATACGATAAAACGATTGGTTGTAAGTTCCATAATTTCTACTTATATATTATATGATACTGCATCAATAATCCGACTCAGACATCGGATTATAATCGGTATAGTTCAAAAGTAGAGAAAATAAAACTTTTCGCAAAGGTTCCCTTTCCTGTTATTGTTTCAAAAAATATTTTAGTTGTATCATTTTGTCACAAATCAAGAATAAACAGTTAATGCACAGCGTATTATATGAAATGACATTTTGAAACACTCTATCTCGAAAGCATTACAGACTTATATGAATTTATATATTTTTTCGCAAGATACAATCGCACATTAAGCGCAGAGACGCAAAAGCACATAGATAAATTTATGCGCTTTTACGTCTCTATATCTGATTATACAGCATACATAAAGATGATGCACGAGCATAATTCAAAGGCACGGCACCACCTCCAGCCGGGTATCGGGATACTCCTTCCGCAACAGATGACGGATGTGTTCCTCGGTGTCCTGCCGGATCAAGGCATCATCTTCTTCGGGGAAGAGATTATAAACCAATGTATGCAAGCGGATGCCTCGCCGCCCGATTGCCTCTAAGTTCAGCAACAGATGATTGATGCTGCCCAACCTGCCCGAAGTGACGAATACCAACGGATAGCGGTGGATGGCAACGTAATCAATGGTCAGCAAATCGCGGGTCAAGGGCACCATCAGTCCCCCAGCCCCTTCTAACAAAACGGCATCATAGCGTTCGCTGAGCGTTTCCGTCGCCCGCTCTATCTTGCCGAAATCAATCGGACGGCGGTCTATCTCGGCTGCCAAGTGCGGCGAACAGGGATAGCTGAATATTTCGGGCATGGTCAGTTTCTCCCGGTCTTCGGGAAGCCAGCCCGTCCCCATCAGGCGGCGATGCAGCTCGATGTCTTCCGAAACGTCCTCATTGCCCGTCTGTACGAGCTTCTGCGTAATGGTGCGGATGCCCGCCTCGTTCCATTTCCGCGCTAAATAACCTGTGGCATAGCTTTTGCCGATATTGGTGTCGATGCCACTCACAAAATATACATTGTCTTTCATTTCTTTTCTATTTTTTATTGAAACGCAGATTGCCGCAGATTAACGCGGATAAAAAATATCAATAATAAGATTTGCGAAAATCTGCGTTAATCTGCGTTTTCGACTAATACTTTCTACAAATCACATACATCGGATGATACGTCAGCGGAACCGTTCCGTCGGGTGCCGCGTAACGCTCTGCATAGCTACGGCAGAAAGAAGCCAGCTGAGTCTTGGTCCACGTACAACTGCGGATGCCCGTCACGCCCGTGGCTTTCAGGTGGCGCAAGACTTCCAACGGAGACGGGAACGAAAGCCTCACCTCTTCCTCGGAAGCATAGACCACCCGATACGTATCCGAAAGCGCACCCGCCAGCTCCTCCAGCGAACGGTAGGGAAGCGCATCCGATGTCAACGCCCGTATCTCTTGCGCGTTCTGCCTGCCGAAGGTGCTGAAAGCCAAATAGCCGCCTTCCTCCAACAAGCCTTTGCATCCGCACAGGAAACGTTCGGGCGCATCGAACCATTGCAAAGCCGAGCACGACACTATCAGATTCTGACCGCCGGGAAACTCCAGCCGCTCGGCATCGCTTGCCGAAAAAGAAACCTCCGGGCGCAACACATCGCGCAAGAAAGGCTCCATTTCGGGGCAAAGGTCGTTCAGCAACATCCGTTCGGGATGCCAGCGGCGCAGGTAGGCACGGGTGAACAAGCCCGTCCCGCACCCGATTTCGAGCACCCGCCGATGCGACTCCGCCGGCACATACTGCCCAATCAAGTCCGCCATCCGAAGGGCAATGCCGCGCTGCACCGTTGCCTGACCCAAGTAACTGCCCGAAGCCTTGGCGAAGCGGCTGCGGATTAAGGCTTTGTCCATACATCCTCCTCTCCCGAAAGCAAGCGGTCGAACAGCCCGCCGTCGTAATGCTCCACGTCCCGTTCGATGACCTCCACATCCCGCCACGCCTCGCGCTGATTGGCAGGCGGAAATACCTTGTCGCGCGTCCCGATGATAGCCTTGTCCCAGACAAAAGAAGCGGACGGACGGCACGCACAGGCTGCTAACGCCTGCAATTCTTCGCGCAACTCTTCCACGGGACGATAAGGGCGGTGCGAGAGGAATTCCTTCACCTGCTCCGCCGTCCCGCAAATGCGCCGGCGGAAGCGCACCAAAGCCGCATCGGAGAAATGCGCCAACGTGCCCCGGAAAACCGCTTCGGGAATCCCCCTGCAATCATCTATCGGAAACGGCGTACCGCCCACGGCAAGCCTCATCTGCCACGGATAGTCACGCCCTGCCAACGTCTGCCCCGCCGCCCATACGCCCATCGACCAAGCCAATAGCCGAATCTCGCGATAACCGTCCAGCAAAGCGTAATCGAAATCCGGCGAGCGGTAATCAAAACACAATAAATAATCATACCCGTCCGCCACCGGACGGTCGAACAACCGTTCGTCACTGCCCCAGCCCGCAAAGAAAAGCAGCAGGCGAGGATTATTTTCTTTCTTTATAAATCGTTGTTGCATATAAAAAATCAGTTTATTTCATCAGCCGAGCACTCGAAAATGCTGCCAACAATCGTTGGGAACATTCCCAAGCCCTTCAGAAACGTGAAGAAACGCTTCGGCACACCAACCGAGCCCTTCGGAAACGTGAAGAAACGCTTCGGCACACCAACCGAGCCCTACGGAAACGTGAAGAAACGCTTCGGCACATAAATCGAGCCCTACGGAGGCGTGAAGAAACGCTTCGGCACATAAATCGAGCCCTTCGGAGGCGTGAAGAAACGTTTCGGCACATAAACCGAGCCCTTCGGAGGCGTGAAGAAACGTTTCTTCACTATTATAGTCAATCAGAAATGAATTGCGAAAAAGCTTTTGTCATGCTGAACGTAGTGAAGCATCTCGAATGCGCCCACGTGGATGTACACGAGATCCTTCGCTGCGCTCAGGATGACAATACATCTG